>CAZAQY010000167.1:0-18739 GCA_964486845.1 uncultured Pirellulaceae bacterium
TTGGCCTCTGTTTGTGAACAAGCGGCCAATGGTAGGCTGTCCTAAAGTGCAATCTTTCTGTCAGCTATCCCCATTTCTTTTGTGGTCATGCCATAGGCGTGAGATTCGCGAAGTTGTTTCGGCCATCGTTGCGATGTTCTTTGCGCATGGTGCGTGCCAGCGGCATCGGGCCGGCGCCCGCCGCTTATTTCAGCACTTCCGCGATGGTCACTTCGCGGTTCTCGGCCAGCGAGCGTTTGCCGGCTTCCAGCACGGCGATGACTTCCACTTCCTCCTCGATCGGCACGCTTTCCTTCTTCGTGCGGACCAGGTCGAGGAACCGGTCGAGCAGGTACCAGTACAGGTCGGTCAGGTCGGGCGTCAGGGTCCGCCAGCCCTTGGTGCCGTAGAGGTTGAGTTGGTAGCCGGCCCGCATCCATTCCCGCTCGGCGACCATCAGCACCAGATCGCGGCCGTTGTCGAAACGCACGCGGACGATGTTGCGGCCCGGTTGTCCGACGTTCAGGCAGGACACGGCGCCCCGGCCCAGGACGGCGTAAGCCAGCTCCAACGCGTGAATGCCGTAATACACCAGTTCGTTGCCGCAGATCGTTGTGGCCAGGTGAATCTCGCCTAATGACGGCACTTCCTTGGCTGCCGCGACGACGTCCGGCACGAACCGCAGCGCGCTGGCGGACATGAACGGCGTGCCGGCCTGGCGTGCGACCGCGGCGACATCCTTCGCCTCCTTGGCGGTCATGGCCAGCGGCTTGTCGCAGAACGTCGGCACGCCTTTGCGCAACGGCGTCAGCGCGTACTTCCAGTGCTCGCCGGTGCCGTCGTCCGGGATGGCCACCGCGTCCACGCCCTCGCAACATTCATCGGGGCTGTCGCAGACCGTCGGGATGCCGCACACGTCGGCCAACTTCTCCGCGGCCGATCTGACCGGATCCCAGATCTTGACTACCTGCGCGCCCTCGATGCGTTTTTTGGCTGCCACGAACGTGCCCTGGAACTCCTTGCGTTTGGCCTCGTCGTAGCCGTTGCAGGCGGTGGAGAACGCCGTCCCGTGATTCGAACCCTGCGAGCGCGGCGCGCCCATGTAGCCGTAAGTCGCGGCGGAAAGGAGACCCAGTTTGAGTTTCCCGCCGGCCTCGGCGCCGCGGAGCACGGACGGAAATCCCAGCGGCGCAGCCAGCGTGCCGGCGATGGCGGCGGCAGAGGAAGTCTTCAGAAAAGCTCGTCGGGAAGGTTTTCGGGTCATGGGGTAGGCTCCTGTAGGGGTGTGGATCGTTGTCAAAAAATCGTGCGGACAGGCGAGTGGTTCAGTGCGTGCTGTCCAAAAGTCCGACCGGTCGACGCAATTGGAGAATTGTCATCGCCCGCGCCGGCGCTGTCAACGAGGCGCCGTCCGAGCCGCCGCGCGGCTCTGGAGAGCCATGCGACGTGCAGGACCTTCGGTAACGCACCGTCACGGCGACTTTGCCGGTGCCCTGGCTCAGCCGCACCAACTCGCGGGCCGCGTCGAACGCCTGCGAATCCCGGCCGTTGATGGTCACGCTCTTGATCGGCGCGGCGTGGGGATGCCGCAGACGCAGCATGATCTCGGTCGATGCGCGGGCAGCGGCGAATGATGCGCCAGGCGCCCAGACGCCAGAGGGCCGTGAGGTGCGGGTCGGGCACCTCGACGGACATCGGGGGTCGAACGGCGGCGCGGGGATCGGCGGCAACGGCATGTCTCCGTGCAGGGACCGCGCGGCGCCTTCCCAGGTCTGCTCCGGATGCTCACGCACTCTTTGCCGGATCGTCTGAAGCTTGTGTTCGGCGAGTTCCGCGAGAAATTCGCGGGCCGTCGTGGCCTGCGACGGAAACGCCAGTCTGGGCGGACTCCACGAACGGCCGGGAGCATCCAAAGCCCCCGGCGCGTAGAAGTACCACACCGCCGGGTTGCCCGGCGAGTCGGCATGCGGATTGGCGGCCGGGATGTTCTCGACCACGTCGCGGGCCAACTCCGTTACTGGCCGGACTTTTTCTTGCCAGATGAAAGGGTAAAATCAGACAGCACGCCAGCCGCGCTGATGGCTTACGCTCGTAATCGCACGATCAGCACGGAGGGCCCTCCCAAGAAGGAAGGTGGCAACTCAGGAAGAATTGCGTTACGATATGCACGTGCCGAACTGTGTCTGGCAGGAGACCGGCAGCGATCGCACGAGTGCATCGCAGGAACGTCCGTGAAGTCCTTGGTGAATGAGGAGGAATGGATCATGATCGGTTTCTCGGCGACGATGGTGGGACGACGGGGCACGCGGTTGCGGGCCGGTACAGGACGATGGCTGGCGTTGACGTTGTTGGTTGCGGTGGGCTTGCCGATCGTGTCGCGGGCCGGCGACTGGCCGACCTACCGCCGCGACAACTCCCGCAGCGGGGTGACGGCGGAAACGGTCAAGCTGCCGCTGGCGCAGTGCTGGGTCTTCCAGCCTCGGCACGCGCCGCAAGCGGCCTGGAGCGAACCGAATCCGCGGCCGGTGAGCGGCTGGTACGGGCAGAACGAGCTGCGCCGCGTCCACTTCGATGACGCTTACCAGGTGGCCGTGTCCGGCGGGGCCGTCTATTTCGGCTCCTCCGCGGACGGCAAAGTCACGGCCTTGGACGCCAAGACGGGCCGGGAGCGATGGAGCGTCCCGACGGACGGGCCCGTGCGGCTGGCGCCGACGGTCTGGCGGGACAAGGTGTATTTCGGTTCGGATGACGGCTTCGTCTACTGCCTGCGGGCCGGCGACGGCGGCGAGCAATGGAAGTTCCGCGCGGCGCCGAGCGACCGCAAGGTGCTGGGCAGCGGCAAGATGATCTCGCTGTGGCCGGTCCGCACCGGCGTGCTGGTGGACGGCGGCACTGCCTACTTTGGCGCCGGCATCTTTCCGGCGGAGGGCGTGGCGATGTTCGCCGTCAACGCGGAGGACGGCAAGCTGATCTGGTGCAATGACTCCTGTGGCGAAGCGCCGCAGAGCCGCATGTCGCCGCAGGGCTATCTGTTGGCCTCCGAGACGCGCCTGTTCGCTCCGTTGGGCCGCGTCTCGCCCGCGGCGTTCGACCGCCAGGACGGCCGGTTGCTGTACGAAGCCTACGTCGAGCACATCATCGGCGGAACGTATGCCACGCTGGCCGACAACCAGGTGTTCACCGGCACCGAGCAGATGATCGGCTTCGACCAGGAGAACTTTCGGACGCGTTCCAGCTGGTTCTGGGGCCATCAGTTGATCGTGGCGCCCAACGCCTTCTACACGGCGACCGGCCGTGAGCTGTTCGCGGTCAACCGCGAGGTCTACGCGGCCGCCAGCCTGCGCCGCAAGAGTCTGCTGGATCGCCAACGCGATCTCAACACGCAAGTCCAAAGGGCCCGGCGCGGCCCGGAAGCGGCACTCAAATCGCTGCAAAAGCAACTGGACGACGTCAACGTGCAGTTGAAGGAAACCGACAGCCGGATCGGATCGGGCCAGATGTGGCGAGTTCGTTGCGACTGCGCCGAAACGCTGGTCATGGCCGGCAACGTGCTGTTCGCGGGCGGCGACCGCAAGGTCTTGGCCTTCGACGCCGCCTCGGGCGAAGTGTTGTGGACGTGCGAGCTGGACGGCAAGGCTCGCGGTCTGGCCGTCGCCGACGGCCGGCTGTTTGTCAGTTCTGACACGGGGAAGATCTATTGCTTCGGCGCGGAAGGCTCACAGGCTGGCGGCGTCGTGCAGCAGCCGGTCAATGCGGCGCCCTTCCCGGCCGACGAACTGACTCCCGTCTTCGAAGCGGCGGCCGAGCAGATCGTCCGCACCACGGGGATCAAACGCGGCTATTGCCTGGTCCTGGGCTGCGGCACGGGCCGACTGGCGTACGAGCTGGCCAAGCGTACCGAACTGCACATCTGCGGCGTCGAGCCCGATGCTCACAAGGTCCAGGCTGCACGCCGGGCGCTGGATGCCGCGGGGCTGTACGGAACCCGCGTGCTGGTCGAGCAGGGCGAGCTGACGCTGGTTCCGTTCTCGGATTACTTTGCGAACCTCGTGGTTTCGGAAGCGGCGCTCGTGTCGGGGCAAATGCCCGGCGGCGGGGAAGCGTTTCGCACGCTCAAGCCGCTGGGCGGCACGATTTGCATCGGTCAGCCGGCGGCCGCTGGCGGCAAGGTCAAGCCGCTGCAGGCTGCGGCGCTGCGGCAGTGGCTGGCCGAAGCGGGAGTCGAGGATGGGAAGGTCTCTGAAGAGAACGGCGTGTGGCTCGATTTCCGTCGCGGGCCGCTGCCGGGCGCCGGCAGTTGGACCCATCAATATGCCGAGCCGGGCAACACGACCTGCAGCGACGACGAACTGGTCCGCTGCCCGCTGGGCTTGTTGTGGTTTGGCCGACCCGGACCGACGCAGATGGCCGAACGGCACCTGCGGGCGGCGGCTCCGCTGGCCGTCAACGGCCGCATTTTCGTCCTGGGGGAAGGGATGGCGGAGCGGGTTGGCGTGGGCGAGAACTCGATCACGGCTTACGACGCCTACAACGGAGTGGAACTGTGGGAAAGGAAGATCCGCGGAGCGCTGCGCGTCAGCGTGACCCACGACGCGGGCAACTCGGCGGCCAACGCGGACAGCCTGTTCGTGGCTGTCGGCGGCGAATGCCTGCGGTTCGACGCCGCCACGGGCGAAACGAGACTGACCTACAAACTGCCGCCGGCGGCCGATGGCACTCCGCGGCGCTGGGGCTATGTGGCCGTAGTAGGCGACATGCTGTACGGTTCGCGCACTGCCGAGGGGCGGACGGCCGACTGCGTTTTCGCGCTGGATCTGGCCACGGGCCAGCTGCGCTGGAAGCACGAGGCGACCAACATCGGGCAAGGCTCGATCGCCATCGGCGACGGACGGCTCTATTTCACCAGCCCCGCCGTGACCGAAGCACAACGCACGGAGGCGCTGGCCCAGCAGGTCAAAGAGGTGCATCGGCTGAGCGACGCGGAGCGCGCCGCGTTGCTGAAAAAGCTCGAAGCCGCCTCCGTCTATCGCGTCGTGGCCCTGGATGCCGCGACGGGCGACAAGCGGTGGGAGAAGCCCGTCGAGATCACGGGGGCCAGCGGCGGCAATTATTGGTGTTCGCTGGGCGCGATCTACCACGACGACGTGCTGGTGCTGTTCGGCGTGTTCCTGGACGGGCACTACTGGACGCAGTTCCTGGCCGGGCAGTTCGAATCGCGGCGCGTCGTGGCCTTGTCCGGCCAGGACGGCGGGCTGCTGTGGGACAAGCAGATCGGCTATCGCGTGCGTCCCGTGGTGATCGGCGACACACTGCACGCCGAGCCGTGGGCCTACGATTTGCGGAACGGCCAACAGCGGACGCGCGTGCATCCGGTGACGGGGCGTGAGGAACCCTGGCAGTTCGCCCGGCCCGGACACCACTGCGGCTGCCCCGCCGCCGCTCCGCACGCCTTGTTCTTCCGCTCCCTGACGCTGGGCTGGTACGATCTGGACAACGACTTCGGCACGCAGCACTTCGGCGCGCAGCGGCCCGGTTGCTGGATCAATTTCATCCCGGCCAACGGGTTGCTGATGGTGCCCGAGGCCAGTTCGGGTTGCCTGTGCCCGTTTCCGAACATGTGTACGGTGGTCTTCAAGAGCCGGGAGGAGAACCGGCAGTGGGCCTACTTCAGCCAACCCGGTCCGATGACGCCGGTCAAGCGATTGGCGCTGAACCTGGGAGCGCCCGGCGACCGCAAGGATGCCTCCGGCGGCCTGTGGCTGGGTTATCCCCGGCCCGCCGGCTCGCTGGTGCTGCCGCTGCAGATCGGCCTCACGCAGTTTCCCGGCGGGGGCTACTTCCATCACGACGCTGCGCGATTGAAGATCGAGGACGCGGACAAGCCGTGGCTGTTCTGTTCGGGCGTGCGAGGCCTGCGGCGGTGTACGATCCCGCTGGCCGAGCCCACGGACGGACGGGCGCGATACACGGTCCGGCTGGCACTTGCCGAGTTGGACGACGAAGCCGCGGGCAAGCGCGTCTTCGACATCAAGCTCCAAGGCCAGGTCGTGGCCGAGAAGGTCGACGTGTTCCAGCAGGCCGGCGGCCGCAACAAGCCGCTGGTCAAGGAGTTCAAGGGCATCGACGCGGATCGGGAACTGACGATCGAATTCGTCCTCGCGGCCGCCAATCCGGAGCCCGCTCAGCTGCCGGTGCTACAGGGGATCGAGGTCGTGCGCGAGCAGGTGTTGACGCTCGGTTTTGCCGTGCCGTCGTTCCTGCTGAGCAATGCCCAGCCCGAGCAGGCGGGCGACGTCATGATTGCGAACCACAAAAACGGTGATTTCACGGGGACGCTCCGCGTCGAGGCCCCGGCTGGCTTCGCCGTTACGCCGGCCGAGATGCAAGTCCGGATTCCCGCGGGCCAACGAACGAGCGTGACGCTCAAAGCCGTTCTGGGCGACAAGGCCGCGACGGGAAAACACCGGGTCGCAATCAAGTTGCTTCGCGCAGACGGAACGGTCGAGAGCGACAAGCAAGCCGAGTTGGAGCACCTGGGAGACCTGCGGCGAGTGGTTCTGCAAGCGGTCGAGGACACGCACGCCAGCCAGTCTTCACCGGGGGCGAACCACGCGGGCAGCAAAGGCCTGAACGTCGACGGCGGCGACGCCAAGATGGGCGATCACCATCACAGCATCGCGTACCTCAAGTTCCGGATCGCGGTCGACGGCAAGCCGCGCTCGGCCACGCTGCGATTGTACAACGGCGACAATCCGTCCAACGATTCGGGACAAGTCCGTCTGGTGACGGAGCCGTGGACGGAGACCGGCGTGACGTACCAGGCCCGCCCCAAGTTGGGCGACGTCGTGGGGAGAATTGGCCCCGTCGCCGAAAACCAGGTGATCGAGATCCCGCTTCAACTGGCGATGCAAGGCAACCAGGAATTGAGCCTGGCCCTGGATCCCACCAGCTGCGACGGCCTCGGCTACCTCTCCCGCGAAGCCGGCAAGCCGCCGGAACTCGTGGTTGAGTACGTGAAGTGATAGTGAGTTCCCACTTGACGCTGCCGCTCAGTGCATCTGCCTTTCCTTTCACTTGCCAGCGGTTTGCGGTCTACCGCATGCTTGCCGGAGCCAATCCTCAGCATTGCCAGAACCTGTATCAGATCCTGTATGCTCTGAGCGAGCTGACGGGCCAATCGCGGTATGCGGAGGCAGCGGACGAGTCGCTGCAGTTCTTCTTCACGCACTGTCAGAGCCCAACCACCGGCCTCGAAGGACGAACAGTACCTGCAAGCCGCCGAGCGGTTCGCCGAGCAGGGAACGAAGCTGTTCTTCGCCGAAAGCAGCCCGTTGCCGAAAGCGTCCCACCAGCACGACCATTACGAGGCCGCCACCAACGGCGACACGCTGCTGATGGCCCTGCTACAGCTGTGGCAGATCCGCCATCGTCCGGACGTCAGAGTTCAACTCCTGCACAGCGATCGTTGAACCTCAACCGCAGGACGGGGAATCAGCAGGGCGTCGGGCTGCCAACTGCGCAGCAAAAGCGGCGTGTTCGGGCGTAGCCAGACCTTGCCGCAACACCTCCAGGGCACGGCGCCCGTTGAGTGCGATCATCGCCGCCGGATCGAGCCAGAGGCCGGGAAACACCTCCGAGCGGATGATCCCATCGGCGTCGGGCGGATGCTCTTCGAATCGCCCATCACGGTTGACGAACCGGAAGACGATCTGTTGCCGAAGCGCGACGACGAAGTACTCTCTGACCCCGGCGCGCTCGTAGTCCCGTTTCTTGCTGTGCAAGTCGTACGCCTCCGTGCTGGAGGCCACTTCGCCGACCAGCTCCGGTCCGCCTTGCAGATAGTCATCTTCGGTGACTCGCATCTGGCCGCCGCACTCCGGCTGGATGATCAGACACGCGTCCGGCTGCGGCTCGCTGTCCTCGCCCATGATCGTCGTGGTGTTGTCGTACAGTTCGACGCCGGGCGTGTCGTCCTCGTAAGCACGAAGCCAATGAATCAGCAAGCCGCTCGAACGGCCGTGCGGGCGTCGTAGCGCAGCGGGCATATACACAACTCCCCCGATCAGTTCGGCCTTGACGTCTTCGGGCATCAGCTCGTAGCGGGCGTGAAACGTCGGCTGATCCAGGTGGTCCCCGGGTTCCAGCAACGCGACCGGCTCCCGGTCATCAGCCGCCGGCCGGCGACGTCTCGACTGCTGCAACAAATTCAACACGGCTCCCGTTCTCCGCTGAGCATTTGCGATTCAATATTCAAACCATGGTCCACCACGGTCATTCTAGCCCCGCCGGACAGCGCCGACAACAACGCGAAGAGCGATTATCGCTCGCCCTTTTCTCGCGCGAAACGTCATCAGCAATGGGTGCGCCGTCCAGGGCTTTCAAGAAGGCTGACGTCGGCGGCGACCTTCCTTGTCCAAGGACTAAGGCATGTCTTTCGAGAAGGTGAGCTTATCGTCAGCCTCACGGTCTTGCCTCCGTCACAGTGTCTTGGCTTGGAAAATGACCCGGTAACGCTTCGCCGGGTCGCAGACGCGCGGATTGGGGACGAGGACGAAGTCGTCCGTGACGACGGGATCTAGTTCCGCGCCCTCGACGACGCGGACGTCGGTCACGCGCTGCGGCAAGAAGGCCACGAAGGGCCGCCCGCCGCGTTGCGAGCCGTTGGTGTTGATCGGACGAAAGCTGTCCGCGCCGCGATTGGGCTTGATCTCGAACGTGTACTCGTCCCCGGTTCGCGTCAGCGTCTGCTGGTACGCGCGGGGACGCTCGGCCATCCGCGCCTGCCAGGCCGGATCGCCGTAGAAGGCCACGACGTCGCGGTCGTGAATCAGGCCGAACGCGTCGGCGGGCGTCAAGCCGGCGGCTTGGGCCGCCTCGCTCAGCGCCGGACGCATGCGCGGGCGTCCCGTGTCGCCGCTGGGCTCGTTGAGCATATCTGGGAAATAGGTCGCCAGCCGGTGCAGCAGCGCGTGGTGGTTGGCGAAGAACGCCTCTGTGAACGTGTATCGGCCCGGCTGCTCGACGAAGTAGTCCAGCACGCCCCAGCCCATGTAGCCGTACCACGTGGGCACCGTGTAGCCCAACATCTGGTGAACGCCGGCACTGTTCATCCAGGCCAGGGCCATGCAGTCGCGGCGGTCGATGTTGCCCATCAGGCAGTTGCCGATCGGCAGGTAGACCTTGGGATTCGGCGAGCGGATGGGAAACCGCTGGCCGCGGGTGTCGAGTCCGAACAGTTGCCCGTCGGCGCAGCGGAACGAGCCGTTGGCGTAGCGGTAGCCGATCTGCCAATCCCGCTCGGTCGCGTGGCCGGAGGTGATGAACAAGTCAACCCGGCCGTCGTTCACCGTCTCGACGAGGGCCTGGGTCGTATCGTTCGGCGCACGTTGCTCCGCGGCTTCCTGGCCGGGCTCTTTCTTGACCATCTTGCCCTGGTTCAGCTCGCAGTACCAGACGCCCTCTTCCACCATCTCCGTGGCGAATTCCGTACCGGCCGCGACCTTGCGGATCGCCAGCGGCTCCGTGCGCTTCGCGATCCGCAACGCGTTGGCGGCGTCGTAGCCGGTCACAATGCCCCAGAGGCAATCGGTGTAGGGATCGGCGTCCAGTTGCCGGGTGAGCCGGTGAACTTGGCCGACGAACGCCTTGTCGGCTTCCTCCGGCCGAGCCACGAAACAAGCGTATCGCGGGAATCGTCCGGCCAGCTGTGATCTTGCCTCCTCGACCGAATCGGCAAACGTGATTACCGTTGCCTGATGTTCGGCGACAAGAGCGTCGACCACCTGCTTCCAACCGTCGTCCTGGACAGTCTTCTGCGACACCACGACGGCGTAGGATGGCATTCCCGCCAGTGCGACGCTGTCCGTCTGGAACCCAACCGCGGCCAACAGCAGCAGGGGCAGATGCTGGGAGACATGTGATCTCACGCGGAAAACTCCTTTCGATCTTGTTTGAATCAACCAGACCAGTGTAACCGGTGAATGCAAGCACCGGCAATGTTGCCTCCCGGAGTCGCCGCGGGAAGCACCCGTGTGACCTGCCAGACGTATGCCGGATCAAATATGTAAGTTGCCTCAACGGAACAATTACGGCCGGAGACGCGCACCTCGTCCATCTTGCCGCTGTACCAGAAGTCCATGCCGACGTAGCAGCCAACCCAGAGGCCGCGCGACCGCGTGCCCAGCAGGAAATCCTTGGTCATCGGCACGCGGCCTTTCAGCACGCCGTCCCGAGAGAAGCTCGACTGCCGGCCGCCGTAGGTGACGGCCAAGTGGTGCCAGCGTCCGCCATTGTGGCCCGACGATCATGGCGCGTCAAACACCGGTTGCAGCATGACTGGCCTTCCGCACAATGACGATTGCACGGGGCGATGCCGCAACAGCGCCGGCAAGCCGACCGCCTGTGCGCCGGAATCTGAACCCTAATTTTCCACCAAATCTTTCACTTGATCTTTTCCTGCTACGTACCGCCTTGAAGCCGGGGGAGATTAAGTGAAAGATTAGATGAAAGATCAGGGTGCTGTTGGTATCAGCCATCCCGGAGTCGCCAATCTCACAATTTCCTATAGCCGGCAAATGTCGCGCCGAGGTCATGGATGAATCACGGCACAACGGCCACAGCACGGGAGAAGCATTATGTCGTCGAATCGCAGACATTTTCTAAGAGGCTCACTTGCTACCGCCGCGTTGGGCGGGCTGGGTTCGATCGCCGGCGCAGGGCGGGCTGACGAATTGCCGGCCGGCGAAGTCGTCTTCCAGCGGCGTCTCGCGGTCCGTCATGAGGTCGACGTATTCGTCGCCGGCGGCGGGCCGGCCGGTGTCGCCGCGGCCGTGGCGGCGGCTCGCCAAGGCGCCCGCGTGTTTCTCGCCGAGCGGAACACGTGCTTGGGCGGCATGGGCACCGCCGGCCTGTTGCCTCTGTTCATGCCCTTCAGCGACGGGATTCGCAACCTCGCCGGCGGGATTGGCGAAGAAATCCAACGGCGACTGGCGAACAACGGCGGCAACGGACCGGGCAGCAATGTGACCATCCGGGCTGAAGTGCTCAAACGGCTGTACGACGAGTTGCTCCAAGAGGCCAAAGTGGACTTCACGTTCCACACCGGCATGATCGCCGTCGAATCGGACGCCGAGCGGGTGTCGTCGGTCGTCTTGGCCGGCAAGAGCGGACTGTTCGCCGTCAAGGCCCGCATGTTCCTCGACTGTACGGGCGACGGCGACTTGGCGGCTTGGGCCGGGGCCCCGTTCGAGAAGGGCGACGAGCACGGAAACATGATGGCCGGTACCTTGTGCAGCCTGTGGGCCGACATCGACTGGGCCAAGGTTCATCAGGGTGGGCGGGCGAGCGACGAGAGCCGCTTGGAGGACGCCTTCCGCGACAAGATTTTCACGTTCGAGGACAAACACCTGCCAGGCATGTTCCGCATCGGCGAGCACACCGGCGGCGGCAACCTCGGACACGCGTTTGGACTCGACTCGACCGACGAACGGTCCATCACCCAGGCGCTGCTGTGGGCCCGCAAGTCGCTGCCAGAGTACGAGCGCTACTACAAGGAGTACCTCAAGGGCTTCGAGCAGATGGAACTCGTGGCCACGGCCTCGCAACTCGGATGCCGCGAAAGCCGGCGAATCGTGGGCGACTATGTGCTGAACCTGGAGGACTTCAAATCGCGGGCCGTCTTCCCGGATGAGATCGGCCGCTACAACTACGCGGTGGACATCCACGCCGCCAAACCGGATCTGGCCAGCTACCAGCGGTACGCGGAGGACTTCCGCAACCTGCGGTATGGGAAAGGGGAGAGCTACGGTGTCCCGTACCGTTGCCTCGTACCGCAGAAGCTGACCAACGTGCTGGTGGCCGGCCGTTGCGTCAGCACGGACCGGTACATGCAGAGTTCGATTCGCGTCATGCCCGGCTGTTTCATCACGGGGCAAGCGATCGGAGTGGCCGCCGCGATCTGTGCCGCAAAGAACTGCGACACGCGCGGCTTCCCGGTGGCCGAGTTGCAGCGCCGGCTGAAAGATCTGGGAGCCTATTTGCCGAACTGCTGAGCCGAACCACGTCGCGGTTCGCCCGGTCGACGAGAACTGGCGCGGCTGCGCTCGGTTCATGAGACGCGGGACGAAGCGAAAGTAGCGGAACCCCCTGCTCGATCCGCTAAACTTGCAGCGGCTGACCGCGGAAGTCACCGCCGTCAAATCCAAAGCCGCCGGCAAGGAGTTCGGCTGGGGCTATTCCGACTACTTTTTCGGCCGAGAGCCGGCGGTCTGCGAGAAGGTGTACCGCGACCGCATCCTGCGCGGCACGGGAAGCGACGGTTTCGACAGCACGACGAAGCTCGGCGCGTTCGGTGCCGACCTGGGAGTGGTGGCCTGTTTCTTCGAGTCGCCGTGGAGCCGCGTCTCGCCCGCGCGGACGGAAGCCGCCCAAGCCCGGCTGCTTGCCGTGGCCGCTTTCGACCTTCGCGCCTTGGGCCGGCTGACCGAGGCCCTGGAGCCGATGCGGGCGGGGCGGGAGATGCGCATAGCACAGGGGAATTGGAGGAACGCCGCGATCCCGAGGGTCAACCAGACCATGAGTAACCGCATTCCATTTCCTCAGCACGTTCTACCAGACGCCCCACATCGACCGGTTGGCACGCGAAGGCGCACGGTTCACGGACGCTTATGCGGCCTGCGCCGTCTGTTCGCCGACGCGCGCGGCGGTGTTGACGGGCAAGTATCCCGCACGACTCCTTTAACCGACTGGCTGCCGTCCGGCCGTTGGAATCCCCAGGCGCGGTTGCACAGCGGGCGATTCGTCCGCGCACTGCCGCTGGAGGAATTCACGCTGGCCGAGGCCCTGCGCGAGGGCGGCTATCGCACGGCAGGCATCGGCAAATGGCATCTCAGCAGCGAACCGTTCTCGCTGCCCGAGCACCACGGCTTCGACGTGAATATCGCCGGCAACAGCCACGGCGCGCCGGGCAACTACTTCTTTCCCTACGACGGCGGCTGGAAGATACCCACCACAAACCTGCGGGCGACCTGGAACGTTCTGCCCGACGGCAAGCCGGACGAGCACCTGACGGACCGCCTGACCGACGAGGCGGTGAAGTTCATCCGCGACCAGCGCGATCGCCCGTTCCTCCTCTACTTCCCCCACTACGGCGTCCATACGCCGCTGCAGGCCAAGCCGGAGATGATCGCCAGGTACGAAAAAGTCCCGGAGGCCGAGCGCCAGGGTAAACCTGCGTATGCCGCGAAAGTCCCTTTTCTGGCACTTCCCCCATTACAATGAGCACCCGTCCAGCGTGCCGTCGAGCGTGATCCGCCGCGGACCGTGGAAGCTGATCGAGACGTTTGATCCCGAGGGAGTGGAGCTTTACAATCTGGCCGACGACCTCGGCGAAACCAACAACCTCGCCGCCGCCAGGCCGGATCTGGTCAACGACCTGCGCCGCGAACTGGACACCTGGCGCAAGGACGTTGGCGCGGAACCGATGCGGCCCAATCCGGATTACGATCCGAATGTCCAGCTTCCGACCAAGAAGAGAAAGAAAGGTGTCCCGTGAAACACAGTCTTGCGCTCCTGATCGCTGCCGTGCTGCGATGAAACTACCCCTTACACTCGTAATCGCCCTCTGGCTGGCGCCGTTGGCCGGCTTATCCGCCCCCTGTTTCGTTGGCGTGATGGACTGTCGCAAGGGTCTTCAGCGTCTGCCATCTGAGTCGTGTTCCCTCGTCATCACCGATCCACCACACAGCGACCGAGTCCCGTACCTCGAACTCAGCGAGTTTTGGAATGCGATTCTGGGCCGGAAGGCAAACCTCGAGGACGAAATCGTAATCTCCAACGCAAAGGAACGAGGCAAGACCGAGGATGAGTATCAGGCGTCAATTTCGCAGTTCCTCGCGCAGGCAACACGAGCACTGATTTCGGACGGAAGCCTGGTTGTCTTCTTCAATGCCCGGCAATCCGACGCTTGGGCGGCGATTCGTGAATTCATCCGTTCGCCAGCGGAAAACGGGCTTGCGTATGCCGGACGGTTTCCGTGCAACTACTCCGCGAACTCCGTCGTTCAAGACAACCGAAGAGGAGCCATGAAGCACGATTGGGCTCTGGTCTTTTCTAGAGGTGCAAGGCGTCGTTTGCCTTGTGGATGGCATTGCCTTTCCGATATCCCTGGCTGGCGCAGCGATTTTCCCGAACTTGTGATGTGAGGCCGTCAACATGGATTTCTCGACCGCCGAAAAGATGTTCAAGCAGGACCGCGTTCGTGAGCTTGCCGAGTCGCCGAGCGGTCTGCGTTACCTCAAGCTGCGATCCTTGTCCCGCAAAGAACATCTGCGAAGCCTCTTTGAGGCCGCCCACTTGGCTCAACCGGAAAAGGCAAAGGCCATGTTCCGCTCGGCCTTCGAAAGCGACAAGGTCACTGCGAAGCAGATCGACACGGCCATCAAGGCAATCTACGCTTCCGAACGATCAGCACGGAAGAAACGCGAGCCCGGTCTTGTAAGCGAACTATACAAGATGCAGGCCTTTGACTGGGGCGGCTTGCACCAGAACAGCTTGGAGAAAACCATCGTTGACAACTACGTGAAGAAGGTCACAGACTACGACACCCTGAATTCACGTATCGACAACGAACTGCTTGCCAGCATGCGAGGGTACGTCCTCCGCTCTTGGTACAACCATTGGACCTCAATAATCATTGAGGACGTATTTCGGGATCATCCAAATGTGCTACCGGCGGTAGGGCAGGTGAAGAAGATTGATTTCTTCGTCCGCAATGTCCCCTTCGATCTCAAGGTCACGTACTTGCCAGAGGGATTTCTGAAAGACAAACGCAAGGCGGACGGTCTCAAACCTGAACTGACCCGGCTCAAGGGCGTAGCGAGGGCCTGCGGAATCAAGTTCGACAAGAAGCTGAACGACTCTGCTCTCTTGGAGGACCTATGGAAGAAGGTCGATGACCATCCCGCAAAGTGCGCGCAGGAGTTGATTGCCGAGCTACGCAAATACCGTTTGACAGCGCTCACGGGGTCGCAGACGGACCTGCTCTCGCTGATTCGCTGGCTCTATGAGAACCAAGGCGTGCGCCGATTCGATGCCTCGAATCGCCTGTTCTTGGTGCTGGTTGACAAGTCAAACTTCTTCGCATCTTGGCGTCTGAAACGTGCGAAGCCGTTACTCGATGACAAGATCAAAGCGTACCTGGACTCTGTTGGTACGTCTCCTGGCAAGCGATTGGAGTTCACGTGGGAGTCCGAAAAGTACACGGTCGTTTCCGACGTGGTGTTCGTCATTCATCCAGGCGACGAGCCTGCTGCTGTCCACCGCTCAAGAGAGTGAACATCGACGCGCGGGTTCATCTTGGTGATCTTCGTCGTGGAAATCAAGGATGACGGCAAGATCTCCGAGCCGTCGGCCAAGAAATCGCGCAGCCAATGGGAAGCAGCAAATCGGGACTTGTCGATCTGTAAGCCGGCCAGAGCGGGAGTGTGCCGCGGTGTACTGGCCAGCAACGAAGCCGGTTCGGGGTGGCGTTGTTTGCCGCCGTTCGGCGGCGTGCCCTCCGGTTGGATCTTCGTCAGGCCATCGCTCCCTCGCCGCAGCACGCAACGAACGACCGGATCGCTGTCATCCACTCGATCCAACCACAAGCCCGCCGGCACGTCCGCCAGCGAGCGCTCTCGGAGAAGCAGAAGCACGGACTCGTGCGAGATCTCGATGGCTTCCGCTACCCGTGAGAAGCTTGCAATCCTTGCGAGCGACATGTAAAACTCCCCTGTAGTTGCCGCTAACTGCCGACCCTCCGATATCGGCGAGGCGGGGTCGTTGGGCTTCGTGGTCAGCCTCGCTGCGCGTGATGAGGTGTGGTTCATGAAAGCCGTTTTGATGTTCGTGTCATCCGGTGCCGCGTTGGCTTCGCTGCTGCACAGGAGCGTCTCTTTCGCCAGGCTGGCCGTCTGGCTGTGCTCGGCGGTCATTCTGCTAAGCCCTGCGGCATCGCTTGCCGCGAAGCCGAATGTGATCCTGATCATGGCCGACGATTTTGGATACGAGTGCGTGACGGCCAACGGCGGGCAGAGCTACCAGACGCCCAACCTGGACCGGCTGGCCGCCGCGGGGGTGCGCTTCGAGCACTGCCACGTCCAGCCGCTGTGTACGCCGACGCGCGTACAGCTGATGACCGGCCGTTACAACGTGCGCAACTACCTCCAGTTCGGCACGCTGATGCGGTCGGAGACTACGTTCGCGCAGTTGGTCAGACAGGCCGGCTACGCCACGGGCATTTGCGGCAAGTGGCAGTTGGGGCGAGAAAAGGATGCGCCGCAGCACTTCGGCTTCGACGAAGCCTGCTTGTGGCAGCACACGCGCCGCCCGCCGCGCTACGCCAATCCCGGGCTGGAATACGACGGCGTGGAGAAAGACTTCACCGACGGCCAATACGGGCCGGAGTTGGTCAACGATTTCGCGATCGACTTCATCACGCGCCACAAAGACCAGCCGTTCTTCCTCTACTACCCGATGATCCTCACCCACTCCCCGTTCCAGCCCACGCCGGACAGTCGGGACTGGGATCCGAAAGCGGTCGGGGAACAAGTCAACCAGCACGTAAAACATTTCGCCGACATGACTGCCTGGATGGACAAGATGATCGGCCGTGTGGATGCCAAGCTCGGCGAACTGGGCATCCGCGACAAGACGCTGCTGATGTTCCTCGGCGACAACGGCACGCTGGGCAGCGTGACCAGCCGGTTCCAGGGCAGCGACTATCGCGGCGGCAAGGGCAGCACGACTCGCCGCGGCACGCACGTGCCTTTGATCGCCAACTGGCCCGCGGTGATCAAGGGCGGGCGAGTCTGCGGCGACCTGATCAGCAGCACCGACTTTCTGCCCACGATCTGCGAAGCGGCGGGCGTGAGCGTGCCCGCGGATACGGACGGCGTCAGTTTCCTGCCGCAACTGCGGGGCGAGCGGGGGACGCCGCGCCAGTGGTTGTACTGCTGGTATTCGCCGCGCCAGCGGGCGGACTTGACCGTGCGTGAGTTCGCCGCGGACCACCACTACAAGCTGTACCGCGACGGGCGGTTTTTCGACCTGGCGGCCGATGCCGGTGAGGCGACACCGCAGGAGGTCGCCCGGTTAGAGGGCGAAGCCGCGGCGGCGGCGAAGAAGCTGCAAGCCGTGCTCGACCAGTTCCAGGACGCCCGTCCCGCGGAACTCGATCGGCAGTCTCAGCAAGCCGCGAAGGACATGCCGGCTCCCAAAGCCAAGAGGAAACGGAAACCGTAGACCGCTCGCGGAGCGAGCGGTCTACGGCGCCCCGCAGCCAACCAGAAACCCTAACCCCAGAGGTGTTTGACCATGAGTCGCTTCTGCATCATTTCGCTGCTGATGGTATTGCCCCTGATCACGCCGTGTCCGGCCGTCGAGCCAACGGACGACGTGCGCGTGATGAGTTTCAACATCCGTTACGGGACGGCCAACGACGGCGAGAACCGTTGGGAACGGCGGAAGGAGTTCCTGATCGAGACCGTCAAGGCTTTCGATCCCGATCTGCTCGGCACCCAGGAGACGGTCGGCTTTCAGCGGGACTACCTGGCCCAGCAGTTGCCGGACTACGGCTGTTTGGGCGTTGGGCGGAACGACGGCCGGGAGAGCGGCGAGATGATGGCCCTGTATTTCAAGCGGGCGCGTTTCGAACAGCTCGCCGGAGGCCACTTTTGGCTCAGCGAGACGCCGGACCAGGCGGGCAGCAAGAGCTGGGACAGTTCGCTGCCGCGGATGGTGACGTGGGTCAAGCTGCGCGACCGCCGCGCGGCCGAGACGCCGCCGATCCTCTTCCTGAACACGCACTTCGACCACCTCGGCAAGCAGGCCCGTGTCGAGTCCGCCCGCTTGCTCCGCCGCCAGATTCCGGCGCTCGGCCAGGGTTGCCGTGTGATTGTTACCGGAGACTTCAACGCCGCAGAAGGCAGCGAACCGTATCGAGCGTTGTTCGGACAGTTCGAAGACCAGCCGTCGCCGGTGGTGGACACGTTGCGCGCCGTGCATCCCCAGGCCGGACCGAGCGAAGGCACGTTTTCCGGTTTCAAAGCCGACTCCATCAGCGGAGCCCGGATGGACTGGATCGGCGTCTCGCGGGATTGGCGGATCGTCCAGGCCGAGATCGACCGCACATCACGCGACGGCCGGACGCCGTCCGATCACTTCCCCGTAACCGCCGTGCTGCGTGCCCGCCGCTAAGGCGCAGACCCGATCCGCAAATCGGGCGTCAATCCAATGAAGCGTCAGTATCCAACGGCCGGGTATCGCCTGGATGCTGGAATCGGCACTGATTTCTTCCGCATTGAAGCTGCTTGGGCGGAAGACTTCAACCGATGGGGGAATTCTGAGCCGGATGCCGTCCTCGATTCGCCAGCCTGCTGATCCTGGGCGATGGGAAGTCCCACTTGCGGGCGCTGACTTCGCGAATCGCGTCCCTGGCGTCGAGGTAAAGCACAAAGGCGATGAACGCCGCAAGAAGAACGGGAACCGAGTAGAACGCAAGGAAGTTAACAAGAAGCAGTCCAACGCCCATCGCCGCCAGCCCGACAGCCATTGCCAATCGGAAACGCTTCCAGCGTCTGATTCGTTGGGCAAGTGCCAGGTTCAAGTGGCGAGCAGCCTCCGCGGGCGACCTATTCTGGAATTCCGATTTCTCCATTGCTCTCTTCCTTGTTTGCACTTTAGGACAGCCTACCATTGGCCGCTTGTTCACAAACAGAGGCCA
>CAZAQY010000168.1:0-18693 GCA_964486845.1 uncultured Pirellulaceae bacterium
CACCCGGTCGTGATAGAACGGCGACGTGTCCCCGATCACCGTGTTGACGATGTAGCTGCCGTTCAGCCGCAACGCCCCCTCGGGCGCTTGGGCGTCCAGCCCCATCACGATATTTCCCGCCGTGACGTTTCCGTTCACCTTGCCATCGCTGTCCGTCAAGCTGAACGTCACCCCGTCCGTCTCGTCGATCTGGATCGCACCATCGCCGCTGACCGCAGCCACGATCGTCGCCACCGTCGTGTCCAGGTCGATGCCCGTACCCGCGTTGGCCACCAGGTCGTCGGCCATCACGTCCAGCGTCGCATCCGAGGTCTGGATCGCCCCGGCCGCGGTCAGGAATACGTCGCCGCTGGTCTGCAGGGTGCCGCCGTTGAAGTTGATCGTCTGGATCGGTTGTCCCACCGTCGTGCCCACGTTGGCGTTGCCCGCCCCGATGTTGGTCGTCCCCGAGGTAAAGTTGACCGTGTCGCCGCCGTCGCCGTTGATCGTCAGGGCGATGCCCGGCGGGGGAACGTTCAGGCTCTGCACGTCCAGCGTATCGCTGTCATTCGTGAGATTCACCGTCAGGCTGCCCGCCGGGTTGTTGAAGCTGGTGGCCTCGCTGAGCGTGCTGTCGATCTTGTTCGCCAGAGAGCCGTCGCCCGGCGTGCTCAGCGTCACCGACTCCGCGCCCGCCGTGAAGGTGAACACCCGGTCCACCGCCGGCATCGCGTCCAGCACCGGCTCCAGGCCCGTGTAAGCGATCGTCGTCGAACCATCGGTCATCCCCGACGCGTCGGCGATCGTGATCAGGCCATCGTTCCCGTCCGCCGGCACGCTCGCCGGATCCAACCGATGCGTCACCGTGTCCGCCGTCTCCCGAAGATCGTCTGCCCCGCGGTGCCCGGCCCCGCGCCGTCCAGATCGCAGTTGTGGACCTGCATTGAGCCATAGCCCTCGTACTCCACTTCGCTTGCGGCCGCAGCCCGCATCAATGGCGTTGCGGCTTGAGCATCACCGCGGCCAGCGGCGGCAGGACGAGTTCGATGGAAAACGGGCGTCCGTGGCACTCGGTCGGTTCCGCCATCCGGCCGGGGAAATTGCCGAGATTGCTACCGCCGTAATACGTCGAATCGCTGTTGAAGACCTCGGCGTACCAGCCGCCTTCCGGAACGCCGATGCGGTGACGCATACGAGGCGTGGGCGTAAAGTTGCAGCAGATCACGAGAAAGTCGTGCGGGTCCTTGGCGCGGCGCAGGTAGGCCAGGGTGCTCTCCTGGTGGTTGTGGCAGTCGATCCACTCGAAGCCGCGCCCCTGGAAGTCCAACTCGTGCAGCGACTTCTCCGATTGCAGCAGGTGGTTCAGGTCCGCCAGGCACTTCTGCACGCCCCGGTGCGTGGGAAAGCGGAGCAGGTCCCACTGCAGGTTGCCGTCGCAGTTCCACTCGTGCCACTGGCCCCACTCGCCGCCCATGAACAACAGCTTCTTGCCGGGATGCGTCCACATATAGCTGTACAGCAGCCGCAGGTTGGCGAACTTCTGCCACCAATCGCCGGGCATCTGGTCCAACAGCGAACGCTTGCCGTGGACCACTTCATCGTGCGACAGCGGCAGGACGAAGTTTTCGTGAAAGGCGTACAGCAGACTGAACGTGATGTCGTTGTGGTGGTAGCTGCGGTGGATGGGTTCGTGCTTCATGTACTTGCGCGTGTCGTTCATCCAGCCCATGTTCCATTTCAGGCTGAACCCCAAACCGCCCAGGTACGTCGGCCGTGACACGCTGGGCCAGGCGGTTGACTCCTCGGCGATCGTCAGCACGCCGGGGAACTGGACGTGCGCCTGCTTGTTGAATTCCTTGATGAACTCGATCGCCTCCAGGTTTTCCCGGCCGCCGAATTGGTTGGGAATCCACTCGCCCTCCTCGCGGCTGTAGTCCAGGTACAGCATCGAGGCCACGGCGTCCACTCGCAGGCCGTCGATGTGGTACTTGTCCAGCCAGAACAGGGCGTTGGCGATCAGAAAGTTGCTGACCTCGTGCCGGCCGTAGTTGAAGATGTGCGTGCCCCAGTCGCGATGCTCGCCTTGCCGCGGATCCGCGTGCTCGTACAGCGCCGTGCCATCGAACCGGGCCAGGCCGTGCCCGTCGCGAGGGAAGTGCGCCGGGACCCAATCCAAAACCACGCCGATCCCGTTCTGGTGGCAAACATCGACGAAGTGCATCAGGTCCTGCGGCGGTCCGTGCCGCGCGGTGGCCGCGAAGTAGCCCACCGTCTGATAGCCCCAACTGCCCGTGTAGGGATGTTCGCTGACGGGCAACAACTCGACGTGCGTGTAACCCATCTCGCGACAGTAGGGAACCAATTGCTGAGCGAGTTCCCGATAGCTGAGCCAGCCCACGGAATTCCCGGCGGGCCGCTGCCAGCTGCCCAGATGGACTTCGTAGAACGACAGCGGCTGTTCGAGCCAGTTGACGTTCGGCCGCCGCGTCATCCATGGGCCGTCCTGCCAGCTGTAGTGGTCCAGGTTCGTCACCACGCTGGCGGTCTTCGGCGGGCACTCGGAGGCGAACCCCACCGGGTCCGCCTTCTCGATGATCTCGTCGTAGTGGCGGACTTGAAACTTGTACAACGTCCCCTCGCCCAGGCCGGGGACAAACAGTTCCCAGAAGCCGCTGGGAATGTGCTTGTACATCGGGTGCCGCCGGCCGTCCCAGCCGTTGAAATCGCCGATCACGCTCACGCCGGTCGCGTTGGGGGCCCAGACGGCAAAATTGACGCCTTCCGCGTCGCCCACTTTCCGCAATTGCGCCCCCAGCTTGTGGTACAATCGCCAGTGCTCGCCACGGTTCAACAGGTAGCGGTCAAAGTCGGTCAACAGCCAAGGGTACTTGTAAGGCTCTTGCATGGCAGGTCTCCAACAGCCCATGATGATCGGTGGACAGGAGAACTGCAAGCCTGAGGGTGAGCGTTGGGGGTCAGGGCTGACAGAATGAACTGAACCGGCTGCGCCGAAGCCTGAAACCCTAATGTTTCACCTAATCTCTTGCTGCTGCCTTGGAGCGCCGGGGAGATACAGGTGAAAGATTAGGTGAAAGATAGAGATTAGGTGAAACGATGAAACCCACACTCTGCATCCTGGCTTGGATCGGCGTTGTCGCCGGCGCGAGTGCCCAGGAGTTCCTGGAGGACTTCGAGACCGGAACCGGCGGCGCGTTCTCGTACCACAAGGCCCCCGGCGACGTGAAGGTCGAGCGTCTGCAGGGCCAGGCCGCTTCGGGGCAATGGTACCTGCGCGGCGCGCTGCCCGGCCGGAAGAAGCTCGAAGGGCTGGCCCTGAACGCGACCGGATTGGCCGGCGCACGCCTGGCGAACGTCACCGCGCAGGTTCGCGGCCGGGGCGAGGTTTGGCTGTGCCTGATCTCTGGCAACGGCTGGCTGTACTCCCCGGCGACGAAGCCGCTGACGGACCAGTGGCAGGAGATCTCGCTGTCCAAGGTGCTGATCGCCGCCGACAAGTCGCTGGGCGTCCACTTCATCAGCCGCGAGGTGCAGCCCGGCGCGGTGTTCGAGGTGGACCGGGTACAGGTGACGCTGGCTCCGGAGTTGCCGGCCGGCGATGCACCGGTGGGACCGTGGCGGCTGGAGGCGGAGGATTTCGCGCCCTCGGCCCGCACCATCGCGGCCGACGCGGAGGCGTTGGGGAGCAAGACGATCCGGTCCGAGCAGTACGTGAGCGCCGCGGACATGCCCGTGCCGCAGACCACCCGCCCGATCAGCATCGCGTGCCGCGTCCGCAGCGGCGCGGCGGATGACACGTGGAGGCTGGTGACCTGGCAGGGCGGCAACGCCCAGTACCTGCAGGCCGTCAAGCCCACGCAGACGAACCAGTGGGAATGGCTGCGCTTCCAGCCGGCGCTGGCGGGCGAGTTAGGGGATCGCTTCGGCATCTGTTCCACACGCGGCGCGGGGGCGAAGGACTGGCTCGCGCTGGACAGCGTGGTGATCGGCACGCAGGGCGACCTGACGGCCGAGCAGTTGTCCGCCGCGCCCGGACTGCTCGGCCGTCGACCCTTGGCGGCTGTCGGCCGTGGGATCGCCGGCTCCGGCATCGCGCTCAGCGGTTTTGTCAACGTCGGTTCGACGCTGCTCGCTTCGGCCCCGACGATCGTGCAGGTGTCGTATGATGACGCGAAGTTGTATCTGCGCTTCGAGTGCGCCGAGCCGCTGCTGGACACCGCCCAGCAGCGCCGCCACGAGTTCCGGGCGAAGGTCGCGCAGCGGGACGGCGAGGTACATCAGGATGATAGCGTCGTGATCCTGTTGCGGCCACCCGGCTCGAAGCAGGTCTACGACTTTACCGTCAACGCGCTGGGGACGATTGCCGACGCCGCCTGCACCGAGCCGGACCTGTGGGGCTCGCGCGACGTGACGTGGAACTCGCAGGCCACGGCCCGCGGACAGATCGACGAGCGGCGCTGGCTGGCGGACATCTCCATCCCGTGGGCGGACCTGGGCGGCAGGCCGCAGACCGGCGATACATGGGGCGCGTGCTTCGGCCGGATCGCCAAGGGGCGCAAGGAGACCAGCTCCTGGAACCTGTCGGCCCGAGGTTTTCACGATCCTGTGGCTCTGGGCGCGCTGGCGTTCGTGGACCGCGTCCCCGACATCCGCCTGAGCCCGCCAGCGGCGCTCAAGTTGCAGGGCAACACCATCCCGCCGATCTGCGCGGCCGCCGAAGGCCTGCCGCCGCGCGTGTTCACCGAGATCCGTTCGCCGTCCCGGTTGCAACGTGTGTACGGGCACTCGTTCGATGTGCCGGGCGAGGCGGACCTGACGCTGGCTTATGGCGTGCTCGACGTCGCCTCGCTGCAGCCGCTGGTCCTCACGCCGCTGCTGCCGCAAGGGGTCAAGTCGTCATCTGCGGAACTCGTGCTAGCGACTCCCGGCCCGTGGGAACTGCTGGTCAACGGGCAACTCGTGGCCGGCGGCGGGCAGGCCCCGGCCCAGCCCCTTTCCGTGCCGCTGGAGAAGGGCGTGAACGTGCTGGCGCTGCGGCTGACGAAGGGGACCGTCGCCCTCCAGGGCAAGCTGGGCGAGTTTGCATTCGATGCGGCCAACTGGCGGATGGCGCCGGCGGACGTCGCGGACCCGGTGAGTCCGAGCGTGGATGACGGGACATGGCCGATTGCGCCGAAGTTCGGGGATCACGCGACGCTCGGTGCAATGGTGGGGCGCGCGGACCAAACCGTCGTCCTGCGCCGCACGCTGCTGGTCGAGCACACCCGCGTGTGGCCCACGCCCGAGCCGGCGTACACCCTGGCCCAGGGTGTGACTCAGCATATCACGTTCCGCACCGAGGGCTTGAAAGGCCGCAAGCTCGACGGCTGGGAGACGTTCATCGCCGTGCCGCCGGGCTTCGAGGTAATCGGCTCGACCGGATTCTACGGCCACAATCCCGGCATCCCGAAATGGACGACCACCCAGATCGGCGAACAAACGGTGCTGGGCCGGAAGATGCGCGTGGCGAAGGTCGCCGCCGATCAGCCGCTGGTGACGGGGCGGCATTACGTCATGTCGGAGTTCGAGGCGTTCGTGCGCGTGACGGAGTCGCCGGAAGTTCTGTATCGGCCGAAGGCCCGGGCTGCGGGTCGGGTCGGAGACCCAACCTGCGACGGCCCCGCGCCGGAGTTTGTCTACTGGTCGCAAGCCAACGACGGCAGTGTCATCGAAGTGCCGCAGACGGTTCAAGTGCGGGTTCTGCCCGCGGTCCAGGGCGCGCAGTGCAAAACGCTCGTCTGGCAGCTGTGGGGTGGCTGGCTCTCGAACATGGACGACCTGGGCATGCGCGAGCAGATCCTCGACTGTGCCCGCGCCGCCGGCTTCAACGACATCGTCTCCGGCGACCGCTGGACATCCGATCATGCCGCCGACTTGGGCCTGAAACATACGCTGGGGATTAGCTTCGAGCCCTGGGCGTTGAACGTGAGGCCCTATCTCAAGGACCATCCCGATCACCGCTTGATCGACGCCGACGGCAAGCCCAGCGAGCAGTACCTGTGCATGACGCTGCTGTTGGGCGAGGGCTGGAGCGCCGTACGCGACTGCCTGCGCGAGCAGATCGATGCCATCAAGCCCCACACGGTCGACTATGACTACGAGTACGGGCCGCTGGGCGGCAGTCCCCACGCCTGCTTCTGCCCGCGATGCCTGGAGGCCTTCCGGCAACACGCGAAGCTGCCGCCGGCCGAGGCGTTCGCTGGCGAGATGATCCGCAAGCAGTACCGCGACGAGTGGGTGGACTTCATGGCCCGCCGCGTGGCCAAAATGTTCGGCATGTTCCGCCGCACGATTCACGAGTTGGCGCCCGGAACGCAGTTCAGCGTCTACAGCGGCTATGCCACGCCGGACAACGCGGAGCGTTACGGCGTGGACTGGCGCTACGTGGGCCAAGAGCAAGGCTGCGACCGGGCGGGCTGCGGCTACGGGCGACCCGTCGAGGCCACGCGAGCGACGATCGCCGCGCTGCGGGGCATCCCGCTGATCTGCGGAGCCCTGCTGACGCCCTACGAGCGGGACATTCTCACGCCAGCCAATCCGCTGACCAAGGCCTGGCTGCTGCGCACCGTGCTCGACAGCACCGGCGGCGTCCTTGTGTACGACCGCAAGGTGGCGGACGGGCGCAGTTGGCTGGCGATGAGTGAGACGACGCGGCTGGTCGCGGCCTACGAAGACGCCTTCGTTCAAGGTCAGCGTCTATCGCTCGACCCTTTCAGCGACGCCCAGGTCCAGCCGCTGCAACACGCCGGCACGACGCTCGTCTGCCTGATGAACCCGCGCCACAAGCCGCTGGCCTTGAAGGTGCCGCTGCAGCCGGAGTGGGGAGCAGGGCAGGAGTTCTACAGCGGCCGGCAGGTAATTGCCGGGGCAACGTTCGAGACGACGCTGGAGCCGGGCGACGCCGAGGTGGTGGTGCTGCGGAATTGACATTTTGTGTCAGGTTCACTGGCCATGGACGCTCCGTTCGACAATCCGCCAGCCCGCATGTCGTCGGAAAACGAGGATTTCCCCCTTGAATGTTGGGAGTCAAGGTGGGATGCTACAATCCAAGCCGCGGCCGTCTGAATCGGGCCGTGCAATTCCGAGACCGATTTTGTACAATGTGATCCGTGCTTCGATACCGACTGAATGGAGGCTGCTAGAGTGCCCGGATCGCCTGATGTCCCCCAACCGATACCCTACCAAGGCAGCAAACGACAAATTGCGCCGGAAATCATTTCGTATTTTCCTCCCAGCATTGACCGATTGGTCGAGCCTTTTGCGGGTTCGGCCGCAATCTCAATTGCCGTTGCGGCCAGACGCCGAGCAAAACGATTTTGGCTGAACGATGCGCACGTGCCGCTGATGGATTTGTGGCGACAGATCATCGATTCCCCAGTCGAGTTGGCCCACGCTTACGAGCAACTGTGGCACGGCCAATTCGGGAGAGAACGCGAGTTTTTTGACGAAATCCGCGCTCGTTTCAACAAGTCGCACGATTCCGCTGACTTTCTGTATTTGCTTGCACGATGTGTCAAGGCGGCTATCCGCTACAACTCGGCGGGAGAATTCAACAACACGCCGGACAACAGACGCAAAGGAGCGCGTCCATCCGAGATGCGCCGCCGCATTGAGTTTGCCTCGGAACTGCTTCGAAACCGGACAGAACTCACGGCGTTGGATTACCGCGACGTGCTCGCCAAGTGTACGAAGCGCGATTTGGTGTATATGGATCCGCCCTATCAGGGCGTCTGTGGAAACCGCGATCAACGCTATCTCCCGACGATTGTCCACAGTGAGTTCTGTCAGGCACTGGCGCGGTTGAATGCACATGGCATCATGTTTGCGGTGTCGTACGACGGAAGAACAGGCGACAAGGTCTACGGAGAAGCGATGCCGGAGTCACTCCATCTTCGCCACCTGGAAATCTGTGCCGGACGATCGACTCAGGCCACATTGCTTGGACGCGACGCCGTCACTTTCGAGGGTTTCTATCTTTCCCCGGCGCTGGCATCAGTTCTTGACGAGTCTCCACGACGTCAATCGAGCCAACTAGCCTTGTGGTAAGGACCGCCAAGTGCCAAAGAAGAAAAGTAGCCTTTGGTCGAGACAACATTTTACGAGGAGCCTGTTCCATGATGCGCACACGACGAGACTTCCTGCAGACCGGCGCGGCGGCGCTGGCCGGATCGTGTTTGACCGCCTACGGAATGACGGCGTCTGCCGGGGCAGAGGAGGCGGCGAGGATCAAGTGCCTGGACTACGGCCGGTCGTTCATCTGCGGAACGGCGTCGATGAACAGCGTGCGGTTCTGGGTGGAAAGCCGCACGACGATCTTCGACGATGGGGCGGGCACGGCGACCGAGTACTACCAGTGCGCTTCCTGCAAGAGCGAGAACACGTTTGGCGAAAAAGACCTGTTCGTGGCCGACAACTACGATTTCCTGCCGATCCTGGGCGACGGACACTGGCTCGTCTTCCGGCGGCCGGCGAGGATCAGCGACCGCTATCGCACGATTTACACGGTTGACAAGCTCTGGGGCGAGCCGCGGTTGCTGCTGCACGACGCAGCGAAGGTCACGGTCCTGGAGACCTTCGAGCAGATCCGCGACGCCACCGCCGCCGGACTGCCGCTGGTCACCCAGACCGAGATTCGCAACGAGGCGACCGGGTTGCGGGCGGTCATCGAGTGCCCGACGAAGACGATGAACATCAGCCTCGATAAGAGCATGTACCAGGTGGACACCGGCCCGATCGCTTATCCCGATCTGACCAAGCCGTTCGACCTGCAGATCGACTGCCTGAGCGTGGCCTTCGTGGCCTTCAACGCGCCCCGCTTTGCCGACTTCATCGTCGAGCAACCGACGGTGCTGGTCGAGGACGGCCAGGAGAAGGGCAAGTTCTACCACTTCTCCGCGCCGTTCAGCTTGCCGGCGAAAAACACCGTGCTGGCGCTGGGGTTGTGACTTCTGCGACCCAAGCCGGAGACGCCGTGCTGCGTGGCGATAGGCGGGCAACTCTGCTAGAATACCCGCACGAAGCGCAGGCGAGTGGCGGCGAGCGTAAGGCGCCGGCTCGCTGCGTGCTCGCATGACCGACGAAAGCCGCTCTGTCCACGTAGAAGGAGTCTGCCATGATCGCAAAGGGGGCTCTCTTCGAGCGTGCCAAGGCCCTGTTTATGAAGTATGCCGAGCCGCTGGGGCTGGAGGAGAAGTATCCCCGCCAGTCGATCACCGAGCGGCTGACGACGCCCGACAAGTCGATCACGTACCGGATTTCGCTGGGTCGCGACGACGGGGCGGGGCGTCGTGATCGTGCTCTTGGGGGCGGCCCGCGACCTGGGCATCGCTCCCGAAGGAGCCACCGCGGCCGTCCAGGGCTTTGGCAACGTCGGCCGCCAAGTGGCGCTCGAACTGGCCCGGCGGGGTACCAAGGTGATCGCCGTGAGCGACATCAACGGCGGCGTGATGGACGGGGCGGGGCTGGACCTGGAGGCCTTGAGCGGCCACGTGGCGCGCACGGGCTCGGTGCTCGGCTTTCCCGGCGGCCGGGCCGTGGGGCGCCTCGACGTGCTGGCCGCGAAGTGCGGTAGTTGCTGTCCGAGTTCTCCATCCAGCGGAAGGTGCGATGGGGGTTTGGAACGCGGGCCGTCAACAGCTACAATACGTGTGGAGTTGTACTCCACCGATGTACTGAGGAGAGCCCGCATGCCATCGCCATTCCCAGGAATGAACCCGTATTTGGAGCAGGAAGACGCTTGGCGGGACTTCCACGAGGCATTCCTGCCAGCGGCTCGGGAGTCACTCAGCCCGCAGGTCAGTCCGGCGTACGTTGTCAAGCTGGAACGGAACTTGTACATTCACGAACGGGCGGCCAAAGAACGCCACCTGATGGGTTACGGAGACGTCACCAACAACCGGACGCGGGCGCCGAAGCCAGCCAGTTGCGCGACGGCGGTGCTGCAAGCTCCGAGCCGGATTTTGCTGCCGAGCGTCGATGTCGAGAGCGAATCGTATCTCGAAATTCGCGACAGCAAGAGCCGGCGGCTGGTGACGGTCATCGAACTCCTCAGTCCGACGAACAAGCGGCCCAGCGACGACCGGCAGCGATACCTGGCCAAACGCGCGGGGCTGTTGCGCAGTGAGGCCCATTTTGTCGAGATCGACCTGTTGCGGGGCTGGCCACGGATGCCGTTCGATGAACCGCCCTCGGGCGACTATTGCGTGCTGGTTAGCCGCGTGGAGGATCGGCCGCGGGCGGAGTTCTGGCCCATCGGCCTGCGAGAACGACTGCCGGTGATTCCGGTTCCGCTGCAGGACCCTCATCCCGACGCCGAACTCGATCTGCAGACCGTGCTGCACCGCGTCTACGATGCGGCCTACTACCGCGACTACATCTACGACGGCTCACCCTGGCCGCCCCTGTCGGACGAAGATGCGGACTGGGCTCGCCGTCTTGCTGCGGCTTCTGCGGCTTGAGCGTGTTTGCGGAAAAAGAACGTATCCGTCTTCCGCGTGAGACATTGCGATGATCACAGCCCTGAGCAGAATCGCGGTTGTCCATCTCATCGTGGGGGCCGTTGTCTCAGCCTTGGGCTCCGCCCACGCCTGCACGACGATCCTCGTGGGGCGCGCGGCTACCGGCGATGGAGCGGTGCTCATGGCGACCTCGTGCGACGGCGGCATCATGGGGCGAGTCTATGTGCTGCCCGCCGCGGAGTATCCCCGGGGCAACACCGTGCCGATGTTGTTCGATTGCCCTGCGCCGTCCACCTGGCAGGAGCATGTGGAGCGAACAAAACGCGGGGCGACGGTGGTCGGACTGCTGCCGATCGAACGAACCTACCGCTGCGTTCTGGTTGCGGGCCACCTGGCCGACAGCGTCACGGGAGGCATCAACGAACACGGCGTGAGCATGGGCATCGAATACATGGGCATGAAGCCGGAACTGGCGAACGGAAAGGGCGGCGTCAGCACGTGCAGCACGCACTGGACCACGTCCCTGATCGCCAACGGGCTGATGCGGGCCAAGACGGCCCGCGAGGCGATTTCCCTGATGGGCGCTATGGCCGAAAAGCACGGTTTCACGTACTACTGGGCTCCGGCCGCCGGGTGTGCGATCCCGGTCGTGGATCGGCAGGAAGCCTGGATCATGGAAATCTTCGGCCCAGGCACGGAGTGGTTTCCCGAAAGCGGGAAGCCCGGCGCGGTGTGGTGCGCGCAACGCGTCCCGGACGGCGAAGTGACGTGCAACGCCAACCGCAGCCGGATCGCAAGCGTTGACCTCGGCAACTCCCACGATTTTCTGGCGTCGCCGAACATCCACTCGCTCGCCGAAGAGTTGGGACTGTGGAAGCGCGGCGAACCTTTTGTCTGGCACGAGGTGTACGGCGCTGTGGGAGAGAGAGGGAACTGTCTGAGGGAATGGGCGGCCCTCAATGCGCTGGCTCCGTCACTCCGTTTGCGGGCCACGGGCGATCCGCAGCAAGACCGGTATCCCTTCTCCGTCAAGCCGGACGCCAAAGTGAAGGTCCAGACCCTGACCGCGGTGATGCGGGATTGCTACCAAGGGACGAAGTTCGATGTGACCGAGCACCCGGCGTTTCGTCCTGGGAGGAAGTTGAGCCCGTTGGCCCGCCCCCTGGGCTCCCGCGACTTGTTTGATTTGTTAGGCATCCAGCCCGAGCGGTGCGTCAGCACGGAGACCAGCGGGTACGTCTACGTATCGCAGATCCGGGATGGGCTGCCGGCCCCGGTTGCGGGCTGCATGTGGTTGACCCTCGGGCCGGCAGCCACCAGTTGCTTCGTGCCGGTCTACTGCGGGACGAGCAAGATCGCCGAGTCGTGGAGCCGCCCACCGAGCTTCACTCAAATCGACCGGACCCAGGCGCAGTGGAAGTTCCAGTTGGTCGAGGATCTGACGGGCCTCAAATACCAGGATGCCATCGAGGATGTCCGGAAGGTGTTCGGTCCCGCCGAATCGCGGTTTGTTGAACTCCAGCCCGAGTTTGAAGAAGCGGCGATCCGCGTGTGGAAGGACCACGGAGCGGCCGGCACGGAACAGTTCGTCACCGCGTACAGCAACTCCTGCTTGGAGAAGGTCGACGAGGTCTATGGCGGACTGGTCGAGTTTTTGATGTTCAAGTACCTGTACAGCTACGCGAAGGTCGCGCCGCCGAGCCTGCCGCAGATTGGCGCGGTCGCGGTTCCGGCGACGCCGGGCGGCCAAAGCCCGAAGTGACGCGGACGCACTCCGTCGGCGCAAAATGGAGCGTTTACATCCCCCAAGATAAGGCAGGCCGCTGTCCAAAGCGGTGACAAGGCACCGCAGGCAACGCCGGGCTCACGTCTCTGACGGCGAGGTTGTGGTTGTTCTGCAGCACGCTGAAATGTTCGAGTCCGTCCCGCTGCTGCAAGGCCAGCGCCGTTTCGAGCTGCTGGCGGCTGTAGTGGCCGTTGCATCCCAGCTGTGCAGATAGAACAGGTCGATCACCGGCACGCCGAGCCTCTGCAGACTCGCGTCAACAGCTTCGCCGATGCGTTGCGAACCGAAGAGTGGCAGGAGCTTGGTGGCGATGGTGATCGAGCCGGCGGCAGGACGACGCGAGGCGATCCATCTGCCGAGGATGCACTCGGACGCGCCCTGCGAGTAGGCGCAGGCGGTGCCGTAAAAAATGATCCCCCGCGACGCTGGGCCAAGAACTTGGCTTCTGCAAAGCGGGTGAGCCGCTGGTCTGGCACGAGGTCTACGGCACGCCCGGCGGCCGCGAGAACTGCCTGCGCGAGTGGCGGGCTTTGAGCCTGGCAGCCCCGTCGCTGAACCTGAAGGCCACCGGCGATCCGCAGATTGATCGTTATCCTTTCTCGGTCAAGCCCGACCAGCCGATCGGCGTCGGGCGACTGATGGAGATCATGCGCGACGGATACCTGATGTACCGATACCTGGTAGGCCATCCGGAGATCTCGGCGCCAGATCTGCCGGCGATCGAAGCCCCGATGATTCCCGGCCGGCGGCAGTAGCCAACGGCGTTCAGGCAGCGGAGGTGGCAGTGTGCCAAGCCTCGATGCTCCGCCGCGGCCATCGGCGCGTCGACGATTCCCATTGGGGGGAAGAAATATCGCCACAATTCTGATACGCTTCGCAACACGAATTGGCAGTTCAGGGAGCCGTCTTTCGGTAGGCCGAACAAGAAGGACGTTTTTTATGCGTTTTTCCGAGCGTGTCTTTTGCGGGGAATTGACTCCGGAGGATGTTGGCCGCAACGTGCTGCTGGCCGGCTGGGTGGATGCCTTCCGGGATCATGGCGGCCTGTTGTTCATCCATCTGCGCGACCGCAGCGGCATCATGCAGATCGTTTTCAGCCCGGAGATGGCGCCCGACGACGTCTGCCAGAAGGCCGCCTTGCTGCGTGCCGAATACTGCATCGCGGTCAGGGGGCACGTCAAGCAGCGGCTGGCGGGCACGGAAAATCCGAACATCGAGACGGGGGGGATTGAGGTCCTGGTCACGGAACTGACGGTGCTCTCCGAATCCGACTCGCTGCCTTTCGCCATTTCCGACAAGGCGATGGTCGCGGGCGCAGCGTCCGCAGGCGGAGGCAATGTGGCGGAGGATCTGCGGCTCCAGTACCGCTATCTGGACATCCGCCGCCCCTCGATGCAGGACAACCTGGTTGCCCGGCACCGCATCTTCCAGTGCGTCCGCCAGTTTCTCGATTCGCGGGGGTTTGTGGAAATCGAGACGCCCGTGCTGACGGCCAGCACGCCCGAGGGCGCGCGGGACTACCTGGTGCCCAGCCGCGTTCACCCGCACCACTTTTACGCGCTGCCTCAGTCGCCGCAGCTGTTCAAGCAATTGTTGATGATCGGCGGCATGGAGCGCTACTTTCAGCTGGCGCGCTGTTTCCGCGATGAAGACCTGCGTCCCAACCGCCAGCCGGAGTTCACCCAGCTGGACATCGAAGCCTCGTTTATCGACGAGGAGTTCCTCTATGAACTGATCGAGGAGCTGACCGTCAAGATGTTCGCCGTCGGCGGCATTGCGCTTTCCCGGCCGTTCCCGCGCATGACCTATGCCGAGGCGATGGACACGACCGGTTTCGACCGTCCCGACCTGCGGTTCGGTCTGCGGTTTGTCGACGTGACGGACGTGTTTTCCGAGACGAACTATTCGATCTTCCGCCAGATTCTGCAGCGCGGCGGCTGTATCAAGGGCATCAACGTCAAAGGCCAGTCCGACAAGCTCAGTAAAAATGTGCTGCAGAACGAATACGCCAAGGAGATCGCGCCGTCGTTCGGCGCCAGGGGCATGACCTGGATGCGGGCCGAAGGCGGCAAACTGGAATCCAATATCGTCCAGTTCTTCAGCAGCCGGGAGCTGGACGAGTTGCGCCGCCGATTCGACGTGGCTGACGGGGACGTGCTGATCATGGTCGCCGATCCCTCCTATGCCGTGGTCACGTCGGCGCTGGGCCAGTTGCGCCTGCACCTGGCGAACCGTCTGGGCCTGATTCCCGCCGGCCGCTTCTGTCCGGTCTGGGTCACCGAGTTTCCGCTGTTCGAGCCGACGGAGGAGGGCGGCGTCACCTCCAGCCACCACCCGTTCACCGCGCCGAACCGCACCGACTTCGATCCCAAGAACGTCGAAGAACTGCTGGCGCTGCGCTCCCGGGCCTACGACCTGGTCATGAACGGCGAGGAACTGGGAGGCGGCAGCATCCGTATCAACAACCGCGACCTGCAACGCAAGATCTTCGCCGCACTGGGACTGACGGAAGAGGAAACCCAGCAGCGGTTCGGCTTCTTCCTGCGGGCTTTCGATTTCGGCGCGCCGCCGCACGGCGGCTTGGCGCTCGGCATGGACCGCACCGTGTCGATGATTCTGCGCACGGTGTCGATCCGCGAAGTGATCGCGTTTCCCAAGAACCGCAGCGCCGCCTGTCCGCTGACCGGCGCGCCGTCCCAGGTCAAACGCGAACAGTTGGCCGAACTGGAACTGTTGAATCTGGGCGGCCAGGATGTCTTGCCCGGGACCGCCGCCCAGGAGGATCGGCTCGATCGTCTGTCCTGGGTCTCGCGGATCGGCATCACCGCCGAGGAGCGGCCGATGCTGGAAGACGTCGTGGCGCAAGCCGAAGCGCTGGCCGCGCTGGCAGCCCAACACGCGGGAGAGGCGGAGCCGATCATCAGCGTCGTCCCTACCGCGAACCGCATGCGACCGGGCACCGAGGAACGCCGCTCGGCACTGTCCGAAACGGGCCAACTGCTCAAGAGCGCGCCCGCCGTCAAGGGGAATTACTTCAAAGTCGCCAGCATCCTGGAATGAGGGGAGAGCTTTTCATGGATTCCGTTTTCTGCTATCGCGATTCCGATGCCGCTGCGGCCCAGGGCGGCCCGCTGCAGGGATTGCGGATCGCGATCCAACCCAATCTGTCCGTAGCGGGTTGGCCGACCGACGCCGGTTCCCACGCGCTGGCGAATTACACCGCCTTGGAAGACGCCACAGCGGTGCAGCGGCTGCGTGCGGCCGGGGCCTGTTTGTGCGGTTCGACGTGGATGAGTGAATTCGGGCTCGGCTTGCAGGGCAGCCAGGCCGGACAGGCGATTGCCCGGAAGGCCGCCGATGCCGAACTGGTGCTGGACTTGATGGGCGAGAGCCGTCTGGCCGCCGCGCACGCGGCAGTTTGCGGCTTCAAACCCAGTTACGGCCTGATCTCGCGCTACGGCCTGATCGGCCTGATTCCGTCGATGGAATGCTGCGGGCTGCTGTCCAAGAGCGTGCCCGCGGTCCGCAAGATCCTGCAGGCCGTCGCCGGTCCGGACGAGCTGGATTTCTCGCTTCCTGAGGAGGCGCCGCCCGATCTCTCGCCGCAGGCAATCGACCCGCCAACAACCAACATCGGTGTGCTGGCGGAAGCGCACCGCGGCCTGCCTGCCGAGCAGCAAGAGAAGTTCCGTGCATCCGTCCACGCATTGCAGCAAGCGGGCTTTCGCATTCGGGAGGTGTCCCTGCCCGACTTTCCGCTGTTCTCTCTCGTCCACAACATCGTGGGCTCCGTGGAGGCCTCGTCGTGCGCCGGACGGTATGATTCGGTGCGCTACGGCTCGCGCCCGGCGGGCGCCAAGAACTGGAACGAGATGTATCTGCTCGCCCGCGGCGCGGCCTTCGGGCCGCTTCTGAAAAGCTACCTGTTCCAAGGCGCGTTTTTCCAGTTCGAAAACTACGAAGCGTACGAAGACGCCTGCCGCATTCGCGCACGGCTGCTGGCGGACGTGCCGCGGATGACTGCGCAAACGGACTTTCTGATGCTGCCGGCAGTCGACGGCGCCACAGTCGGCGCGGCCGCGTCGCTGGCCGACACCTACGCCCAATTCGCCTGCACACTGTTTGCCAATGTCACCGGTCAACCCGCGTTGTACCTGCCGCCGGGGTCGGGCGCGGCGCAAGCGGGATTTCAGCTGGCGGGGCCCCGTCTGTGTGACGGGCGGTTGCTCGCGTTGGGGGAACACCTTCTGAGCCTGCGTCAGGGAGGCAAGTAATCATGGACTTTGAAGCGGTCATCGGACTGGAAATTCACGTTGAACTCAATTGTGCGACGAAAATGTTTTGCGATTGTCCCAACCGTCCGGGCGACGACCCCAACGTCAACACCTGCCCGACCTGCCTGTGGTATCCGGGCGCGATGCCCCGGTTGAGCCAGGAGGCGTTGGAAAAGGCCGCGCTGCTGTGCCTGGGCCTGGGGGCGGAACTCCAGCCCCGAAGCGCCTTTGACCAGAAGGTCTACTACTATCCGGATCTGCCCAAAGGCTACCAGTTGTCCCAGGCCCATCTTCCCCTGTCGCGCGGCGGCGGAATCGAGATTGCGGATGAAGACGGCCAGACCATCAGGCTGCGAATCCATCACATTCACATGGAGGAAGACGTCGCCAAATTGATCCATGAAATGGACGGACGCGTGCCGATCAGCCTGGTGGACTTCAACCGCGCCGGCGCGCCGCTGGTGGAGATCGTCACGGAGCCCGATTTCCGCACGCCCTATCAGGCGATGGAATTCCTCAAGGCCCTGCGCACCCAGGTGCGATCTGTCGGCTCGTCCGAGTGCAGCATGGAAAACGGCACGATGCGGGTCGATGCCAACATTTCCGTGCGTCCGCGGGGAACCACCCAGATGAACACCAAGGTGGAAGTCAAGAACATGAATTCCATCCGGCACGTCGGCGACGCCATCGCCTGCGAGATCAGCCGCCAGAGCGTTGCCGTCCAGGCGGGCGAAGCGGTGGTGCTGCACACGCGTCTCTGGGACCCGGAGAAGAAGACCACCGTCCCGATGCGGGCCAAGTTCGAAGGCCCCTGTGTGCCCGATCCCTCGGTTCCGGTCATCGAATTGTCGCCCGGCTGGATCGAAAAGATGCGGTCGCGGCTTCCCGAAATGCCCGCCGTCCGGGCCGAGCGGCTGACCGCATCGCACGGCCTGAGCGGCGAGGAAGCCCTGTCCCTGAGTTCCGATCCGGAGGTCGCGGGCTATTTCGAGTCGCTGCTGGCCGAAGGAATCGCGCCGCGCACGGCCATGCACTGGCTCACCACGCAACTGATTCCCGCCGTCAAAGACCGGGGACTGGACCTGAACGGTTCGCCGGTGACCCCCGCTCGCTTCGCCGTGCTGCTCAAGATGCTTTCGCAAGACGAGATTAACGCCAGCGCGGCGCGGAAGGTGCTCGGCCATCTATTCGACAGCGACGAAGCACCGGAAGCGATCGTCGCCGCCCGCAGATACCGGCAGGTTTCCGATCCCACCGCCCTGGATGCCCTGATCGACAAGGTCCTGGACGCACAACCGGCGGCGGCGGCCGAAGTCCGCGGTGGCCAAGGCAAAGCCATGGGCTTTTTGATCGGCCAGGTGATGCAGGCCTCGGGCGGCAAAGCCAATCCCAAAATGATACGAGAATTGCTTGCCAGAAAACTGGGCACGACTTCATGAATCGTGATTGCAAACGGTGGTTGTCCCGCGAGTAACCTGGGCGGCCAGTCGCGTTGACGGTAAAATGACTCCGGGCCACGCGTACAACGTCCAAGGCGCACGTCACGTAGGCCAGTCTCTTCGAGACTCGCTTCGTGTCTTAAAGAGACTGGCTCATGAGGCTGCCGAACGGTGGGCGGAATCGACCGTGGTCCTGGCCATGGTGCGCGACGGACGGATGTCCCTGAATCTCGAGGTCGAGCACGCTTTCATCCCCGTTTCCCGACATGGACCCCTTTCTCGAAATCAACCCCGGCTGGGAGGTGTTTCACGGCTGGTTCATTCGGAAGCTGGCCGAACACAGCATGGGCCGGGCACGCCAACTCGGTTGCGAAGTCGACGTCGAACGGACCATCTACGGGCGGGACCCGACCGGCGAGTTGATACTCGTCGGCGAACCGGACCTGTTGGCTCGGCAGGAACCAGCATTCTATGCCACGGAGCCGAGTTGGAACCGTGGCGGCGTGGCCTTGGCCGAGCCGCGGATGGTCCACGAGGTCGTTCTTGATCCAGACGAAATGGAGACGCACAAGCAAGCGTACCTGGTGGTGCGCGAGTCCCGCGATTGGCCGCGCATCATGGCCGTGGTGGAACTGTTGAGCTTCGGGCTGCGGATTCCGGCGAGAAAGGGAACCAGTTTTCCGGCGGGGAGGTAGCCGGTC
>CAZAQY010000169.1:0-18666 GCA_964486845.1 uncultured Pirellulaceae bacterium
TGCCGCACCGATGGCCTCGACTTCCTGGCGTAGTCCAGGAGGTCGCCTAGGATCTCCTTCCACGTTGCGGAAATAGTGCAATTTGCCGCGGACTTTCTTGGCCCACCTTCCTGTCGCGTGCGGAAAAAGCGGGAAGTCCTTGGTTGGCTTGCGGGGCTTGCTGGACGATGGATTTCTGGTAGACTTACTCCCTAGTGGCACCTCCGGGCTGAGCATTTAGTGTCAAGGTGGTGGCACTGACACCTGCGACCACAACCGTCGGGTGTCGCTCTTGCTGAAAAGAGCCTGGCAGGTGTCAGAAAGGTGTCAACGACCCCTGGACAATGCGAGCGTTGGACGCAATGAGATGCGAAAACCACGGAGAACTACGGTTTTCTCTTGATTTGGCGGAGTAGCTCAGTTGGTTAGAGCAGCGGAATCATAATCCGCGTGTCGGGGGTTCGAGTCCCTCCTCCGCTACTAGGAAGCAGCCCATATCGGGCCGTGTTTTTTCTCCTAAGTCCTTTAGCAGATTGGGCTTTGGCGTTTCTTTTTGACTGCGCCGTTTTCTTCACCTTGGGGGAGGAAACTCACGGGTGCGTTGGGCAAGCAGCGGGCACGGACAAGGAGACTCAACGTGGCTGAAATCGCGTTTGTTGTGGATTTAAGCCGGCTGCCGCCGCACGCTATCGTGGCATACGCGGCGCGGTGTGCGCGGCGGGTCCAGCCCCTGTTTGGTCGAGCGGGGGCGACCACGGAACTGGCTGCCAGTGTCGAGCGGGCCATCGAGACGGCCGAGCGGGTCGCGAGCGGACATGGGCTCTCGGTCGAGGACACGGTGGCGGCCGAGGGGGCCGAGGCGGCTGCCGTAGCGACCGCGGGCATTCCGGCGGCCCGGCATGCCGCGCGGGCCGCGTGTTACGCCGCCCGAGCGGCCTGTGCCGCGGATCAAGCGCCGTATGCGGCCGCCGCTTTCGGTGACGATACGGCACGAGCAGCGCACGCCGCCGCGATGGGCGCACAGGGCGACCCCAGCTCCGCCGCCGACGCCGCCCACTACGCCGACTACGCCGCGCGGACGGACTACGATCGGCTGGTGCTGCTCAACCGCGGCGGTCCGCCGCTTGGTCTGCCCCTGCACTGCACCGAAGACGGACCGCTGGGGCCGCTCTGGCCGGAAGGCAAGCCGAGCTGGCTCTGAGCGGTAGAGCTTCGGTCGTCATTTTGGGCCAGGCCCGCGCGTGAGTCGTGGATCCTGCTCGACTTCCTGGATTTGAGCGGCGGTCAAGCGGCCGTCGTGCAGGGCGGAAGCGACCAACGCCGCGTCACAGCCGCTGTGGGCCAAGTGCCGCAGGTCCGCCACGCCGCGCACTCCGCCGCCGCTGATGAGGTCGATTTCTGGATAAGCTTCTCGCAACTCGCCGCACAGGGAGTCCGAAATCGGCCCACGGTTCACGCCCACCGACGCCAGATCCAGGACGATCAGGCGACGGAAGCCAACTTGCACAGCCGCGTCGGCAAGCTGGCAAGCGGTCAAAGGCTGCCGAACGATTCCCGCAGACAACCTTGTCGCGGACCCCGTCGCGAGCCCTGTCGCCGCCCCAGAGCCGGATGCCTGACGGCTCACCCAGGCCGCTACGGGTCTGCCGTTTCGCAGATCGAGGCTGAACGCGCAGCGGTGCGGGGCCACGATGCCGTGAATCTCGGGTAATTGTCCCGGATCGCGCACGGACTCCAGCCCCACCACCAGTCCCGCCGACGAGCAAGCGGCGGCCCAAGCCGCCAGTTGCCGCGCTCGGACGGGATCGCCGATTCCCGCATCCACCAGCGGCCGCAGACCGGCTGCGGCGACCTGTTCATAAGCATCCCAGTCCGGTTCGCGGCCGGCAATGGCGTCCAGATCGGCCACATACACTTCGCGGGCGCCCAGCCGTTGTGCGAACGCCTGGGCGATGCTGCGCGGCGCCGCGTCCTGCGCCAGCACGCTGACGACCGGCCGATAGCGGCTGCGGTCGCCCGCGATGCCGCGGACCACTTGACCGCTCATCAAGTCCATCACCGGGATGATACGCATGGGGGACGGCCCGCTTCTTCGTAGCATGGCTCTCCGAGCCGTGCGTGAATTTGGCTCTGGTTCCAACGCACGGGTTCCCAAGCTCCGGTTCTCTGGTTCCCAAGCCCCGCTTGGGAACCGCTTTGCTCCGAAGCTCTGCTTCTCCCGTCCTCCGTGCGGCTTACTTGAGATTCTCCCGCGGTTGCCGCAAGTCCCCGAATTGTCAACCATCCCGGTTGTGTCGGCAAGCACACGTGGCGGGCCGGTGCGGTCGGTTGGGGCTGTGACCTTCATACCCAATAAGTCGGGCAACTGCAAGTCGCTTGCCGTCGGGGGCTGTGTCAGGCAGAATGGTGTTCCACCAACCAGGATCTGTTAGAATAATCGCCGGTTTGGGCCGTCTTCCTGGGGGAAGCGGGTCTGCATTCTGACTTGCGAGGGACACGTATGGCGACTGTGATTGGTTACGTCTTGCTCGTGATCGCCGTGGGCTGGATCGGGTACAAGATGAACGTTTCTTACAACTCGGCCGGCGGCACCGCATTCGCTGTGCCTGTCTACGACGCGGCGATTTATCCGCCGATTCTGATCGGGGTGGGACTGTACCTGGTCCTGCCCAGCTGGGGCATCGAGTGGCCGTGGTGGGGCTACGTCGCCACGGGACTGGTTTTGGTGCCGCTCGTCGCGGGGAGCATTCGTTTAATGGAAGAGTTGGGGGACAAGGAGTTGTGAGTCTATGAACAGCAAGAAGAGTTGGCCGATGAGGTTAGGCTCGGCATTTGGCGGTGCAGGCCACGGCGGGCCAGAAGCCCGGCTGTTTCGAAAAAGCCGGGTTTCTCTGGCCAGACGCGTCGTTTTGGCGGTCCTCAGTGTGTGCTTGCTGGCGGCGGCAGCGCGGGCGGTGGAACCGGCGGTTGGCGGCGACAAGAAACTCAAGTTCATCTTCATCACCACGTGTGTGGACGAGGATTTCTTCAAGCCGGTCAAGAAGGGCATGGCCGACGCCGCGCGGATGATGGACGTGCAATGCGTGTTCACCGGCACGCCGGACGTGGATGTCAAAGCGCAGGCGGAAATGGTTCGTCAGGCGCTGCGCGACGGCTACGACGGGATCGCGCTGAACATCATCGACCCGGTGGCGTTCGATGGCGTTGTGGAGGAGGCCCGTGAGCGGGGAGTGCCGCTGGTGGCCTTCAACGTCGACGACTATGCGACGCCCAATGCGCGGCTCAGTGCGGTTTGTCAGCGCTATTACGATGCCGGCCGGACCGTCGGGCGGCGGTGTGCCGAGTACATCCCGGCTGGCAGCCACATCCTGATGACGCAACACGCGTCGGGGGTCTCGGCGCTGGACGATCGACTGCGCGGCGAGCAGGAAGAACTCGGCAAGAAGGCCATCACCTGGACGGCCGTCGTCACGGGCAATACAGCGGCCGAGTCGGCGGATGTCATTACCCGCGAGCTGAAGAAGAACCCTCAAATCAGGTTCGTGGTCTGCACGGGCCAGGCCGATACGGAAGGCGCGGGGCTGGCCATCGAAAAGCACTTTCGCGAGCGGGGCGTCGTGGCGGCCGGCTTCGACCTGACACCGGAGATCCTGCGTTTGGTCAAAGCGGGAATCATCCGTTTCACCGTGGACCAGCAGCCGTACATCCAAGGCTTCTACCCCGTGGTGCAGCTGACGTTGTACAAGCGTTACGGCATCATGCCCGCCAGCATGGACGCCGGCGCGGCGGTGATCACGCAGGATCAAGTCGACAGCGTGCTGAAGCTGACGGAACAGCAGTACCGGTGAGACCAAACCACGAAATCAGACCGGACCATGACTTCGTTTCCCGAGTTCTTCCGCAGGTCTCTGCCCCTCTTGTTCCTTTTCTGGAGCGGTGCTACCGCGAGCGAGCCCCGGATCTATCGCGACAGCGTCACTCCTCATTGGTTTGCCAACCAGACCCGGTTCTGGTACCGCAACGACTTGCAGGACGGCGCTCGCGAATTCGTGTTGGTGGATGCCGAGAAGGGGAAGCGGCAGCCGGCGTTCGATCACGCCCGCACGGCTGCGGAGCTGAGCAAGTTACTGAGCCGCGAAGTGACGGCAGAGAAGCTGCCGGTCGAGCGGTTGGAGTTTGAAGACAGCGCCCAGGCGGTGGTGTTGTCCGGCCGCGACCAGGCCTGGCGTCTGGACCTGAACACCTACGAACTGCATCCTTGTCCCGACGCCGCAGCAGCGGTCGAATCGCTACCCGCCAGCCGCCAGCCACGCCCGACACGGCGCACGGGCGTTGAGACCCGCGTCACGTTCGAGAACCGGACTCCGGGCGAGATCGTTGTCTACTGGATCGACATGGACGGCCAGCAACGCCGCTACGCCGCGGTCGCACCCGGCGCTCAGCACGATCAACACACGTACGCCGGCCATGTCTGGCTGGTGACGGATCGGGCGGGTAAGCCGCTGGGCGTGTTCGAGGCGGCGGAGGAGGAATCCAGGGCCGTGGTCGAAGGCGGCGACGTGAAAACGGCCAAACAGGAAGCTCCGCCTCCCGACGCTACGCCGCGACACCGCCAGAACCGGCGCGGCGGCCAATCGCCCGACGGAAAATGGATCGCATTCCTCCAGGACAACAACCTCCACCTGCGAGCCAGAGAGACCGGCGAGGAGTTCGCGCTGAGCCAAGACGGCAGCTCCGACGACCGCTACGAGACCGGCGATCTGTGGTGGTCGCCCGACTCGCAGAAGCTGGTCGCCCTGCGCACCGAGCCGGCTCAGGAGCACAAGGTTTACGTCGTCGAGTCGTCGCCCAAAGACCAGCTGCAGCCGAAACTGCGCTCGTACGACTACCTCAAGCCGGGCGATCGCATCGCGCATCCCCGGCCGCAACTGTTCGACGTGTCCCATCGGCGGCAGATCGCGGTCGGCGACGAACTGTTTCCCAATCCGTGGAGCATCCAGGACATCCGCTGGTCGGCGGACAGTTCGCGATTCACGTTCGTCTACAACCAGCGCGGGCATCAGGTGCTGCGCGTCGTCGCTGTCGATGCTGCAACCGGCGCGGCGCGGGCGATCATCGACGAGCGGAGCGACACGTTCATCTGCTATTCGGACAAGTTCTTCTGCCGCTGGCTGGGCGACGACGAGCTGATATGGATGTCGGAGCGGGACGGCTGGAACCACCTGTGGCTATATGACGCGAGATCCGGCCAAGTCAAGAATCAGATCACGGAGGGCCCTTGGGTCGTGCAGGACGTGACGCACGTGGACGAGGACCGGCGCGAGGTCTGGTTCCAAGGCGGAGGCGTCTATGCGGAGCAGGATCCCTACTTCGCGCACTTCTGCCGCGTCAACTTCGACGGCAGCGGCATGACGGTGCTCACGGCCGGCGACGGCAACCACCGCGTGCGTTGGTCGCCCGGCGAGCCGTATTTCCTGGACACGTGGTCGCGAGTCGATTTGCCGCCCATCACCGAACTGCGCCGCAGCACAGACGGGCAACTGGTTTGCCGGCTGGAGGAGGCCGATGCCAGTGAACTGCTGGCAACCCGCGGCGGCCGCTGGCCGGAACGATTTGCGGCCAAGGGCCGGGACGGCGTCACGGACATTTACGGCGTGATCCTCCGGCCGCGCGACTTTGACCCGGCGAAGAAATATCCGGTGGTGGAAAACATCTACGCCGGCCCGCAGGGGTTCTTCACGCCCAAGTCGTTTCGGGCTCGCTACGCTCATCAGCAGCGCATCGCCGACTTGGGAATGATCGTCGTCCAGTGCGACGGCATGGGCACTTCGGGACGTTCCAAGAAGTTTCACGATGTGTGTTGGCGGAACCTGCGCGATGCGGGCTTCCCGGACCGCATTGCGTGGATCAAGACGGCGGCCGCGAAGCATCCGGAGATGGATCTGTCGCGCGTGGGCATCTACGGCGGCTCGGCGGGCGGTCAGAACGCCCTGGCGGCCCTGCTGTGGCACGGCGATTTCTACCGCGTGGCGGTCGCCGATTGCGGCTGTCACGACAACCGCATGGACAAGATCTGGTGGAACGAACAGTGGATGGGCTGGCCGGTCGGCAAGGAGTACGAGGAAAACTCCAACGTCGTGCATGCGCATCGGCTGCAAGGCCGGCTGATGCTCATCGTGGGCGAGTTGGATGAAAACGTGGACCCGGCCTCGACCATGCAAGTCGTCCACGCGTTGGAGCGGGCCGACAAGGATTTCGATCTGGTGATTGTTACGGGCACCGGGCACGGCGCCGCTGAGACCCCGTACGGGTCTCGCCGCCGGGCTGATTTCCTCAAGCGGCACCTGCTGGAGGCCAAGCCGTAAAAAGCAGCCCGGCTTTTCCGAAAAAGCCGAGCTGCTGCGTGATCATTCCGCAGGTTGCTTTGTCTTTCCTGCTCCGTGCTTAGTAGCGGCGTGGGCCGCGAGGCCCGCGGCGATCCGAGCGGTCGGGCTTGGGGCGGGCTTCGTTCACCGTCACGGCGCGGCCCGCAATGCGCTGCAGGTTCAGCCCACTGATGGCTTCCTTGGCTTCCGCGTCATTCGGCATTTCGACAAAGCAGAAGCCCCGCGACCGGCCGGTCTCGCGGTCGGTTATCATGTTCACGCCCGATACTTCGCCGAACTTGCTGAATTCCTCGCGGATATTCTGCTCGGTCGCCTCAAAAGAGAGATTTCCCACGTAGATATTCATGCTGAGCCATACCTCCACAGCAAACAGAGAAAGAAATCAAACTGGGAGGTCTCAAATCGAAGGCCCACGACGAACCAAGGGCTGGCCGGGGCGATGTGAAAATCCCAGACCGCCACAGTATGGGGCCCCGGGCTGGATTTGTCAACCCGTGCGTCTTGTGACACGCCAACCCGATCCTCGGAGGCCGAACCAGATTCGCGCTGGGCGGCCTATTGTGAACCCCTACCGGGTTTGCCTAAACTCAAACTCATGGACCTGCAGACCGTCGACCTCTATCTTTACGATTCCTCGGAACGCACCGCCTGGTTGCGGCGGCTGGGCATCAAGAGCGTGCCGCGGGCTCAAGCCAACTGGCTGTCGATCGCCCGCTCGGGAGTCACGCTGGATTTGATGGGCACGCTGGCCGATCAGCTGTCGGAGCACATGCCGGGGCTGAGCGATCCCGACATGGCCTTGAACAACCTGGACCGGTTTTTCGCCGCCGCGCGGAGCCGCTTGGCCTTGGCGGCGTTCTTCGAGCGTGACCCCGAGGCGCTACCGGCGCTGTTGCAGATTTTTTGCAGCAGTCAGCATCTGAGCGACTTGCTGATCCGGGATGCGGAGTGCTTCGATTTGCTGCGGTTGACGGAAGGGCAGCCGGTGGCTCGCGAGGTGCTGGTCCGCGAAATCTGCAGCGACGTCGCCGCCGCGACGGACGATCGCGACGTGATGACGATCCTCCGCCGGCACAAGCAACGCGAGACGCTGCGGATCGCGTACGGCGACATCGTGCGCCGCCAGCGGCTGGAGACGGTGACCGAGCAGATCTCGACGCTGGCCGAGGCGATTTGCGAAGCGGCGGTCCGGGCGGCGCGGCGGAAAGCCGAACAGCAGCGCGGCGTGCCACGAAGGCCGGACGGGCAGCGGGCCCGCTTCGTGGCCCTGGCCTTGGGCAAGCTGGGCGGACAGGAGTTGAACTACTCCAGCGACATCGACCTGGTGTTTTTATGCGACGACGCGGGCAAGACGAATGGTCCCCGGAGCGTCAGCAGCACGGAGTTCTACGAACGGTTGGTCCAGCAGGTCGTCAAGTACCTGACGGAAAGCACCGCTTTGGGCGTCGCGTATCGCGTCGATCTGCGGCTGCGTCCGGGCGGCCGCCAAGGTCCCCCCGTGACGGGCGTCAACGCGGCGCTGCGGTACTACGACATCTCCGGCCGCACCTGGGAGCGGCAGGCGATGGTCAAAGTCCGGCCGATCGCCGGCGACCTGGACCTGGGCCGCGAGTTCCTGGAACAGATCGAACCTTGGGTCTACCGCCGCTATCTCAACTGGGCCGACATCACGGGCATCAAGGCCCTGAAACGCAAGATCGAGCAGCGCACGCACCATGAAGGCGGCGACGAACGGAATGTCAAGACCGGACACGGCGGGATCCGCGATATCGAGTTCGCGATCCAGTTCCTGCAACTACTCAACGGCGGTAGCCTGCCGGAAATCCGCACCGGCAATACGCTGGAGGCGATCGACCGGCTGGAAAAGGCCGGCTGCCTGACGCTGCAGGAACGCTCGGCCCTGGCGGAGAATTACATCCTGCTCCGCAAACTCGAACATCGGCTGCAGTGCATGTTCGACTTGCAGGCGCACACCCTGCCCGAGGGCGACGACGAACTGCGCAAGCTGGCCATCCGCATGGGCTATGCGGAAGGCCCGCATCGCTCGGCGCTGGAAGCCTTCAAAGTGGATTACCGGCAGCGCACCGAGCGAAACCGGGCCATCCTGGACCACTTGCTGAACGAGCCTTTCGCCGCCGACGAGGCCGTGGCGGAGACGGACCTGGTGCTGGATCCGGAACCGGCGGAGGCGCAGATTCGGGAGGTCCTCGACCGTTACCACTTTCGGCACGTGCCGGACGCCTACCACAACCTGATGGCCCTGACCACGGAGAGAATTTCTTTTCTGTCGTCGCATCGCTGCCGACACTTCCTGGCGGCGATCGCCCGGCCCCTGCTGCAGGCCATCGCCGCCACGCCCGATCCCGATTCGACGCTGGTCGACCTGAGCAAGATCAGCGATTCGCTGGGCGGCAAGGGGGTGCTGTGGGAGCTGTTCAGCGACCATCCGCCGTCGCTGCAACTGTACGTGCGGCTGTGCGCCGCGGCGCCTTACCTGTCGAGCATCCTGACGAGCAACCCGGGCATGATTGACGAACTGATGGACTCGCTGGTGCTGGACAAACTGCCGACGGCGAACTGGCTCGACACGATGCTCGAGGACCTGCTGCGCGACGCTGAGGACATCGATCCGATCTTGCACGGCTTCAAGAATTCTCTCCACCTCCGCGTCGGCGTGCGGGACATCCTGGGCAAGGAGGACATCCGCAATACGCACCGCGCGCTGTCGGACATCGCGGAAGTCTGCGTGCGGAAGATTGCGGCCCGCGAATACCAGCGGCTGGCGGCCAGGTACGGAACGCCCACCGCCGGCAGCCAGGAGCGGAAGGAACGGCCCTGTGAAATGGTGATCCTGGCGATGGGCAAGCTGGGCGGCCGCGAACCGAACTACCACAGCGATCTGGACGTCGTGTTCCTGTATGAAGCCGACGGCGTTACCCAGCACCCGCTTCGCGGCCGCAGCGACCAGAGCACGACGAACCAGCACTTCTTCACGCAACTGGGCCAGCGGATCATCAAGGTGCTGAGTCAGATCGGCCCTCACGGCCGGCTGTACGAAGTCGACCCCCGGCTGCGGCCCACCGGCCGCAGCGGCGCGCTGGCGGTGTCGCTGGACGAATTCAGCCGCTACTTTGCCGAGGGCCAGGGGCAGATTTGGGAGCGGCAGGCGTTGTGCAAGGCGAGGACGATCTTCGGCTCGTCCGCCGCCTGCCGGGCCACCGTGCAAGCTGTCCGCCGGGCCATCATCGGCCAGGGCTGGCAGAGGAGCTACGCCGAAGAAATCCGGCGGATGCGGACCAGGCTTGAGGAGACCGCGACGCCGCGAAACCTGAAACGCGGCCCCGGCGGCACGGTGGATGTCGAATTCGCCGTGCAAGCTCTGCAAATGAAACACGCGGCGGACTCACCCGGGGTGCTGCAGCCCGGCACGCTCGATGCCATCGAGGCCCTGCATCAGGCGGGGGTCCTGTCGCAGGACGATTGCGACTGCCTCAGCCGCTCGTACCGATTCCTGCGGAGCATCGAAGCCCGTCTGCGGCTGATGAATACCGTGGCCCGCCACGACCTGCCCAGCGACGAAAAGGAACTGGGCAAGCTGGCGTACCTGCTGGACTACGCCGGCGCCGAGGCCCTGCTTCGAGAGTGCGACCGCTTCACCCAGGAAAACCGCCAGCGTTGCCAGCGGCTGTTTGAGCAGGCGGCGCGTTGACGAAATGCCAGCCGGGAAGCGAGTGGCGTTCAAGTCCCGCGTGTGGTGCGGGTTCTGCACTGGCCATGCATCCTGGTGCTGGCAAGGCGTCCGGATTGTTGGTACTCTGCTGGCTGACGCCGCGAAGGAAGCCCGGTTCAGAAGCCTAGCTGCGGTGCCGAGTCCCCGGCGCGGTTTGTTGCCGTTTTCCATTGTTCGCTTAACCGAAAAAGGTGTCCTGCAAATGAAACACACGTTCCTGCTCGTTACGGTCCTCACGGTTTTTTGCTCGCTGCGGCACGCTGCTGCTGCTGATGATGAAGGCGACTGGCCCCAATGGCGAGGCCCCAACCGCGACGGGCGTTCCGTCGAGACCGGCCTGCTGAAAGCATGGCCGGAGGGCGGTCCGCCCCTGGTCTGGAAAGCCACCGGCTTGGGATCGGGTTATTCCGGCGTCACGTTGGCCGGCGACCGGCTGTTCACCATGGGCGAAAAAGAGAACGCCAATTTCGTCATCGCACTCAACCGTGCCGGCGGCAAACCGCTGTGGACGGCGCAGGTCGGCAAGGCGGGCGCGCCCGGCTGGGGCGGGTTCGCCGGGCCCCGCGTCGTTCCCACGGTGGACGGCGACCTGCTGTACGCGGTGGGCCAATACGGCGAGGTGGTCTGCCTGGAAACGGCCACTGGCAAGGAAGTCTGGCGCAAGGACTACATCCAGGATTTCGGCGGCCAGTTGCCGGAATGGGGCTATACGGGCATGCCGCTGGTGGACGGCGATCGAGTGATCCTGGCCCCCGGCGGTTCGCGCGGCAACCTGGTGGCCTTGAACAAGAGGACCGGCGAACTGGTCTGGCAAAGCAAGGAGTTCACGGACGGGATTCACTACTCGTCCCCGATCGCGGCCGAGATCGGCGGCGTCCGGCAGTACATCCAACTGACGGACGCCAGCGTCGCCGGTATCGCTGCAGCGGACGGCCGCGTGCTGTGGCGAGCGCCCCGCAAAGGTTCGGTCGCCGTAATTCCTACGCCGATCTACCACGACGGCGGTGTGTATGTTACGTCCGGCTACGGCGCAGGCAGTCAGATGTTCAACATCACCGCAGCCGGCGGGAAATTCTCCGCCGAGAAAGTCTATGACAACAAGGTGATGGTCAACCATCATGGCGGCGCCGTGCTGGTCGGCAAGCACGTGTACGGCTACTCGGACGGCAAAGGCTGGACGTGCCAGGACTTTGCCACCGGCGAGATGGTCTGGCGGGAAAAGGCCAAGTTGGGCAAGGGCTCGCTGGTCTACGCCGGCGGCCTGCTGTACTGCCGCGCCGAAGACGGCAAAGGCACCATGGTGATCCTGGAGGCCACGCCGGACGGCTATCGGGAAAACAGCCGCTTCGACCAGCCCGACCGCAGCGGCAAGAACAGCTGGCCGCATCCCGTGGTGGCCGGCGGACGCCTGTACATCCGCGACCAGGACGTTCTGCTGTGCTACCACGTGCGGGCGCAGTGAGCGAAAAAAGCAGGAACTGCGGTTTTTTCCGTATTTGGCGTTTTGATATGCCGATGATACGGGATATGCGTCCTCGTGCGTGGTGCCTGCCGCCCTGGGCACGTTCGGGCGCGTTTTGCGCCGCTTTTTTTGCCTGCCTGCACGCTCGAAGGATCCCGCCATGTGCATCTGGGGTGCGATCGGAAACACGCCTCTGGTCGAATTGAAGAACCTCGGCGACAAGCCGGCAGCGGTCCGGATCTTCGCCAAGCTGGAAGGCAACAATCCGGGCGGCTCGGTCAAGGACCGGGCGGCGTATTGGATGATCAAGGCCGCCGAGGATTCCGGCGAATTAACGCCGGGCCAGACCATCCTGGAGGCGACCTCCGGCAACACGGGCATCGCCTTGGCGATGATCGCCGCAGCCCGCGGTTACCGGGTCACCTTGTGCATGGCTGCCAGCGTCAGCATGGAGCGTCGCCGCGTGCTGGAGGCGTTGGGCGCGGAAGTCATCCTGACCCCCGCAGCCGAGCGCACGGACGGAGCGATCCGCCGCGTCCGGCGCATGGTGGAACAATTCCCGAATCGCTACTATACGCCCAACCAGTTTGAAAACGAGAACAACATCCTCGCGCACTACGCCACGACGGGGCCGGAAATCTATGCGCAGACGGAAGGCGAAGTCGATGTGTTTGTCACGGGGATGGGCACTTCGGGAACGCTGATGGGCGTCAGCCGCTATTTGAAGCAGCACAAGCCTCGGGCGCGCATCGTCGGCATCGAGCCGCCACTGGGCCACCATATCCAGGGTCTGAAGAACATGCAGGAGTCGATGCAGCCCAAGATCTACGACCCGAACCTGCTGGACGAGAAAATCTCCGTCGTCGACGCCGACGCCTACGAAACGGCCCGGCAACTGGCCAAGCGGGAAGGCATTTTCGTGGGCATGTCCAGCGGCGCGTCGGCGGCCGGAGCGCTGCAACTGGCCCGCCGCATGAAACGCGGCACCATCGTCGCCCTGCTGCCCGACCGCGGCGACCGCTACTTGAGCACGGGATTGTTTCAGTCCTCCGCGATCGAGTACGGCACACGCGTGGCTTGAGGCAGACGCGCAGGAGATTCGCGTGTACGAGTGCGGCAGGAAGCCAAGCGAAAAACGGACTCCCCACATACTCTTACTCGTACACCCGTATCTTCTTCCGCTCCTGTCCGATGCCCTTTGCCGGATGAGGTTTGGGCGAAGCTGTAAAGTCCAGCCTGCAGGAGGTTGTGCTCGCGCCCGCAGCTTTCCGGCCGGTTGACTTTGATCCCTTCCGAGCACACGCTATCCGGTTGAGAAACCCGTGTTTCCGGCGTCACTCGCCGGGGCGTGCCCAAGGCCGCACGGCAAATGCAAAGGCCGGCGTGGTTTCTTTGGCCATTCTTGCTGCGAGGACGACAGGATGCAGACTCTCTATCGGCTAACGTACTTCCCGGCGGCTGTAACGCTATTTCTCGCGTTAACTTGCGGCACGAGGCTTGCTAACGCAGAGGATGGCGCGAGAATCGCAAATCGGAGATTATCGGTTGCTTGGGATTCTCAAGCGGGACTCTCCGTCATGCACGTTCCCACGGGGCGGAAGTTCGTCTCGGTGGGGAAACTGCGTGCAGCCGGCGGCGAAGCTCACACGGCTCAGGTAACAGACAAGTTGTTCGGCGGCGCGTTCGGACTGGTCGATGCCATGCGGATCGGGCCGAATAACGGAGCCTCGTGGAAAGGCGCACTGACCGACCCGACGTTCGGAACGCGGAATTACTTTTTGCACGGCCGCGTCTGGTACAACGATCAAGGACGTGTACGCGGACGGACTCGGCCTGCACGCCAATGCGGGCACTTGATTGTCAACGACGCCTGCGGTTCCATCCACTCGGACCACGCCGACTGGACGAACGCCGGGTTTCTCAAGAAATAACAACCGCAACAAGGCCGTTTGAAACATTCTGCTGATTGGCCGGCAGAGGCGACGGAAAGACGGGTAGGAATCAGGAATTGCTGACAGAAAAATGTGGTGACAGAAAAATGTGGGAATTGAGAGTTCCCAGCATTTCATTTTTCTGTCACCCCATTTTTCTGTCAGCTTGTCCTCCCTCTCTCTGTATGCCATCGACTTATGAAAGAGTTGGATTTGTGACCTCCACCATCAATCATCCCCTGAACCGAAAACTTCGCATGGCCTTGGTCGGCGGCAGCGGCGGCGGGTTCATCGGCCGCGTGCATGCCATCGCCGCCACGCTCGATCGGCGCGCGGAACTGGTGGCCGGGGCCTTTTCGTCGGACGCGAATAAGTCGCGGCTCGCCGCGGCGGAATTCGGGGTCGCCGCCGAGCGCGGCTACGGGTCGTATCGCGAACTGATCGAGGCGGAAAGCCGGTTGCCCGCAGACCAGCGGCCGGACTTGATCACGGTCGCGACGCCCAATCACACGCATTACGAAATCGCAGCGGCAGCATTGGAAGCAGGCTTTCACGTGTGCTGCGAGAAGCCCATGACGATCGACGCCCAGCAGGCGTTGCAGTTGACGCGTCTGGTGGAACGGACGGGAGCGGTGTTCGTGCTGGCTCACGGGTATTCGGGCTACCCGCTGGTGCGGCAAGCGCGCGAGATGATCGCTGCCGGGGAACTGGGCCGAATCCATGCCGTTCGCGTTACGTACCTGCAAGGCGGCCTGTGGGGAATCCAGCCGGGACAGCCTCTGGCACGCGGTGCCTGGAAGGCGGACCCGGCCAAGGCGGGCCCTTCCGGGACGATGGCAGACCTCGGTACACATGCGTTCCACCTGCTGCGGTTTACGACGGACCTGACGCCGCTGGAAATCTCGGCGACCTTGGCTAACGTCCACCCTGCTCGTCCGCTGGACGATTACGGGCACGCCGTGGTCCGCTGCGACGGCGGCGCGTTGACGGCGATTACGGTCAGCCAGGTGACGCACGGACGGTTGAACGATCTGACGCTGGAAGTCGATGGCAGCCGGGGTTCGCTGGTGTGGCGCCAGGAAGATCCCGATCGCCTCACGTTGCGGCGTCACGGCCAGCCGGCGCAGATTTACGAACGCAATCGCCGGACGGCCTACAGCGACATCGTCCAGGCCGCGTGCCGGCTGCCGGGCGGGCATCCGGAAGGCGTGCTGGAGGCGTTTGCGAACGTGTACTGCGACGCCTTCGACGCCATCGTGCAGCGTGCTACGGGGCAGCGAGCCGAACTCCGCCGGACGATCTATCCGAACGTGTACGACGGTTTGGAGGGCGTCTGGTTTGTCCAGCAGTGCCTGGCCAGCCACCGCGATCAGGGAAGTTGGAGAGCATTTCCGCGGGCACAAACCGACACGGCGAACGGTGGGCTAAGGATCGGCGAATCAATAACTGTCGCGATTTCAAAGTAGCCATCACGCTCCGCGTGATGATCGCCAACAAGAACTGGACAGTTATTGATTCGCCGATCCTAACGCCCCACCATTCGCCGCAGACTTCCTGAAGGAGAAGCCGGAATCGTGAATACTGAATCGTGAATACTGAGCGCAGAATGGAAGACGCGTGGTTCTTTCGCCGGTATTTTGCATTCAGTATTCGCTATTCAGTATTCACTATTCACTCGCGAATTGGGCGAACACGCCGCATGCGTGAACTGCCGCAGTGCGACTTATTCTCCCGGGCAAAGTCGTAGAAGAACCGCAGCGTCTCGCTCATCCGCCAGAGTCTTTCTTGGCTTCGCTCAGCAACGCTTCCTCGTTGATCTTCAGTCTCAGGGGCACAGGCTCCTGCCAGCCTTTCTTGAAGGCAAACCCGGCAATCACCCACAACTCGCCGGGACGACGCTCCAGGAAGAACGGATAACTCAACTGGCCGTCTTTCTGGCGGGCGAGGACGACCGGCTTGGTCCACGTCTTGCCGTCGTCTTCGGAAAAGACTAACAGCAGATGAGTGCGATCTGCCTTGCCGTTGGAAACGAAGGCCAGCCGGCCGCTGCGCAGTTTCAGCAAGAATCCCGGCGCGCTGGTCGACTCGATCTGGCTCGGCTGGACGGTCCGCCACGACAGCCCGCCGTCGTCGGAGTAGGCCTCCCAGAATCGGCCCCAATGCGTGCGGATCATCATCAACAGCCGGCCATCGCCCAGTTCGGCCACCGTGGGCTCCATCGCGCCCGAGTGATGTCCGTGGCCTCCCAGGTCGACCAGGTTGCTCCGCTTCCACGTCTTGCCGTCGTCGCCGGAGGTCAGCGAGCAGGCCACGTAGCGGCCCGGATCGCGCACCAGATGGGGCACCGTGGCCACGAGTCGGCCGCCGCGGGTCTGGATGAAGCCGAAGAAATTGGGATTGTAGCCCTCCAGGATTCGCCGCCGATCGATCCATGTTTTTCCGCCGTCCAGGCTTCGGATCGCCCAAACCTCCAGCCGGCAGTCGTCCTTCGGCTGATTGATCGCGTCGTCCCAACTGAAGTTGTAGGTGGTGGAATCCAGATAGACGATCACCAGCGCGCCGCCTTGCGTCCGCACGATGGCGGACGAAGCCGGTTCGCTGCCCCCGCGCAGGCCGTCCAATCCCTCACAGACTTCTTGCGGTTCGGACCACGTCTGGCCGTCGTCCTGGCTGACACGGACGCCTTGAGAGTCGATGGTCATCAAGTTCCCGTCGGCTGGTTCCACAAACGGGCCGTTGCCGTCGACGGCCAGCGGCTGGCACAGCGGATGCACCCAGCGCGCGTCATCCTCGGCCGCGCCACCCAGCGCAGCGCAGGCCAGGACCGACGCCGAAAAAACGGCCAGCGACACCGGCCGCACGATCGAGTTGCTTTTCATGGTCATTTCGTTTCTCCTTCGTAAGAGTACACTGCGCCGCTATTCCTCTCCCGGCAGCAACAGCTCCGGCCGCTGGATCTTGCCGGGCAATTCGGTCCACTCGCTCGGTCCGACGAGTCCGATGGTATCCGTGTCGATCGGCTGGAAGCCCAACGCTAAGGCCGGGCTGTCGGGCTGCAGCCGGAAATCGTAATGTTCCGGATCGACAAACTTCGGATCGGCCACTACGGAATGCGCGTCCTGGCCCTTGGCTTGCCACTGGGCAAACGACAGGTCGCCGGGGAACTTCGGCTCCTTGTTGTTGGCGTCCCAGTAGCAGTTCCGATCCAGCTTGAAGTTTCCGTTGGACCAGTTCCCGCCCAGCAGCGGGACGCCGCGGGAGTAGATGATATTCTGTTCGGCGGTGAACGAGATGTGCTCTTCCTGACGGGACCGGCGGAGTTGGCCCAGCGTGGCCGACAAAGCCAGGACGTTGTTCCGCAAAATGTTCTCCCGGCCGTAGTGCTGGTGGAACGCGCCGTCTTTCACGCGGTAGACCACGTTGTTCTCCATGACAATCCCGGTGCTGCCTTCATCCGTGTACAGGCCCCAGCCGCCGTACGAATACGACAGCACGTCGTGAATCCGGTTGAAGCACAACCGCGTGCCGGGCGAGAGCCCCAGGCAATAGATGCCGCCCAGGTCGCTCAGCTGGCCCCAGCCCAGATGATGAATGTGGTTGTACTCGATCCGGTTGTGGTGGGCGGACGAGGGAGCATAGCCCCAACTCCAGCCCACAGAAACGCCGGTATAGAAGAAGTCGCAAATGTCGTTGTGATGGACCGTGTTGTGCGAACTCTTGCCGATCCACACGCCGATGCCCGCGTGGTAGACGTTGCCGCCGTTGTGGATGAAGCAGTTGTAGGCTTCGTTCCGCTCGGTCTGCTGATCGGCCGCCTCCGGCAGGCTCGTGTCCCCGATCCGCACGCCGCCGGCGCCCAGATCGTGGATCTCGCATTGCTCGACGCGATTATCCTTGCACCCCAGTTGCAGCCACAAGCCGTAGCCGCCGGTTCGCGCGATCTCGCACTGTTTGAACTCGCAGTGCCGCGCACCGCGGGCGTAAACGGTCGCCGTCTTCAGCCCCGCCGCCGCCTGACCGTCCACGGTTTCGGCCTCGGGCATGATCCACGCCGTGTGCTGGAACGACAGCCCTTCGAAGCGCAGATGCTCGACGAATTTGCCCGCCGCCGGATCGCCCTCCAGCCGCAACAACTCCTCCGCCAACGGCGCCACCACGTCGGCGGTCGTCATGTCCTCGCCGGATCGCGGGTAGTACGTCAGGACACCGGTCTTGCGGTCCAGGTACCACTCGCCGGGCGAGTCCAGTCCTTCGCGGACGAATTCGACGTAGTACCGCTGGTCCTTTTCCCAGTAGCCCATGGGCCAACCGCTGGGCGCGGTGAATTCGACGAGCTTCTTGGCCACATCCAAGTTCCGAATGCGATGCCGCGACGTGGTCCAGGAGTGATAGATCACGACCACCGCGTCGCTCAGATTCTCCCACGGTTGCAGGTCCTCGCTCTGGAACAGGATCGACTGCTTGACCTCGGCGTTCTTTCGCGCAGCGGTGCGGTCCTTGTAAGCCGTGCCGGGGCCGCCGGAGCGGAAGAATCCGTCCTTGGGGAACCGCGCCGGATCGGCTCGCCGCCCGTTGACAAACAACTGCCGGAAGTACCACTGGCCGCTTTTGACCGCCGGGACGGTCGTGGTCCACAGCGGCCCGTCGCCCTGTTGGGTCCAGCCCGAAATCGCGACCCCGCCGGAGATGACCGGGGTCTCGCCGGGGTAAGCCGCGTACGTGATGGGCGCCTGTTCGCTGCCGCCATCGTCGGCGGAGAACACGATCGGTCCGCTCACGCGGTGCGTCCCGCCGCGGACAAGCACGCGAATCGGGGCCGCGAGCGGCCCTCCCGCCTTCCGCCGCCGGATCGCGTCGCGGGCACCCGCGAGCGAAGCCAACGGCCCGTCTGTCCGCTCCGCATTCGGCGCGGCCAGCGTGCCCGACCAGGCATCATTGCCTTGTGGCGACACGTGCAACTCGACGGCTGCCGGGACGTCGGCCCCAAGAACGAGGCCGACCCGTAAAAGGAATCCGAACGACACAGTAACAAGGAACGAGCGAACGGACATGGCGGTAAGCTTTCGTGCGGGCGGGCAAGGGAAAGGTAAAGACGGCCACAGGTGATTCTTCCGTATCGTACTGCAATTGCACTTTAGGAGAAATGTTCCAGTCAAGAAACTGATCTTGACCGAAAAC
>CAZAQY010000170.1:0-18599 GCA_964486845.1 uncultured Pirellulaceae bacterium
AACCCTGAACCCCTTACACATATCTCGACGTGACACCATTTGGGAATGCACCCGCCCCTCCCCACCAGTCCGGGACTGGCTTTCGCCTTGGCCACCAGACTGCCCGGGTCGAGATCGGTCGTGGACAGGACGCCTTTCATCGCGCCGAAAATGCGGATTCGTCGCACCAGCGAACGGGTATATCCGTCACGGTTGTTAAGACGTGAATCAAGTTCTCCCTCCGAGGCGCGATTCCGGATGCGCTTTGCCGGCCGGTCTCAAGTCTTCGGGGGATGCCGCCCGATACCCATACACGGCTGTGGGTCTCCGGACACTGACACACGTCAGGTCCGGTCAGCCAACCATCGAGGACTCTTGCTGCGGCGAGCGAGAGTCCTCATTTTTTTTGCGCTTCGCAAGTCGCTTCAGAATCGTTGCCGGCGGATTATGGCGGGCTTCATCTACGCCGACCAGGACGCCAAGCCCCCACATCTTTACATTGTCCCCGTTGCCATCCTTCGCTATAATCCGCAACCAACGCGACCCTTGGCTATATGGAATTGGCCCGCGAAGGGCCTGACGGCGTGATTGGGGAGGATTCAGCCACGACAGGCCTACGAATTGGAGTTGGTCACGATACGCATCGACTGGCCCTTGGCGGGCCGTTGGTAGTTGGCGGGGTCTGCGTGCCACACGACCACCACCTGGTCGGGCACAGCGACGCCGATGTGCTGCTGCACGCCATCACCGACGCGCTCCTCGGTGCCGCCGCCCTGGGTGACATCGGCGAGTTCTTTCCCGATACGGATGAGGCGAATCGAGGCCGCGATTCGGGCGAAATGCTGCAACTGGCCCAACGGCGAGTCCGGGAAGCCGGCTTTCGCATCGTCAACCTGGACTGTATCGTTTTTGCACAGCGTCCTCGATTGACCCCTCATAAACCGGCCATTCGCCAGCGAATTGCCGAATTGCTGGGGGTGACGCCAAACCTGATCGGACTGAAAGCCAAGACAGGCGAGGACTTGGGGGCGGTGGGACGGGAGGAAGCCATGTCGGCCCAATGTGTGGCGCTGCTGGAAACTTGCACGACGGAGTGTGAACGATGACGATTCGACTGTACAACACCTTGACCCGAAACAAAGAAAACCTGCAACCGGTGATGCCCGGCAAGGTCGGCATCTACCTGTGCGGACCGACCGTCTACGACAAGGCCCACATCGGCCACATGGTCGGGCCGGTGATCTTCGACACCATCAAGCGGTATCTCGTCTACAGCGGTTACGAAACGACCTGGGTCGTCAATATCACGGACGTCGATGACAAACTGATTAAGAAGGGCAAAGAGCGGGGACTATCCATGGCCGAGGTGGCCCGCGAGAACACGGCCGACTATCTGGCAAATCTGGAGGGGCTGGGCGTCGATCAAATCGACCACATGCCGAAAGCCACCGAAAACATCGACGAGATCATCCGCTTTGTTCAGGGGCTGATCGACCGCGACTTTGCTTACGTCGTCGACGGCGATGTGTTTTTTGATGTCGGCAAAGACGCCGGCTACGGCAAGTTGAGCAATCGCAGCGCGGACAGCCAGCAGGGCGAAGGCGGCGAGGCGGCGGCCAAAAAGCGATCGGCCGGGGATTTTGCGTTGTGGAAGGCGGCCAAGCCCGATGAGCCCTCGTGGGACAGCCCCTGGGGTAAAGGCCGTCCCGGCTGGCACATCGAGTGTTCCGCGATGAGCCGGCGACTGCTGGGCGAGACGTTCGATATCCACGGCGGCGGATTGGACCTGATCTTCCCGCACCACGAGAACGAGATCGCCCAGAGTGAATGCTGCCACGGCAAGCCGATGGTCAAGTACTGGCTGCACAACGGCCTGCTGCGGGCCGCGGCGGCCGGCAAAGTCGGCGGCCGTACGGAACGCGAGCAGGAAGAAACGACGGTGGACACCAAGATGAGCCGCTCGAAAGGCGCCGGCGGATTGGCTGACCAGATCGCCCGTTTCGGCGGCGAAACGATCCGTTTTTTCCTCCTCCGCACCCACTACCGCAGCACGGTCGAATACAGCGAACAGGGCTTGGAGGAAACCAAAACGGCCCTGGACGGTTTTGCACGGTTCTTTGAACGCTACCAGCGAATTACCGGCCAGAGCTTCTACGAGTTGCCGCCGATCGCGCGACGCACCGAGGGGGAGATCTCCGCCGCCGGCGACCCGTTGCTGACGGAAGCGGCTCAACGGCGGGCCGGCTATCTGGCCAAAATGGACGACGATTTCAATACGGGAGGGGCCATCAGCGAACTGTTCGAGTTGCTGCGGGCGCTGAACAAGTACGCCGACCAACACCTGGAGGCCCCGGCCGGCCGCACGGAATCGGCGCTGGCCAGTTTTCAGCGCGGGGTCGTCACGCTGCGCGAACTGACGGCCATCCTGGGCGTGTTCCGCACCCCCCCGCAACTGAAGACGGGCCAAGAGACGAAATTGGTCGGCCGGCTGCTGGATCTGCTTGTGGAACTGCGCAACGAGTCGCGCAAGAAGAAGGACTTCGCCACGGCCGACCGCATCCGTAACGGCTTGAGCGAATTGGGCATCACCCTCGAAGACCGCAAGGACGGGACCGCGTGGAGACTGCCGTAGCGTTTTCAGCCGGGGTCTGCTCTCCCCCCGTGCGCCCCCCGTGACTTTCTGCTGGCCGGGATTCGCGTGGGGCGAGCAATGGCGAATAGCGAATACTGAATAGCGAATGCAGAATGCTTCGATGCCGGCTCATTCAGACTTCTGTGTTCCTTATTCTGTATTCCTTCATTCAATTGAGAAGACTGAGGAAACCGTCCCGCGATGGACTGCGACGTACGTCATGACCTGGTGCTGGGCATCGACCCCGGCTTGAACACCACGGGCTACGGCCTGGTGCAGCTGGGCGCGGGCGGTCCGAAGTTGGTCGAGGCGGGCGTGGTGCGCAGCCGAGCACACGATCCGCTGGAGGCCAAACTGGTCGAAATCCATCGGGGCGTGACGGAATTGTTGACGTCGTTTCAGCCCACCGTGATGGCCATCGAGGAATTGTACTCGCATTACGAACGACCCACGACGGCGATCCTGATGGGGCACGCCCGCGGCGTCATTTGTTTGGCCGCGGCGCAAGCCGGCGTCCCGATCCGGCATTACGCGGCGACGCACGTCAAAAAAGTGCTGACCGGCAGCGGACGAGCCCCGAAACCGCAGGTCCAGATGGCGATCTGCCGCGAATTCGGCCTGCCCCAAGCACCCGATCCACCCGACGTGGCCGACGCCTTGGCCATCGCCTTGTGCCACATTTACTTTCGTGATGTGCCCTTGACCAAATACTCATGAGACGGAACCTACTCCCTTGATCACGAAAATCTCCGGCAAGCTGATCGCCGTCAGCGAGTCCATCGCCACCCTGGCGGTGGAAGCCTTCGAGTACGAAGTGTTGATCCCCGAAACCACCCGGCGGCGGCTGCAAACGATGCTGGGCGAGACCGTCAGCTTGCACACCCTGCACTACCTGGAAGGCAATCCGGCCCAGGGGCGCGTGGTCCCGCGGTTGGTCGGCTTCGTGAACGAAGTCGAACGCGAGTTCTTCGAACTGTTCTGCTCGGTGGATGGCGTCGGCGTCCGGAAAGCCTTGCGCTCGATGGTGCGACCTGTCAGGGACATCGCGGTGCTGATCGAAGAGCAAGATGCCAAGGGCCTGTCCGCGCTGCCCGGCATCGGCCCGGCCATCGCCGAGCGGATCATCGCCAAACTGCGGCGCAAGATGCCCAAGTTCGCCCTGCTGGTCGGCCGCGAAGAAAGCGGCGCGACGGAAGTCGAACGCAGCGTGATGGACGAGACGTTCCAGATCCTCTGTTCGTTGGGCCACAGCGAATCCGACGCCCGCCGCCTGCTGGACGCCGCGCTGGCCAGCAAGCAGAAATTCAAAGACGTGGAATCGCTGCTGCAGGCCGTCTATCAACACCGGCGCGACTGAGCCGCGACCGGAGCCTTGGCGTCCACTGCTAGCTGCCGGCCCCCTACCGCCCGCGACGTTTTCGCGGCGCAGTTCGCGGCGTCACGCTCTTGGGGTCAGGTGGTTCAAAGTTCAAAAGTGGCGGGGAACCGCGTTGCCATTGGTTTGCCCGCTTACCCGCCACTTCTGAACTTTGAACCACCTGACCCCGGCCCTTGAGAAAGCGTGACTTCTTGAACCGCCCAAGAAAAGGCGTGATTACCGCCAGCAGTTTTGCATCTGCCAGTGGGATGCGATCGTCGCCAGCGGCGTCCGCTTCGCTTCTCTGGAACAGAAGATCGTGGCGGCCGACGCCGGCGACTTTCGAGCGAAACTGTTTCACGCCATTGGGCCCACCCTGTCGCTGGACCTGCACCGCTCGTTGGGCCGCTCCGGGTTCGCCTGGATCGCCATGCCCGCGACTCGCTGCTGGTCGGCGAAGCGAGGTGGAGTGCGCCCAACCGAATTCACCACACCGACGACCTTGGCGCGATCTTGGATGGCGCGATCTTGGACATGCAGATTGGTCTGCAGTGGACGCGCTGCCTTCCACGCTTAGGGAAACTGGCCGTCCGCGGCACCTACGACCAGCAAAACTGGTTCGGCGCGGGAACGTTCTTCGCTACCGAGTCGCCCGCAGCCAACGGAATGCTGGGCATTCAGCCGGACGACCACGACATTGTTTTCATGGGGTTTTCCATCGGCATCGAGCTGACTCGCTAACCCTTGGATGGCCTTCCGGCGGCCGTGTTGACCAGCGGAATCTCCGGCGCGGCCGGATCCGGCTTGCGGCTGAGCAATTCGGTCAACTGGAAGGACTGATACGGCCGCTCGGCGGCGGGCTGCAGATCGGCGCTGGCGTTGGCGACCCAGAAGCGAGTGCTCTTGGGCTCGAACAGCGCGTTGTGCAGGTTCGACTTCATCGCCACCGGACGGTCCATCAAACGGATCGCCGTTTCGGCCGTAAAGCTGCCATGGCCGTCAGCAATGCGGCGGGCCAGTTCGTCATAGCGGTCGCCCGCCGACAGGATCACGCAGTCCTTGACGGGCTTGGGCAGCAGCGCGTGGTGCTGGCCGGGATCGATCGCGAAGAAGACGTTCCAGGACGCTTCCATGCCTACCGCCCGGTTGGTCTTGGCGTCGGCGATCACGTAGAAATACTGGCACGTGCGGGGGCTGTCGCGGAAGATACGGATGGCGTCATCCAGCGTGGCGGCCCGCTCCAGCACTTCTCGGACCAAAAATGCCATGGGCACGCCTTCCCAGTGCCCGATGCCGCCCCCGCCCATCTCGCCGATCGACACGTGACGGGCATTCATGCCGGTCACCGAGCCGATGAAACCCGCGTAGGTGACGTTCACAAACGGAATCCCGCCCTCGGGCTCGGCGACGATGATCACTGCGTGCTCCTGCAACCGCCAGTCGATGGCGTAGTCCAGCACGCGGCCATGGTACAACGTGCCGTCCTTGGTCGCGGTATTCATCACGGCAAACCCGCTGCAGTGGAACATCTCCGGGATGAAATTCGCGATGCGGGCGTCCGCCACCGGCACTCCGGCCCCGTCTGCTACGCCGCGAATTTCATCCATGATCCGATCCGGCACGAACGGCTTCTGCGTCTCGATGATGATCTCCACGATCTGCCGAGGCTTCAACCGCACCGGCCCCCATTCCAATGCCTCCTGCTCGCCCTTGACCTCCAGCAGGTACCTCGAGTTCTCGCGCACGTGGTCCTTCAGCAGCGCGCCGTGCTGGTATCCCATCTCGTACGGGGTGCCCTTCAAGTGCAGCACGGGATACCCGTCGATCCGCTCCAACCACCCGGCGCCACAGCGGGCCACCGTCTCCGCTCGGATCGCCGTGGGGACACAGACGAAAGCGACGAGAATTGCCGCATGAATCAGAAGGAATGGCGTACGTTTCATTGGTTTTGGATCCTGTGCTGACTTGACAGACGAGTTGTTCACAACTAGCTCTGCGAACTGGCGGGACAAGGTCAAATGTGGAACGTCGCACGATGCCCGATCCTGATAGTGTGCGACAGACGGGACGGATACTTCGTCCTGGCGGACTTCACTGCCTCGTCGAATGTATCCCCAAGAAGTACTCGCCGGTTTCCGGCTCGATAGCAACGAACCGATCCCGGTGCTGGGATTCCAGATTCGTCCGCAATTGATCGGCGTAGATGTGCTTGGCGCGATCGATAACCGATTTTGTCTCGGCTGATATCATATCTGCTCTCCCTCCCCTGCAATAGCTCTGCCGGTATTCTACACCAAAATCGCACCGGGAACATCAGGCATCCCGAGCCTGCGCCCCTCGCGTTAGGGGGGCAGCTTAACCGTTTTGATCCAACAAGCAATCAGGGCTCAAGAAGATTGGTGCGGAGGCACTGCCGGCCCCATCACCGGGCACGCACGGGTCACAGGAAGATCTCTTTCTCGTGCATCCGGGCCTTGGACGCCCAACCTTGCCGGCGGGCTTGGGCGATCAGTTCCTTGCCCGGTCCATGGTGGGCATACAGCGCTTCGCCGGGGCTGACGTAGCGGTTCCAGTGGGCTTCGAAGACAGCCACCAAGTCCTTGTTCCTGGCCAGCACCGCCGGCACCGCGTGCAGCATCACGCGGCGCAGTTCGCGGCGCTGGAAGTAGCGCCCCACGAACGAGGGCAGAATTGCCGAGAGCCACGTGTTGCGAGCGACGTGGACGGATCGCGTAATCACGTACCGGGGCCGGTCGAGCGGACCGAGGGCTTCGTGCAACGCCTGGGTGAACAGCGCCGCCTCCTCGTCGCGAGCTTCTTCCAGGAACAACCGCACGTAGCCGCCCGAACGCTGGCCCACGTGCAGCATGCCCGGATGCCCCAGCAACTCGGCGTCGCACAGCGACAGCAACACCGCCTTGCCGATGGCCAGGGCCAGCGAAGCGTCGTTCCATTGCTCCCGCGCACCCTTGAAAGGCGGGAACCCCCCGCTGCCGCCCAGTGGGCTCGTCTCCAGCGCGCGGATCGGTTCCGCCGAATACGGCTGGCCGATCTTCCACAACTCCCGCACGTCGGTCCGCCGTCCGGCCCGGGCCAGCATCTCCGCATTCAACAGGCTGGTGGAACCCTCCAGCCCCTCCGGCTTCAACTCCGTGAACGCCGGATGGACGTGCCCGACGCCCTTTTCGATGGCCCCGTCGTCGGTGATGCCGAACAGCGTGCTGTGCTTGGCGATGAACCGCAAGTAGTCGTCCAGGCCCTTGGTGAATTCCGGCGCGATGCAGACCACGTCCCAGTTGTTGGCCAGCTTCTGCGGGTCCTCCGCGTCCAGCCGGATCGAACGGCCGCGCAGTTGATTGACGGTCATGGATGTCGTAACGGTGGTCAAGTCGATCAGCACGTTGATCTTGCTGGCGTCCCAACCCTCGCCCAGCAGGCCGCGGGTGCCCACCAGGCACTTGGTCAGCCCCGCCTGGAACAGGTCGGTGATCATGGCCACGTACACGCGAGGGCACCAGTCACTGCCCTTGCCGCGGAGGACGTGGAAGCCCTCCTCCTCGCCAAACTCCAGCTCGACTTGGTGGCCTTCCTTGGCCAACCATTGCTGAGCCGCGACGTCGAACGTGGGAGCCAGATCGTCGTCCACCAGGACGCTGGAGCCGGTGACCAGAATCGGCTGCAGAGCGTCGGTGCCCGGGTGCTGGATCAGTTGCTTGAAGGCGGCGATCGCCCCGCCCGCTTCGGCGTCCAGCAGGTGTTCGACCTCGGCGCTCACGGCCGAAGTCTTCTCGAAATCCGCGACCACGACCGCCCGCAGCCGGTCGCCCAGCAGTCGCTGCTCCGCGCCCAGGATGGGCACGAGCGCCTCGGTCTTGCTTCGGGAATAGGCCATGACGCGGGCCACGGGCGAGGCGCAGGCCTGGGCGCCCGTCTCGGTGATCTGCACGCCCAGCGTCCTCAGCCGCCGCACCACTTGCTCGGCCAACTCGCGGTTCGCGGCGTCCGCCGAACGCCGCAAGTGGTGCCGCACGTAGCGGTCCAGGACCGGCGTCAGCATGGCCATCTCGGGATACTCTTCGGGATCGACATCGGTCTGGGGCGGCGGCACCTCCGGCGGCAACTCGTGACCGCGCCGCAGCAAGAAAGTGCGAGCCGCCAGCGCGAACGCCGGATCGCGTTTCTCGAAGCTGTCCCAGTCCCTGACCACGCCCGTCGGCAGCCGTCGCTGGTGCAGCACCTCCAACAGCCAATCCGACAGCGGCTCGCCGGTGGACGGGTCGTAGGATGGGTTTGCAACCCGTCCCGCGTCACCGCTTTCCGCCAGCGTTGGGGGGCGGTCTGGCAGCGTTGTGGTGCGGTCTCCCGACCGAACCACGTCGCCGACCGCAGGTCTCCCTGGGAGGGCGGGAGACCTGCGGTCGAAGACCTCGGCGGGGTCGGGAGACCCGCGCCGAACGTGGACCTCGGCGAGGTCGGGAGACCCGCGCCGAACGGGCGCACCGCACCCAACCGCAGCGCCAGCTTCGCCGGCCGGGCGGCACAATTCCGCCACCAGTTCGTGCAGCTGTTCATCCGCGTTGGCGATGAACGCCAGCTCTTCGCGCGTGGGCCGGACGAAGTAAGCCAGGTCTTGAGACGGCGCGAGAAAGCCATCCTTGACGACCGCCGGCACGGGCACCTCGTAGTCCACCTCGCCAAAGAATTCGTCGTACCGTTGGACGTCCTCCGGCCGCTTGCCTTCCCGATCCGGCGGCGTGGCCGTCAAGCCGATGACGACCGGCTGGTCCAGCAACTCGTGAGCGTCCGCCAGGACGCGGCCCCAGTGGCCCAGCAGGTGATGGCACTCGTCCAGAATGATCAGTCCGACGCCGCGTTCCTTCAGCCGCTGCAAGGTCCGCAGACTGGAGGCGTGCAGCAGGTCCAGCGAACCGCCGGCCAGCGCCGCCGCGTCGCGGACTTGTTTGCGGTAGCCGCGCAGCCGCTGCTCGTAGTAGTCCCGGTTGTGCCGCCGCAGGTCCTCGATCCACACGGCCGCTTCCTGGGGATCCTTCGCCTGGCCGGCTTCGATCAGCCGGTCCTGCCACAACTCGACCGCCGGCGCTTCGTCATCCGGGCCGCCGCGGCCAGGCAGCGTCACGGATTGGTAGGTCAGCGAGGTCAGCAGAGCCGGCTGTTCCGGATTGGTGCTCACCAGCGGCGGATCGGTCTGGGCGGGCGAGAACAGCTCGATTTTGTCCGCCCACTGGGCTTGGATCGCCGAGTTGGGCGACAGCACGAGGGCCGGCAGACGGACGCACTCGGACCACAGGTACAGCCCCAGCACGGTCTTGCCGGACCCCGGCGGCGCGACGATGTGCAACCGCCGCTTGCCGGCCGCGAGCTTTCGCCGCGCGATCTTCACCGCGTCGGCCTGCGACGGCCGCAGTTGGCCCTGAAACCGGATTTCGGGAAACTCGGTGGCCATCCCAGCGAAGGACAAGCGAGAATGCTCTGCAAACAAACAAAACAGCCGGCAAGATAACCTGCCGAAGCACTTGATGCGAGGGGCGACAAATTCACAAGTGCCTGCCAGACAAGTCTTTTCGTAACACAAACGGAGGGGAAGACTTGACTTTCTTGCCCAAGTTTCGCACGATAACGTCTGCGGACACGCTTAGACAGGATCACCTCTCACAAGTACGGCTTCCGTTGCGGCTCGCCCAAGCGTCTGTCCGTTGCGTCGGCGGCACGTTTCGAGACACGAAGCGAAAGGGGCTGCGGATCATGGTGAGCACGGTAACCACAAGACGCGGAGAGTTGCGTTCCCATCGGGACCAGGTACAGCGACAGTTGGATCAGTTGGCCGAACTGCTCGAAGACATCGCGGATGCCGATGTGGATTCGTCGTGGGGCTGGTCTGCGGTGCCCACCGACGCGGTGCCCGATCGGGTGGCCGATCTGTGCGGCCGGTTGCAGACGTTGTTCTTCCTGGAAGAAACCGACGGGACGCTGGCGGACCTTCTGGAGGAGCAACCGGAACTCCGAGAGGAAGTGGAGGGTCTGCACGACGAGCACCCGCGTCTGCTGAGCCTGTTGGAAGAGATCGGCGAACTGTCCGGTTCTTCCGTTCGTCCTGCCTCCACCTGGGACGACGTCGAGTCGCGGTTCCACCAGTTCCAGCGGGCTTTGTCGGGCCACCTGCGGCGACATGACGACCTGGGGCAACGCGCGGCGCTGGTCGCCATGCGCTAGTGAGGCTGGACGGATGCCGTCGCTGTTAGTCGTAGACGACGAACCCACCGTGTTGCACCTGTTTCGGCGGATGTTCGACAAGGTGGGCGTCGAGGTGCTGACGGCGGCGAATGCGGCGGAGGCCCGCCGTCTGGTCGCCGAAACGCGTCCGGACGTGGCCATCCTGGATCTGGTGCTGCCGGATCAGACCGGCCTGCAGGCGTTTCAGGTGCTGAAGGAAATCGACCCGCGGCTGCCCGTGATCTTCATGACCGCCTCCGGCAACAGCGACACGGCCATCGAGGCGATGAAGCTGGGTGCGCTGGACTATCTGCTCAAGCCCTTGGACTTTGCCGAGGTCCGCAAGCTGGTGGACCAGGCGCTGGAGATCCGCCGCTGGACCCGGCAGCCCGTCGCCCTGCAAGACACCGCGGCTTCCCTGCCGGCGGAGGGCGACGCGCTGGTCGGCCGCTGCCCGGCGATGCAACTGGTGTACAAGGCCATCGGACGAGTCGCTTCGCAGAACGTGACGGTGCTGATTCGCGGTGAGAGCGGGACGGGCAAGGAATTGGTCGCCCGCGCGCTGTATCACCACAGTCATCGCTCGACCGGACCGTTCATGGAGGTGAACAGCGCGGCCATCCCCGAGGCGCTGCTGGAGAGCGAATTGTTCGGCTACGAGCGGGGCGCTTTCACCGGCGCAGACCGACGGCGGATCGGCAAGTTCGAGCAGTGCCATCGCGGCACGCTGTTTCTGGACGAAATCGGCGACATGTCTCCGGCGCTGCAGAGCAAGATCCTGCGGGTCCTGCAGGAGCAGCGTTTCGAGCGCGTGGGGGGCAACGAGATGATCGCGTCGGATGTCCGCGTGATCGCCGCCACCAACCGCGACCTGGAACGGATGGTGGCCCGCAATCACTTTCGCGCCGATTTGTACTACCGCCTGAACGGCTTTACGATCCAGTTGCCTCCGTTGCGCGAGCGGGGCGAGGACCTGCCGCTGCTGGTCGATTACTTCCTGCTGCGGGCCAATCGGGACTTGAAAAAGGAAGTCCGCGGCGTCTCGCCCGCCGCCCTGGAAATGCTGCGGCGCTATGCCTGGCCTGGCAACGTCCGGGAACTGCAGAGCGTTGTGCGCCAATCCGTGCTGCAGACGACGGGGCCGGTGCTGCTGGCCGACTTCCTGCCGGACATCGTCCGCGGCGGTTCATCCTCGCCCCTGCTCAGCTACCCCAGCGAGGACGCGGGGGCCGAATACTGGGAGCGGTTCGTCAACGAACGCATGACGGCAGGCGTCGAGGACTTGTACGATCAGGCCCTGGCCCGCATGGAGACCGAGTTGATCACCCGCGTGCTGCGCCGCACCGGGGGCAACCAACTGGAAGCCGCCCGCATCCTGGGCGTCACGCGGACCACGTTGCGAACCAAGATCCGCCAGTTGGGCATTGCCATCGACCGCGTCGTCGTAGGCGGCGACGAGATGCCCCAGGACCCATTGGCGGACGCGGACGGCGACGGTTCCAGGTAGCCGCCTATCACGGGCCCGACCCCCAGCTGAACCACGATTCAAAACTGAGGTTGCCCATGAAAACGATCCTCATCCGTGCTGCGTTTCTCTTTGCCTCTGTGGGTTTCACGCAAGCTCCGTCTTGGCCGTGTTGCGCAAGACGAAGCTGGACGACGGGCCGAGCCTGGACGACGTAGAACCGCGTCTGGTCGAGCGGATCGGCGAGAGTCTTGGCGCGACGCCTTGGGCAGCGTGCAGTTGGCTGCGGAAGCGCTCATCAATGCCATGCTGCGAGCCGCGGCACAGCCCGGCCCGGAATCCGCCGGCGTGTACTTCAACCCCACCCCCGTCGGCGATCCGTTGCAGGAGAAGCGTTTCAACAGGGCCAAGGTTCAGCGGATTCTGCAGGACGCCTTGGGACCCCACGCGCCGCTCGATGCTTTCACCGAGTTGCGGGACTCCCTGGACCAACAACACCGGACAACGGACGAGAAACTCGACGGCGTGTTGACCAGGCTGGATTCCCTGCCGCAAGCACCGAGCGCTGCCCCAGGTCCGGGAATTCGGATGGCAAGCGTCCAGAGGACGGGCCAGGGCACGCTTTTCCGGCTCCCCCGATCGTTTGCTGGCCGAAGTCGTGGTGCATGAAGCCCGGTTCTGGCGCCAGCAGTATCCGCAGCGCCACGCGGAGCATTTGGCGGACGCCGACGAATTCATCGCGGGCCTGCGGGCTCCGAGCACGCTGCTGGACCGGCCGCTGCCGAGTCCGGAGGATGAAGCCGCGGTCCGGGTACGGTCCGGGCTGCTAACCAACGCCGGAAAGCGGCTCGCCGACCTGGGCCGTCGGGACCAGGCCCTGCAGGCGACCGCGGAGGCGGTGCGGCTGACGTTGCCGCTGGTCGAGCGGTGTCCGCATGCATTCCTGGATCGTCTGCGCAACCGATTGCAGAATCTGCGTCAGCCATACGCGGAGTTGGATCATGATCCCGACGCCGATCCGCTCGTCCGTCAGGCGACCGAGTTGTTGGCCCGGCTGGAGCCCGGCCCTTAGCTGTCCCCGGTTTCACCCCTCTCTTCCTCGTCGATCGCCTCGATCAGTTCCTGGTCCGAGACCCTCGGCCAGTTGAAGGGCACCGTCTTCTTCCAGCCCCGATCCTGGTGCTTGGCTTCGCTCCACGTGGCCCGGATCCGCTCGCACGCCTGGCGGATCTCGTCCGGCGACGGGTCGGCCAAGGCCCACGGGCGGCTGTCAGATTCAGACGCCAAGAACTGGCCGAGTGGCTGCAGGCCGGTTGCCCTCGGACCGACGAGAGGGGCAACCAGCGATGACCATGAACATGATCAGCACAGCCGACCGGATCGGGCCATTGAGCCTATTCGACTTGGCAGGCGCCATAAATCGAGAACACGTCTCAGTGGAAGCCGCGGCGAAAACAGCGCACGTACATATCGGGCATCGTGGCCGGCGGGGCATCGGTCAAGACGGCCCAAGAGTTGGCCCGACATTCCACGCCCGTTTTGACGATCGGCCGATATTCCCACGCCCGGTTACACGACATGCAAGGTGCCCTGGATGCCATGCCCGACTTGGCGACGCCCCCGGAAGTGACGGCGACGCCCCAGGCGATGGCAGCGACAGGAACTTGCAACAGTTTACCAGTTGGTACAGATTCGATTCTGCCAGCAAAACGCCAGCAGTACAGCAGCAAAACGACGCAAGAAACGGCAGGAAGCTGCGAAAGCCCCCCGTCTGGAAACGACAACGCCGATTGTCCTAACGTGTTGCCAATTACGGGACTTAGCGACAATCGGCGGGAATCTGCTGAGTGGTCAGGGGCAGGATCGAACTGCCGACACACGGATTTTCAGTCCGTTGCTCTACCAACTGAGCTACCTGACCGGATTGGTGAAAAACACGGCAATTCGCCGTGTTTTTCGCATCTCATTACTTCCAACGCCCGCACGGTCCCGGGGCGTTGACACCTTTTCTGACACCTGCGAGCTTTTTTCAGCAAGAGTGGCATCCGTCGGTTGTGGCCGGAGGTGTCAGTGACACAACCTTGATACCAAATGCTCTATCCAGAGGTGGCACTGGTGAGTAAGTCTACCAGAAAATTATCTTCCAGCAAGCCCCACAAGCCAACCAAGGAATTCCCGCGTTTTCCGCATGCAACAGGAGGGTCGGCAAAAAAAGTTCGCGGCAAATTGCAGTGCTTTGGCAAGGTGGATGGCGACGAGAAGCCTCTGTTCCGCCACCTCGAAACCTCGCGCCTCGCTCACCCGCCCGTTAGCAACGCGAAAGCAACCCCTTCCGGCCGAAAAGCAACCGTGTGGGCTGCGGCGATGAGAAATGCAGGCTATGTAGCAGACAAAGTTCGCACGTGCGTGTTCACGGGCGGAAGTCGCGGTTGTGGCCCCGGCGTCGCGACGTGGGCGACGTCGCTGCTTGGCCGCCATCAGCCCTCGACTTCCGAGCCGCCGGACGGGCCGCGTCGATCCGGCGATTGGCCGGGCCCCCTTCCTTTTCGCCTTGGGGACGTCGGCCGGGGCGATCTTGCCCTTGCAGGGCGCGAGTTTGTCGAGCACGGCCTGGAGGCGTTTGCGGGCCGCGTCAGCACTCTCACCTGGCGAGGTTGCATCGACGAGCTTCTCGACAAACGGAGCGTCGGTCATGTCGAACAGTTCGCCGCGATTGTTGAGCTTCCAGTCCAATTCGCGGACATATCAGGAGACGCTCGTTTCTCTCCTTCGCCCTTCCTCGTTGTTAGCAAACGGCGGCAGAGGAATGTTGGGCCTGGCATTGACTTGATCGAGAATTCCCCTGCCTTCGTGGAACAACCAGAATCCGTGCTGCGAGATGCTCGTGACCTCAAGGGCCGAAGTGGCGGTTCCACTGTTGGGTTGCTAAACGGAAGACGAGAGAATAAGCTGGCAGGAGAATTGCGGCAGGAAAACACTCCAGACAGGTTTCTCATTTTTCTGCCCTCATTTTCCTGCCAGCGATTCGAGCATCCTTGCGTCGTTCCGAGAGTCGAGACCAAGCAATACTGTCCAACCGGAGTGCATCGTTTCCCAGGTTGGAGCACATGCCATGTTTGATGAAGCGAGTCTGTCGGCACCCGTGAAATGCCAGGTCGCGACGCGCGGCCGTCGTATTCGGCGGCGCGGAGGGTCACGCGTCCGTCGCATGCGGTTCGAGGCGTTGGAAGACCGCGCGCTGTTGTCCAGCGGGTACGGCGACGCATCTGCCCTGTTCACCGGCGCCGCGCTCACCGCGCAGGCTCCGGTGGGGAGCTACGTCAGCCAGAGTGCCGTGCCGGCGGAGGAGGCGTTTGCGGACGTGCGGGAAGGGCTGGGCCTCGACGAAGCGTTCGTGCCGGATCATCCGGGCATCGCCGTTACGGCCGCCGGCGGCGGCGATCCGCAGTTCCAGATTGACACCCACCTGCCGGCCGTCGCCGGCGGGCAGATCTCTGTGCCGGTGAAGCTCCAGATCGAACCGGCGGCGACCAATGTGGGCGGATTCGATTTCGATCTGTACTTTGATCCGTCGCTGCTGGCGATCGTGGCTCCCGGCGACGTCTCGCCCGGCGCGGATACCACCGGCAGCTGGGTGGTGGCCGGGAACTTGGCTGCCGCCGGGCATTTGCGCGTGGTGATCCTGAACACGGCCGGCCAGCCGCTGGCGCCGGGCGTGCGGGAAGTCGCCCAGCTCCTGTTCAGCGTGGCCGCCGGCGCAGCGACAGGCGTCACGCCGCTGGACATCGAGCCGGGCGATCCGGCAGCCGGGGGCTACACGTGGACGGCGTCCGACGGGAGCGTCTGGATCGGCGCGGCCATCGGCTGGCACAACGAGGCCAACCCGCTGGACGTCAGCGGCGATGGCGTGGTCGAACCCCTCGACGCGCTGATCATCATCAATTACATCAACGCGCATCCGGGCGAGGTGGCTTTGCCCGCCCCCGGTTCGACTCCTCACTGGTACTATGACGTCACGAACGACGAGGTCTGCACGGCGTTGGATGCCTTGATCGTGATCAATTACCTGAACGCCCAGTCGCAGCCGCTCGCGGAGGGGGAAGCTCCGCCCACCGGCATTCGAGCGACGCCCAGCAACGGTGGCCGAAGCGACTTCCCGATTTCTCTGTCCTCACCCTGCCCTCTCCCCATGGGCGAGGGGACCGCGACGGAAGTCATTTCGGCCGCCGTTGCTGCGGTGGGCCTGACGCGGGGAACGGCCGAGACCGGCGGCGGCGGCGGGACGGATCGCCTGCAGGAGCAACTGTTCGGCGATGAGGAGCCGGAACTCTCACCGCTGGAGGCCGCGCTGGCCGATTTGGCCGGCGACATCGACTCCGCCTGGCGCCGGCCCGCCTGATGCCTGAGATCGGAAACGAAGATGCAAACTTGTGGGGGAGAGGGAGTCGTGCCGAGGCCGCGGACCACCGGCGCCCAGAGGGGCCCCGGCCCGGTGGCCAAGGGAGTGGTCGTCTGCGGGCTGCTGGCCCAAGCATGTCTGTTGGGCTGTGTCGGCGGGGCGTCGCCGCCGGGCAAGCCGGAGCTGGTCTGGGGGCGGCAGGGTCTGTCGGCGGGACGGCTGATGAAACCGCGGGCGATGGCGATCGACGAGCACGACCAGCTGTACATCGTCGACATGACCGGCCGGATTCAGGTGTTCGCGGCGGACGGCCGGTACCTGCGCGGCTGGCGGACGCCGGAGAGCCGGAACGGCAAGCCGACGGGGTTGTCGTTCGATCGGCACGGCCATCTGATGGTGGCCGACACGCACTACTTCCGCGTCTTGTTCTACACTCCGCAGGGGCGGCTGCTGCAGGAGCGGACGATCGGCGGCACGTACGGATTTGGTCCGGGCCAGTTCACGCTGGTCACCGACTGCGCGCAGGATTCGCAAGGCAACTACTACGTGTCGGAGTACGGCGAATACGATCGGATTCAGAAATTTTCAGCCGAGCGAAAGTTCCTGTTTCAATGGGGCGGGCATGGCGAGGGGCCGGGCCAATTCGCGCGGCCGCAGGATCTGGCGGTCGACGAGCATGACCATCTGTGGGTCGCCGACGCCTGTAACGACCGGATTCAGGTGTTCGACGCTACGGGCGGCGAAGCGAAACTGCTGGCCGTCTGGGGCGAGCAGGGCACCGATCCGGGCAAGCTTCGCTATCCCTACCATCTGTGGCTGGACGGCGATTGCGTGTACGTGGCCGAGTTCGGCAACCATCGCGTCCAGAAGTTCACGCGGGGCGGGCGATTCCTGGCAGCGTGGGGCGTCCACGGGCGGCGGCCCGGCGAGTTGTACCAGCCCTGGTCGCTGGTCATGGATTCGCAACGGCGGATCCACATCCTGGACACGTACAACCACCGGGTGCAGAGAATCCGATTGTGAGCAGTTTCAAGCCGAAAAGGATCAGGTTCCGGCGCAGGCGGTTAAATTCACGCAACGCCGGGCTTCTTCCCAGCGGAGTTCGGCTGGTGCCTTCACCCCGCCCGGCGCGCAATCTGCTCTTCGCCGATTTCCAACTCGACATCGCTCGGACGGTACCGGTACTGCATCAGGTACGCGTCTTCGGGCGTGTCCTCGTAGAATTCCCGCAGCACGGAGATAGCGCGGAAGCCCGCTTCGCGGAAGAACAGTTGAGCCGCCAGGTTGGTTTCGCGGATTTCCAGCAGGATGCGATTGCGGCGTTGCGGCGACAGCTTGCCGATCAGCTTCCGGACCATGCCGCGAGCCACGCCGCGACGGCGGAATTCCGGGTGGACGGCGAAATTGAGAATGTGCAGGCGGTTCTTGTGCAACTCGTAGATCATGAAGCCCACCACGCGCTCGTCATGCTCGGCCACCATCCCGATGCAGTTGCGTTGCCGCAGGCAGCGAATAAAGTCCTCTTCGGTCCAGGCAAATTCGAAACTGCGGTTTTCGATGTCCAGCACCTCCGGCATGTCCCGCCGGATCATCCAACGAATGTGCACACAAACTTCCTTGAGTACGCTGGAAAACATATCGGGGCTCCTTCCTCGATCATCCTGAACGGCGTCGCCGGGGCGACGACGGCAACCCCTTCTGGCGTGTCTCCGTATCGGGCAGCTACCCGCAGGGCTGTGCGGTCAAATTATCAAATCCCTGATTTCGTGCCAAGACGAATCACAAAAACCCGGCGGCGCGCCGCCAGCGACGAGAGAAGCCGGGCCTTTTCGGAAAAGCTGCTCTGAGCAGGATCACGGCGATGTCTCGGGACCGCAGATACCACTGGACGTTCCGAGCCGCGGCTTGCGGCACCTCACTGCGGACGTGTTTCCCGGCGATCAGCGCCGGAAGCCTCGTCTTTCCCGTTGTATGCCGAAATGCCACTGGTGAACTGAGGTTTTTCGCGAGAAGAAACCGGTTATCCTGTCGGTGGCTGGTCCGTGCCAGGACAGCCGAATGCCTCCGAGTTCTGCTGCGGATCGTATCGGATCAGGACGGTTTCCATCGCTGAACTCTCATTCCGTTCCGAGCCGTCAGCGTGGCACGTTGGTTGACGGGGCCGCTGCCTTCCAACTAAAATTGGGGATTGGTTTTTGGAGGCAGTCGGGTTCCGCGCGGTCTGGCTAAGCAGCCGGGTTGTGTGCTAGCATTTCCGGCGCGGGGACCATCTGCCCCCTTCGATTTCGGAAGCCGTCAAAATGGTGGGAAACCTCATGGCGTATCTGGTTGCAGAAAATGGCCCCGATGCGGGCACGCGATTCTCGATGGAAGCCGACGAACTCACCATCGGCCGGCATCCGGACTGCCAGATTCCGGTCAGAGATTCCGTCCGTGTGAGCCGTCATCATGCGCAGATCGTCCGGCAAGGACAGAGCTACTTCGTCAAGGACCTGCGCAGTCGCAACAAAACCTATTTGAACGACGAGCAGATCGA
>CAZAQY010000171.1:0-12126 GCA_964486845.1 uncultured Pirellulaceae bacterium
TTGGCCGAAGCCATTTACGAAGGAACGGAGCAGCAATTCCTACGTGGCTGGTTTCCGCAGCATTGAAAGGGTGATGCAGATATGTCCGACAACGGGAACAGCACGTGCCTGTACTTGGTCCAACACGGCGAAGCAGTGGCGGAGGCCGTCGATCCCAATCGGCCCTTGAGCAAGAGCGGTCGAGCGACTGTCGAGCAGGTAGCGGCCTGGGCAGCAAGGTGCGAGCTGAACGTGGATCGAATTCTCCACAGCGGGAGACTGCGCGCCGAGCAGACGGCAACGATCTTCGCCGACAAGCTCCGTCCCTCTGCGGGCATCTCTGTCCAGCCGGGAATCGCTCCGAACGATGATGTTCCGCCCGTGGCGGACGCCGTCGCAGAGTGGACGGGCTCGGTGATGTTGGTCGGCCACCTGCCTTTTTTGAGCCGGCTCGCCAGCTTCCTGCTCGTCGGCGACAGCCAGCAGCCGTTGGTCGAGTTCCGCAACGGAGGGCTGGTCGGCTTGGTTCGTGATGGGGGCAATTGGACGATCCGTTGTGTCATTCCGCCCAAACTAACAGGGTGAGATTAGCGACCTGTCTGGATCGAACAAGCAGTGGTCGAGGAAGTTCATCAACGCCGCATGCGGAAAATCAAACACCGTTCGGACTCTCAGTGGATGAGGGGGGTGACGCGGACGTCGCTGATTGGGATCACGAGTGAAAGTCGTGTCCCGCTGCTGGATGCGTCCCTCAACCTCCCCTCCCTTTTGTAGGCTGCATTGAATCTGCATTCAACGGCAATGGTCGGTCGCTTATGACGGGCGATTCTCGTCCAAACCGTCGTCGCCGCAGCCGGTAGAGTGGCTTTCTGCCCGTTCGGCGGCCACGATACAATCCTGGAGTTCGTTGCTTGGAACCGTAGCCTTCAACTGAGTGAACCACGGCCGATGGCCGGACTGACCCATAAGACTGCACTCGTGGTAATTCCGCCCGCAGAAAGCTGGCCGCCAATTCAGGCCATCCGGGCAAAGCACGACCGCAAGATGCGGCGATGGATGCCACACATCACGCTGGTCTACCCGTTCTTGCCGCGCGAGCAGCTCGACACCGCCCGCCGGCTTCTGGCTGGTGCATGCGGGGGAATCCCGGCGTTCGAGATTCAGTTGGCGGAGTTCAACACGTTTCGTCACCGCCGCGACAACTGCACCGTCTGGTTTCGGCCGGAGCCGGAGGAGCCGTTGGTGAAACTGCAGGCCGCCCTTTGGCAGGCCACGCAGGAAGCCGGCGGTTCGGGGACGTCAAAGCCGTTCCAGCTCCATCTGAGTGTTGGACAGGTGACAGGAAGGGCGAAGATGCTCGCGTTGGTCGACCAACTTCAGGCCGCTTGGAGCCCCTTGCGGATCAGGATCTCCAGTGTGGCCATGATCTGGCGAAATGAGCCACCCGACGATGTATTCCGCGTTGCGGTCGAAATCCCGCTGATAGAATAACGCCAGGGGTTCGAAAATCGCAGCATGCCAGGAACAGCGTCCATGCAGGAAGACGGCAAGACCGCGGAATTCCGTTTCTACGAGGAACTGAACGATCTGCTGCCGATGGAGCGTCGCAAGCAGTCGTTCATCTATGGTTTCTGGGGCGAGCCCGCCGTCAAGGACGCGATCGAGGCCATCGGCGTGCCTCACACGGAGGTCGATCTCATTCTCGTCAACGGCGCGTCGGTCGGCTTCGAGTATCGGCTCCAGCCAGGGGATCAGGTCTCCGTCTATCCGGTCTTCGAGGCCCTGGACATCGGCCCGGTGACACGTCTGCGACCGAAGCCGCTCCGGCAGCCAAAGTTCATTTGTGACGTCCACCTCGGCAAGCTGGCCCGACGCCTGCGACTTTTGGGATTCGATGTGGCTTACCACAACATGGCCGCAGACGCAGAACTGGTGGAGACGGCCTTGGCTGAGCAGCGAACCATCCTCACCCAGGACCTGGGCATTCTCAAGCTGAAAAGAGTCACCCACGGCTACTTGGTGCGGTCGCCGCACGTGCAGAAGCAGGTTGCGGAAGTGATCAGGCGGTTTGACTTGCTGGCCCGCATCGACCCGTTTTCCCGCTGCACGCAGTGCAACGGCTTGATCGTGTCGGTCGACAAGACTGAAGTGCAGGCTGACCTGCCACCGAAGACGCGGGAGTACTACCACGAGTTCTTTCGATGCCAGGAGTGTGGCAAGGTCTACTGAAAGGGGACGCACTTCAGCCGTTTGGAAGCAGAAGTGCGGCAACTGGTTTCACAGGGTGCCGAACCACAAGATCGCCCCGCGATGACTACCACGTGATCTGAAGGGACCACCCAATGTCGAAAATGCCGAAGAAGCACGAACTTATCCTCAATGGCCCCGAACGCGGTGCATCGCAGATATGCATGCGTGACTGCCAGAACCTCGCGGAAATTTCCGCGCCCGAATCGCCGTCCCACGAAGGCTTCGGTGGCGAGGATCGCCGCAATTTGTTGTTAATCGCCGGGCGCCGCATTTACGAGATCTGCACAAGCGGCTGGGCAAGACCGCCCTCTGGGCCGGGGCACAGGACGAGCGGTTCGCGATCGTCATCTCGGACAGCTCCGGGGAGGGGTGCGTCCCTCGTGCGACGGCAATTCTGCGAGGCGATTCATCATTCCGTCAGCATGGTCCCGTACTGGTACTGCACCCGGTATCGCCAGTACGCCTGGCACGAAGCGGACCTGCCGGTGGACGCCCACATGCTGATCTCGTTGATTGCGCCGCGACCGGTTTACGTCGCCAGCGCCACCAAGGATCTGTGGGCCGATCCTCGCGGCGAGTTCCTGGCGTCCAAGCACGCGGAGCCTGTGTACCAGTTGCTGAGGCGGGCCGGCTTGGGAGTCGAGGCCATGCCGCATGCCGATCATCCGGTCGGGGACTTCATCGGCTACCACGTCCGCACCGGCGAGCACGACGTGACGGCCTATGACTGGAAGCAGTACCTGTCGTTCGCCGACCGGCACCTTTGCTACGGGCGGGGCAGGTGATCCGCGCTAACAGGATCTGCGTTGCTATGGCGTCTAAGGCGTAGGCAGGATGGGCCTCAAGCTGACTGCCGGAGCCGCGGCATCAGGACTTTGCGGCTGGCGAGTGACGTTGCGAATGTGCGGACTCTCGACGCCCGCCGCGATCAGCGCCGACCTCGGGTACTTTCGGAAATCATCGTCGCTCATCGTGACCCGCAGGCCGTCGACGGTCAGGCCTTTCGCGTGCGCCACGACGAACCAGCCGGGCAGCCTGGCAAACTCCGTGTCTCGCTGGTTGCTCACGGTGCGCCGCCCGCCGATGTGCTTGCGGCGGCGGGCATAGTCTTGCGGCTCGCGGACCTGAAAGTCGATCTTGCTGAGCGTCAGATTCTCGATGGGGCTTTCGGGCATGCCTTGAATCAGAGCCCCGCAGCCGCTTTGGATCGTGATTTCATCCAGCGTCACGTCGCGGATGCAGCCAGCCCGCGAGTCCGCATGCCTGCGTTCGATGTCCACAAACACGGGGAACATAGACTTCTCCACGTTTGTTTCGCCACGCGGCGTATAATTCTCGATGCGGATCTTGGAGAACTTGATCTGCTCCATGGTCCCGCCATCCTTGAGGAACAACCCGATCCCCACTGTCGAATTCCGGATCGTGCAATTCGTGAACTGCATATCGCGAAAATCGCCCGATGATTCGGTGCCCAGTTTGATGGCCGTGGCGATCGACTCCAGATTGCACTCACTGACCCGCACGTCCTCGCAGGGATGACCTTCCGCCGTCTTGCAGACGATGCAGTCGTCGCCAGCCACGATGTCGCACCGGGCGATGCGGACCTTCTTGCAGGACACAGGGTCGATGCCGTCCGAGTTGGTGTGAAAGTAGTGGTTGCGAATCGTCACGCCTTCGATCGCGACATTCTCGCAGAAGCGGAAATGCAGTCCCCATGTGTCGCTGTACAAAACGTGCAGGTCACGGACGGTTATATCTCGGCAGTTGGTGAAACGGAGAATGCCAGCGCGGAATTCGGGCATTTTCGCGTCGCTCTTGTCTGCGCGGCGGCCGAGGTCACTCTCGCCAATGCCACGAAGTGTACCTGGGCCGACAAGTTCGATGCCTTTGGTCTTTTCGGCGACGAGGAGCGAGGCATTGCCGCGGAGGTAATCCTCCGCTCGCCGACTGCCCCACAGGGTGGCTCCGTCGGCCAATTCCAGCCGAATGTTGCTTCCCAAGCGGACTGTGCCGCACAGGTAGTCTCCCTTAGGCACGCGGACCGTTCCGCCACCCGCACGAATGCAGGCATCCACCGCCGCCTGAATGGCCGCCGTGTCGAGTGTCGCATGGTCGGCCTTGGCGCCGAATTCCTTTACGTCGAATACGGCGGCCTGAGCGGTGGCAGGGGCCAACAGCAGGCTGATCACGAACAGTAGCGGCGATCGGTACGGCATCGTCAGACCTCCACGCTCGCAGTATAGGACAGTTCGAGCGTGCCTGCAGCGGGCGCAGCCTGGCAAGGGGACGTTTCGCAGAGAACGTCCGCTGAACGACGTTCTGCGCGATGACTGCACATTCGCGAAATGTGCTTCGGGTGGAGGGGCATGCGGGGGGCCAATGCGGTCGAGCGTTGCCGCAGAGTGCGCTGGGAAACTGCATTGCGCACAGCTGAGTTTGGGCAGCGAGAACCCGACCGACCCGCACGACGAGCAGTTGGTGTGATCCCGTGCCCCCGAAGGCAGACAACGAGCCACGAGTGTGGGCCCCAGCAGACCATGGAAACTGGCCCAAGAGCGATCGACCGAAATAAGCCCCCACGACCTCTCAGGCGGCTCGCGGGTGCAGTCGGCTCCTTTGGTCGAGCTAGCCGCTGGCGCTTCTTGGACGCGAAATCTGAGCGTCTGTTGGGGGCCGGGTCCGAACGCCTGGTGGGCGCAGTTGAGGGAGGCTTGTTGTACCGTTGGACGACAAAAAGGTATCTCCAAAGGTATCTCCGAACCCAAGAAACGACCACGGCCCACCAAGTGGGCCGTGCTGTAAGTCGTTTCATTTCATTCACTTGAATTAAGTCGGGGTGGGGAGATTCGAACTCCCGACCTCTTGCACCCCAAGCAAGCGCGCTAATCCAGGCTGCGCTACACCCCGAGTGTCATTCGCCGATAGACTCGTTGGTAAAGCGGCGTCCTTGGGCTCATGACTATGGGAGAGTATCGCAGATTCCCGGTTCGGTTTCAACCGGCGTTGGAAAAAGGAGGAAATGGTGAGCTGGCGGCGGCAAGCTGCGGTGAAGACCCGGCTTCTGTGGGGAAACCGGGTTGGTGGTTATGGAAACGGGCACCAGCCTTCATTTCTTTGGCCAGTCACGCCAAACGTCGTGGGCAGCACGGCGGAGCGTGACGGCGGTCCAGGTGCTGGTGTCCGGGGTCGGGGCTGAACTGCCGGGACAAGCGACGAAGAAAGTCAGTTCGTGGGCTCCTCCTTGGGCGAGTTTGATATCGTACTCAAGCTTGCCGGGCGGATAAATCGACTGGTCGTTTTCCCCGCCCACGTCGACATATCGGAGCGCCGCTCCGCGGAGCGCGCCGGAGATCAGCCGCTGGAGATTCGGCGATTCGCCCGCGGGGAAGATCCAGATGGCGTTGAGGATCGGATTGCGGTCCTTCGCGCCCGCCGCCGGGCGGACAACGACTTCCAGCTTGCCGTCGCCGTTCTCGTCGCGCCCCGCGAAGATCAGCGCGCCAGGCTTGTGCTGCCCCCACTTGCCAACCGCATCCACGGTTTGTGCGGCAGCACCCTCCACGCGGCAGGACAAAGGCCGCTGCCCGGCCTCGGCCCAATGGCTTTCGCACAGGCCCAGCACTACGTTCGCCGCACTCTTGGGCTCCACTGCAAAACGATATAGGATGGGCACGCCGCCCATGCCCGCGCGGATATTCCGAAAAGCGGGATCGCATTCAACGGCCGGCTTGGCCCAGCCTGGCAGCGAGGTCGCTTCATCGCAGTAACCCCAATCCCGCTGCGGCCGATTGTCGAGCGACTCGTCGGTCAGGGTCAAGATCACCCGGCCGCCCAGCCGCACCGTGCGCAAGCCAAACACCGATTTGGCCGGCAAGTCCAGGCCCAACGTGACTTCAGCGGGTCGCCCGCGAGCCTCCTCAAGCCGCACCGTCAGGACGTCCACTCCCGACGGAAAGGCCGGAGCACGGAAGGCGGTGCGGATCAGACGGACCGCGCCGCGATTGGTGGTGGCCTGCGCAGCAGGGACAAGGTTGTCCAGCTTGATCGCCTGCAGCGTTGTGGGCCCGTCGGCAACGCCGTCGCCGCTGAGTGTGACGCCCACGGAACCCCAGTCCTCGACCAACCGGCCTTCCGCGTCCAGCGCCGAAGGCGGAAAGCCGGGCGAGTGGATGGAGATGGGCTCGGCGGCGATGGCCATCGTCGCGAACATCAGAAGAGAGAAGCAGAACGCGGCCTGTTGGGCGAAAGGCTGGCAGCAGGCAGGAAACGACGGTTGCTGGAGGGGGAGACCTACGGCCGGCGGTTTCGGCGAGGTCGGGAGACCTGCGCCGAACGGAGGCACCGCGAGGAGGGATGCGGTCAGGCTCTTCATGTCTGGGCTCCTTCGGCAAAGGTCGACAGCTGGGGCGAATGCACGTGCTTGATGCCGTACAGCTCGCAGAAGCCCTGCAATACGCGGCGATGGTTTCCCAGCACGACGACTTGGTGAAAGCCCTTCACATCGCGGCAGTCTTCGATGTTGTCCATCGCGATTTCCACCGATGTCCGGCAGCCTCCGGCGGGCGGCGTCTCGACGTTGCTAACCACCTTGCCGGTGTCGATGATCATCTCGTTGGGGCTGGTAAAGCGCACCAGCGTCACGGGCTCCCCGACCGGCCACAGAACCTGCATGGCCACGCCGAGCGACGATTCCGAGTGGTCCCGCAAGATGTAGGGGGCTGCCGGCTGGTCGAATCCGGCGATCCGCGTGCCGCTGGTGCAGTGAGCCGCGATCAGCAGGTTCTTGACCGTTTCGGGCACCGGATCGTTCATGTAGCCGGGCCGATCCAGGAGGTAGCTGGTCATCATCATCGAGATCGCCCCGAACAGGTCCGCTTCGCAGCCCGCCGTCAGCCCCTGGTCTTGCAGCAGCGTCCAGCCGCCGCAGGGCGGTGTCGGCACCAGTCTCGCACTGACCATGCCCAGGCAGTCCATGCTGATGGCGCACGCCTTTTCGGCCGCCATCAAGCGTTTGGCGGTGACGTAGGCGCGCATGCTGTTGACGGCGTCCGTCTCGTCCGGCTCGACGATCTTCTGCGCCTTCTTGCGCAAGTCGCTGGCCATGTCCTTCACTTCGTCCGTGGCCAGCTGCTTGTCGAATTCCAGGTTGAACGTATCGCGCGGAATCGAACGGATCTTGACGCCCAAGCGGTCCATCACCGTTTCGTTGGAATCCTTGCCGCGAATCCACAGCACGCGGGTCTCCTCGAACATCCGTTTGGCCTTGACCATCTTCAGGCCGGCTTCGACGGCGGGCCATTCCAGGGACGAGATGATGTGGACGTTCGGCAGTCTCGCCGCCCGCCCGACGTGCCCGGTAAAGGCAGTCCCCACCGGGGCGAACACGATCAGCGGCGTCGCCGTTTCCTTGGCGACCCGTTCGATCCACTTCCAGCACTGCATGTGCTGCAGCGCCACCAGCAGTCCGTGCGGCTTTTGCTCCTTGACCTTCGCGATCCAGTTGCCCAGGCTCGCATCGTCGTCGATCGGCTTGGGCTCCCAGTCCATCTTGATGCCAACTCGCGCGACGGATTGATCGAGCAGGGTACGATACTCCTTCTGATGTTTGTCCAGGTCGTACGTCGTGCCGGGCCAGCCGAGCCAGTACGGCCGGGGCTGTTCCAGGAACGTGCCGCAGACACGGACTTCCGGCTTGGGCCGCAAGGAGGCGGCATCCACAAAGTCGGTCTGGGCCGGAGCCGCGGAGTCCTGGCCCAAGGCAGGCGAAGCAACCGACACCAGACTCGCCCCGACCGCGGATGCGGACAGGACTTGAAGGCATTGGCGGCGAGTCAGGCAGCAACTGTGACAATGGTGCTGGAGCGACATGGAAATCCTCCTGTGGATAGAAGAAAACCTGGACCTCGGAACGGGTTCCATTGGAACAGCCGCCGGCAGATGCCGCAAGTTGGGAAGGAAGCAAAACGTCACCCGCCGGGCATCATCCGGCGGTTGTCCAGCAAGTGCCGAATGGCTAGGACAGGGTGCCGCCACAGCATCCGAGGCCCGGCATAACGCATCACTTCGCGGATCCGTTCCCGCAGTTGCGGCTTATGACAGCGGATCGGGCAGTTGGAGCACGTCGGCTTGTCCTGCCCGAACGGACAGCGGGCCAGTCGGCCTATTGCGTACGCCTGCAGTTCCGCACACTCGGGGCACAGTTCGCCGCGCGACGCGTGAAGGCTGCGACAGAAGGTGCGAATCATGGCCGTGACCGTCGCTTGCTCGCGGGCAATCCGACGGGGGCTGGCCGAGACAACCTGCTCACAGGATGGGGACTGGCTCATAGCTCGTGTGCCATTATATTGTCTGTAGATGGCGGAGCAATGCTGCGGCTGCGGGAAGAACCGATCGATGTCCTGCGATCAATCGTGTTACGGATCAGCGAGGCAGCCGGACCGGTCGGTGTCTCGTTGCCTGATCACGTCGGGTTTCGCGGAGTAGTACTTTGCCGCCCTGGGTCCGCGCGACCGCCAAGGCCGCTCGTTGCGCGAGTTCGATTTACGGAAGCGGCGGTTCAAACACCCCTGCAGCTATCCGATCTACTCCGAAGCCTTTGGCGCTTTGCCAGAACAAGTCAAGAGCCACGTCTACCGGCGTCTGTGGAAAATCCGGACGAACCAGGACGACGGCGCCCCGTACGCCCATCTGACGCGCGATGATCGCCGGGCAATCCGCGAGATCTTATTGGATACCAAGGCCGGCTTGCCGGACTACTGGAAGAACGGCGGAGCTTAGCAGTCGAGCAGTACCCCCTTGCGTCCGCGGCGGCAAATCGCGAGGATGCCTGGGAGGGGCAAGCATTGGCCTTCAATTCTTGGCACGGAAGAAGCTCGGCTTCTGGGAAAAGCCGGGCATCTGGACTGCGGGCGTTGCTCCTTGGGAGGCGAAACAGCGTGGATCTTGGCTTAACAGACAGGGTAGTCCTGGTGACAGGCGGCTCGCGAGGGCTGGGCAAGACGATCTGCCGGATGTTGGCGGAAGAAGGCGCACGGGTCGCCGTCAACTACCGCAGCCGGCGTGAGGAGGCGGAAGTCGTCGCGCGCGGCATTCAGGAGGAGTTTGGCCGGCGGTCCGCGGCCATCTGCGGCGACGTGTCTCGGGAAGCGGACGTGATCGCGATGTTTGACGAAGCCGAGCGGCAACTGGGGCCGGTCGACGTGCTGGTGAACAACGCCGCGGTTTGTCCCGTCGGCGCCACGGCGGAACTGGCCGTCGACGATTTCAGCCAGGCGTTGCAGGTGAACATGACCGGCACGTTCTTGGCCAGCCGCGAACTCGTCCGCCGGCTGTTGGCCGCGGGGCGCCACGGCCAGATTGTCAACATTTCCTCGCAGGCGGCGTTTCGCGGCTCGCAGTCCGGCAAGGCGGCGTACGACGCCAGCAAAGCGGGGATTATCGGTTTCACGGTCTCGCTGGCCCGCGAGTTGGCCCCCCACGGGATCAACGTGAATTGCGTGGCGCCGGGCTTGATGTACACCGAAATGGTCGCGGAAGCGATCGATGCCGACCCGGAGCGGTTCAACAAACGCGTGCCGTTGGGGCGCATCGGACAGACCGAAGAGATTGCCGCCGTGGTGGTGTTTCTCTGTTCCCGCCGCGCCAGCTACATGACCGGAGCGACAGTGGACGTCAGCGGCGGACTGGCGATGCATTAGAAAGGAACGGCAGAAACCATGTCCGACAACACTCCCCGCGACGCCCCGGACTCTGCCAGCCAGGCAAGCCCTTTTGACGCCTACCAGTCGCCCTCGCTGACTCCGGAAATCGTGACGGCAACGGAGTCGATGCCGAAGTTCGGACGGGTCAAGGCGATTTGCATCGTGGCCATCGTGTTGGGAGGCGCGGGTGTGGCCACGGCGCTGATGGGCGCCGTGGGGCTGGTGATCGGGAAACAGCTGCAAGCCGCGTTTTCCGGCCCCAATCCGCCCGGCATGAGTCAGGAACTGCAGGACGTGCAACGGCAGGCGCAGCAACAAATCCAGGCCGTTCAAGATCGGTTCTGGGTCGTCAACCTCCTTCTGACAGGGGCCCACCTGGTCGTCGCCTCGCTGCTGTTGACGGGCGGCATCCAGGCCCTGCGCCGAGTCCGTCCGGGCCGAAAAATCCTGCTCACTGCCTGCCTGGCGGCGATCGCGTTCGAGTTGGTGCGCGGCTCGGTCCAGGCCGTAATGCAGATCCAGGTCTTGTCCGTCACGATGAACTTTTTCGAGCAGATGATGGATGCCTCGATGGAACAGGCGGCGGAGTTAGCGGAGTGGCTGGCTTGGATTTCGCGGCTCGCCATGGTGGCCGGCCTGCTGCTGGCAGTCGGTTGGATTCTGGTCAAGCTAGTGTTCTACAGTGTCGCGGCGTGGTATCTTCGTAAACCGGCCGTGTGTCAGTACCTGGACAGCCCTTGAGCACATCGATGAACAGTCCCTCCGCCCCTCGCGTCGCCGTTTACACCGGCACCTTCGATCCAATCACGCTGGGCCACCTGAACGTCATTCAACGCGGCGCTCGCCTGTTCGAGGAATTGATCGTCGGGGTCGGCATCAATACCAAGAAGAAGCCGCTCTTCTCTGCCGATGAGCGGGTGGATTTCGTGCGCCGCGTTTGCGCTCCGATCCGCAACGTCGAGATACGCACCTTTCGGGGGCTGGCGGTCGAATTCGTCCGGCAGTGCGGCGCGCGGACCATGATTCGCGGGGTGCGCCCCCTGACCGACATTGCGGCCGAATTCACCATGATGATGGCGAACAAGCACCTGGACCCCGAGATCGAGACCGTGTTCTTGATGGCGGACGAAGAGTACTCGCACGTCTCCAGTTCGCTGATCAAAGAGATCACGCCGCTGGCGACCGACGAGATGCTGACGCGATTTCTGCCGTTGGAGATCATCCCCGACCTGCGAAGACGGCTCGAAACGTCATCCCCCTAGCTGTACGGCGAACGGCGGGCTTACGCCGCACCGCTCGCCAGGGGTGCTGGCAACGTCGGCTGTGTCAGCGTTTGACCAGCCGGAAGGCGCACTGGCCGCCCCAGCCGCCGAAGATTGCCAAGTGGATGTAGAGCATCCCCAGCGACTCCAGGTAGCAGGCGTTCTTGAGCGGCCCGCAGTCCACCGGCTCCATCTCCAGGTCGTCGGTCAGTTGGCGGACGATGCGTTTGGCGTCCTCGTCGTCACCGCAAAAAAACATGCTCGCCTTTTGTCCTCCGTACCACGGATTGACCATCGTCGCATCGCTGACCGTGTTAAACGCCTTGACGATCTTCGCCCCCGGCGCCCAAGCGGCGATTTGTTCGGCGGCGGAGCGGGCCGAGCCCAAGCTCAGTCCGGAGAAATCCGGTTTGATCGGGTTGGTGCAATCCAACAGGATCTTGCCTTCCAAAACCCCCAGCGAGTCGATCACTTGTCGGGTGACGTCCCAGGGGATGGCCAACAAGACGACTTGGCCGCGTGCAACCGCTTCAGCGACGGGGACCGCCAGCGCGTGCGGGCCGGACTTTTCCAAGACTTGGCGGACTGCCTCACTTTCCGAATCGGGCGCCCCGTACACGATGCGGTGGCCCTTGCCAGCCCAACGCGGCCCCAGCGCGCCGCCGACGCGTCCCGTTCCCAAAATGGCAATGTCCATGGTCGTACGCCCTCTTCCAGTGCAAGACGGTTGTCGAAAGTGTCGATCTTGCCCGATTTTGCCCGTCTCGGCAAGTGGCGATCACGTCGCGACGGCTTGGCACGTTCGAGAAATAACTTTGGCCGATCATCACACGGAGTGTGATGGCTACTTTGACGAGTTGTCCCGTGGTTTTGGCCGATCCTCACACGGAGTGTGATGGCTGCTTTGACGAGTTGTCCCGTGGTTTTGGCCGATC
>CAZAQY010000171.1:12226-18554 GCA_964486845.1 uncultured Pirellulaceae bacterium
CTCACACGGAGTGTGATGGCTGCTTTGACGAGTTGTCCCGTGGTTTTGGCCGATCCTCACACGGAGTGTGATGGCTACTTTGACGAGTTGTCCCGTGGTTTTGGCCGATCCTCACACGGAGTGTGATGGCTGCTTTGACGAGGCGACTGTTATTTCGCGATCGCTGATTCGTATCGGTCGGTCTGCGTCGTCGCGAGCAATCGCTGGGACAATTCGCTGAGGGCCTGCAAGTACGCGGTCGGACTGTTTTCGGGCGAAACCAGCAAGATGATCAGATGCACGTCCGAGCCGTATCGGCCGCCAAACACGATGCCTTCCGGGCAATAGGCGATGCCGGCAACGACGCGTTGGACGCCAGGGTGCCTGGCATGCGGTATGGCGATGCCGTGACCGATGGCGGTGGGACTGATCGACTCCCGCCGCAGAACCGCAGACAGGACCTCGTCCCGCTCGGCGTCCGCAACCGCTCCAGCGTCCGCCAGGCAATGTACCAAGGTTCGGATGACGGTTTCCTTGTCGGCCGCACACAATTCCGGCAGAACGGCGTCAGCGGCGACGAAATCCAGTTTCGATGCCAGAGAGCGGACGTCGAATGCCGACCAAGTGGCGACCCCGTGAATGGCCGCCGCCCGCGGCTGGTCCCTGCGATCTCGTTGGCCGGAAGGCTGTACCACTGCGTTCAACATGATGATTGCCCTGCTAAGGTGGGAAGCTAAGGTGGGAAAGGGATCTGAGCTAATACTCTAGGAAAAGGCATCGCCAACCCATCCTGCTGGCAGAATTCGAGGAAATTCGGGAAATTTATTGCAGTACCGTGGGCGGACTGGTCACCGCGACGGAGTATAGGGTTACGTGGTTGCGATCTCGCGCAGTGGGAGAGTCCGAGAGTGGTCGAGAGTCCCGGCCTCGATGACGAGGAAATCAGGCGACTGCTGGAGGGAAGCGAGGCGGAAATCCGCGCGGGAGTCGGGCGGATTTCCGATCGCTATTGCGGCATTGTCTGTGGCGGGATGCGTCGCAGTTTCCGCTGGATTTCTCCCGAGGATCTGGCGGACGTTTGGCAGTCGACACTGTTGGCCGTCTTGGAGAAAGCCTTGACGCGAGAACTGGACGTAAAACGGCCCCTGATCGGCTTGTTGTGGGTGATTGCGACTCGCCGTTGCTGCGACGTGCTGAACGCGGCCGCCCGTCGAAAAGCGGCATTCCAAGCCTTCTCGGAAACGGTCGCAGAGGTCGTGGGGCCGGACGACGCGCTTCGAGTCGAGTGGGCCGAGGCCTTTCATGTGCTCGACAAGGCGATCCTCGGCCTGCCGCCCGTTCAACGAGCGATTTGGTTGGCCTATCAAGGCTTGGGGTTTTGTGCCACGGACGAAGAACTTGCGCCCAGCGAAACGGTCCTCTCGTACGGCGTCGCGGTGTGCCAATGCGACCTCGTGAGCGTTAGAAGACCTCGGCCGAGATCAAATTCGAATCTCGAAATCCCGAGGCTCCAATTTCACAGCGCAAAAGAACGAAGAGCGCGAAGGATCGCTATTTCGGCTCGCCTCCCTCCGGCTGGGCCAGCATCGCTTCCAGCCGATCCAGGAAGGGCAATTGGTCGGGGTGAATCAGGCGGCGCGCCTTGTCGATCGGCACGAATTCGGCACGATCGACCTCCCAAGACTCGCAATTCGGCTGAGCCCCCGGCGGTGCGGGGCCGGTGAAGCAATGCACCTGTTTGTGGGCTTTGTGATACTGGATGTAGTCCAGCGAGCGAAGTTCGCCGGTCACCGGAACGCCCGTCTCTTCCAGCGTTTCGCGCCGCGCCGCCTGCTCCAAATCCTCGCCTTCGTCCGGCACGCCTTTGGGAATGCCCCAAGGCGTTCGGCGATTATACCGGCCGGAGGGGTGAATGAGCAGCACCTCAAGCCGGCCATCGCAATGGCGGTACAGCAAGGTCCCGGCAGAATGGATCATGGCCGAATGATATCACTAAGGCGGCCCCCGAATCAATGGGCGGCACTACAAGCAGACTTTCGGAAAAGCGGGGGTTCTGAAGGCATTCTCACGCCCAGATCTGGTTCAGCCGCCGGATCCAGTTCTCGTGCATGACGGCTTCGATGTCCGGCGGCCCGTAACCGCGGGCGGCCAGCAGGCCCGCGAGGAGCTGCAAATCGGCAATCGATTCCAGGTCCTGGGGGCATTGCTCGCGGCCGTAACCGCCGTCGAGGTCGGAACCGATGCCACAATGCCGGGCGTTACCGGCCAACTGGCAGATGTGGTCGATATGCTCCACGATGCGTTCGATCTTCAGGTTCGCCGCGGCGGGTGTCGTCCGGCCGCGCATCCAGCCGGGGTGCATCATCCAGGCGTCGAAAGCCACCCCGATCACGGCCTCGCGCTGGATCAGCGCGAGGATTTGTTCATCGCTGAACTGCCGGTCTCCGGGCACGAGCGCCCGGCAGTTGTTGTGGCTGGCCCAAACCGGGCCGTCGAACAGGTCCAACGCCTCCCAGAAGGCCTGGTCCGTCAGGTGCGTGGCGTCCAGCACGATGCCCAGCCGGCGCATTTCGCGCAGCAAGTCGCGTCCCAGCGGCGTCAGACCGCCCTCGGCGCCGGTGCCCGGCGCATAGCGGCCGGGTCCGTAGTGCGCGGGTCCCACGGCGCGCAAACCATCGGCATAAGACCGTTCCAGGTGGGCCGGCGTGAGAATCGAATCCGCGCCTTCCAGGCTCAGGATGTAACCGATCGGCGCGTCGGGCGGAGGATTGTGCTGCCACAATTCCACGAGCTGGTTCAGCCCCTGGCGATCGACGATCTGCAGCAGGTGGCCGGCCTCTTCCATGGCCCGATACCATGCCAACTGGGCCTGCGTGACGGCCCAGGCAATTTCCGGGCTGCTCCAGCCCGGCAGCGCGTTTCCGGGCGGCACGTAGCGGGCGATCTGGGTGGCGAGGCAAAGGCCGACCTGGCCGCGCCGCATCTCGCCGAACGTCAACACGTTCTGCCCGCGGTCCTGTTTGTCCGTCAAGCCCGCCTCGCGCTGCCGCACCTCGGCCAGCGGCCGCGCGTAGTCGCGGTTCCACTCGATGGCGTTCATGGCCAAGTCCAGATGGCCGTCGAAAATCAACATCGCGGTGGTTCTCCATCGTCCAGCGGGATGGCTCGCCGACCAGGGCGAAAACAGACCGGTCGCGGCCCTCTTTTCAGGCTATCACTGTACGGCGCCCGGGTGCTAGCGTACAGCCGCCTCGTCAAAAACGCGAGTTTTGCCCTGACGCGTGGGCAAGAAAGGACTATCATGGCAGGATGGGTGAGGTGGCATTCCCGTTGCCTCCTGGATTCGCCACTATTGCAAATTCTTATAGGCTGGACTTCCAAGAGGGACTGGTACGATGGCTTGGGAAGCTTGGGTCACGATCGCCGTGGTGACCCTGTTCATCGTCGGACTGGCACGCAACTGGGCGGCGCCGGACCTGCTGAGCATGTCCTGCTTGACACTGTTGATCGGCGTCGGTGCGGTGACAGGCACCGACCGCTTGCCGTCGGCAGCCCAAGCCTTGTCCGGCATGGGCAATTCCGGTTTGATCACGGTGGGAGCCCTGTTTGTCGTGGTGGCCGGGTTGACGCAAACCGGTGCCATGGGATTGATTGTGCGGCCGTTGCTGGGGCGCCCCCGCACGGTGCTGGCGGCGCAAACGAAACTGCTGTTGCCCGTGACGTCGCTGAGCGCCTTCTTGAACAACACGCCGGTCGTCGCGATGTTCATGCCCGTCGTGAACGAGATCTGCAAGAAGACGAACATCAGCCCGTCCAAGTTGTTCATGCCGATGGCCTTTGCCGCGACCTTCGGCGGTGTGTGTACGATGATCGGCACCAGCACGAATCTGATCGTCGCGGGGCTGATCGACAAGGCCAAACTGCCCGACTTGCCGAAGGTCGAGATGTTCGACATCACCTGGGTGGGCTTGCCCTGTGCGGTGGCCGGCGTGGCTTACATGCTGCTGTTCAGCCGCTGGTTGCTGCCTGACCGCCGGCCGGCGATCAGCCTGACCGATGACCCCCGGCAATATACGGTGGAAATGCTGGTCCAACCCGGCGGTCCGCTGGTGGGGCAGAGCGTCGAGCAGGCGGGCTTGCGGCATCTGCCTGGCCTGTACCTGGCGGAAATCGACCGCCAGGGATTGATCCTGCCGGCCATCGGGCCGCAAGAACGTCTGCAAGCCGGTGATCGGCTGGTGTTCGCCGGCATTATCGAGTCCGTGGTCGACCTGCAGAAGATGCGCGGCTTGACTCCGGCCACCGACCAGACGTTCAAACTGGATGCACCGCGCACCCAGCGCAGCCTGATCGAAGCGGTGGTTTCGGATCGCTGTCCGCTGGTCGGGAAGAACATCCGCGAAGGCCGTTTCCGCTCGGAGTACAACGCGGCGGTGATCGCCGTGGCCCGCAGCGGCAAACGCATCGCGGCGCGGATCGGCGACATTGTGCTCCAACCCGGCGATACGCTGCTGCTGGAAGCGCATCAGGGATTCGTTCAGCAGCGCCGCAATTCGAGCCATTTTTTCCTGGTCAGCGGCGTCGAGAACTCCGCGCCGACGCGGCACGAGCGGGCCTGGACGGCGCTGGCGATCCTGGCAGCCATGGTGATCGTCGCCGGTTTGGGATGGCTGGAAATACTCGCCGCCGCCCTGCTGGCCGGAGTGCTGATGATCCTCGCCCGCTGCTGCACGGGGACGGAGGCTCGCCAGAGCATCGACTGGTCGGTGCTGCTGGTGATCGGCGCGTCGCTGGGCATCGGCCGGGCGCTGGACACCAGCGGGGCGGCAGAGGTCTTGGCCAGCAAGCTCATCAACCTGGCCAGTGGTCACCCCTGGCTGGTGTTGGCTATGGTCTACTTGGTGACCATGGTCTTCACCGAACTGGTCACCAATAACGCGGCGGCCGTGCTGGTCTTCCCGATCGCGCTGGCCGCCGCTCGCTCGCTGGGCGTCAGTTTCATGCCCTTTGCGATCACCATCATGGTCGCCGCTTCGGGAGGTTTTGCCACGCCGATCGGTTACCAGACCAACCTGATGGTGTACGGGCCCGGCGGATACCGATTCAGCGACTACGTGCGTCTGGGCGTGCCCCTGGACTTGACATTCATGGCCGTGACGGTCCTGCTGACGCCTTGGATTTACCCGTTTCATCCTGCTTGATGCCGAACTTGGCCGGCTGTTTTTTGCTGCAATTCAGACGTAAGCGGCCCCGCAGCGCCGGCCGGGTAGGGCACCGCCAGACGCGTGCGGGCGGCCCAGGACGAAGAAAGCCCCATTCTGCCGTTGCGGGCGTCGGCGCGGGCATTCTCGCATCTGTGGCGCGAGAGGGGCACAAGCCGCGGCTCGCTGGCTCGCGATTCCGCCTGTTTTCCGGTTTTTCAAGAATTTCTTTCTTCGCCCTTGAGTTCGACGCCCTCCCAAAAACGTCCCGTGCAGCGGTCCTCCCGGTTCGCGCGCCGTGCAATCGGCTCCGCCAGACAACGCATCAGCCAAGAGATGCTCGACAGCCGTTGCCGGCGTTCCTGCAGCCGCTCACTGTCCCCCATCAGCATCTCCAATTCGTGAGCCCCCGGTTCAGCCGGTTTGTCGTCCTCGGTCTTGCGTCCGGGGAACAGATTCCACCAGCGGCGTGCCACCTCCTCGTCGCTGGAGAACTGTCCGGCAAGAAACGCTAACCGCTCCTGTATCCAGCCTTTACGGTGATCGAAGTTCTTGCCCGTCACAGGGTCCTGCCCGCAAAGCCATGCCCGTCTCACTGCTCGCTGCACGCAATGATACACGCCGACTTCCGTCGCATCGACCAAATCTCGTCGCGGGCTTCTGGCCATAACCTTCTCCTCTCCACCAACCGCTTCTGCTCGAAATTGCACCCCAGAAAACCGATTACCGGGGGAAGATCACCAAGTTCGACCAAACCGGAAAGGAGCAAAATCTGGATGTCCCCTTTCTCCATCGGTCCTCATAGGGGCGGAGCATCTCCCGCAGCGCCGCCCAGTTACGCCGTCTGGCGGCGACAAAGGCATCCAGCTTCTTGAGTTGAGCACAGCCGATGGCGGCTTGAATGTCGGTTACCTTCAAGTTGTATCCGATGTGCGAATAGACGTATTTGTGGTCGTAACCGAACGGCAGCGTGCCGAACTGTTGGCTGAACCGCTTGCCGCAGGTGTTGTTTTCGCCGCCGCTGCAGTAGCAATCGCGTCCCCAGTCCCGGAACGAGCGGGCGATCCGCGCCATCTGCTCGTCGTCGGTCAGAACCGCGCCGCCCTCGCCCATCGTGATCTGGTGGGCGGGGTAGAAGGACAGCGTGG
>CAZAQY010000172.1:0-18460 GCA_964486845.1 uncultured Pirellulaceae bacterium
GAACCCTGAACCCCTTACACATATCTCGACGTGACACCATTTGGGAATGCACCCGCTGCCAGCTTCATGTGCCCGATGTTTGATGCGTCTTTACCGGGAGACTACAGGCTCCGCACGTTAACCAGCCTATGCTGTTGGAGGATGGCGGCAAAGTTGACCTTTGCAACATCGTCAACAAAGGCACTGTCGCGCACGACGACCACTGTTTCAACGGCCGGGGCTAACTGCGTATGCCACGATACAATTCCCTGGGCCAGCGGCTCGACATCCTCGGTACCGATCACTTCGTCTAAGCAAACCATTAGGGCTCCGGCACCAATACTCTGGGCGGATTTTTCGGCGATGGTTTTCTGCTCAATGCGAACGCATAGGTCAAGCCCTAGCTTGAGTAGCAGCTCATAAAGTACGTCATTAGTTGTTCGGTCGCCCTTCAGGTGTTCGACAGACGCAAGAAGAGTCTGATGGAGATCCGCGCGATCGGGCTGCCACGCCCGGATATTGCTCGAATCTAGCCTGAATACACGGAAACCGACATCGGCTGTAAACAGGGCTTGGTCCTCTTGGATCTGCTTCGCGAGCCGGCGGAGCCGTTCCTTGGTCAATTCGGCGATATTGCGTGGCTTGCCAAGTTTGTCGCAGTAGTCGGCCGCGGATTTCTGGTCTTTGTTCGCTGGGTCAAGCGGCTCAGGCAACTGAACCAGAATGTAGCGACGGGTTCCCCTATCCGCCAAGTTGCGACGAACGACGGCATTCCCCGTGGTTCCAGAACCCGCGAAGAAATCAAGCACGATCGAGTCTGCGTCGCAGCCGTGCTCAATTATTCTCTCAATGAGTCGAATTGGCTTGGGATTGTCGAACACTTTCTCGCCGAGGAGTTCTCGTAGCTCTCGTGTGCCGTCGTCAGTATTACCAGCGTATCCGTGTTCCCAGAAGTTGATCGGAGTGATATTTCGAGCTTCGGAAAGGAACATCTTTATCACCGGAACAGCCTGAGTACCGTCGCTGCCCCAGTAAAGACGGCCCTCGCTTAGAAGCTTCTGGAACTCGTCATGAGACCTTCTCCATGCATTTGTAGTGGGGTTCGTCACCGCTCCTGTGTTGGGATTCCGTATCGGATAACAAAGGTTGGGACGCTGCGCCGGCGTGGCTGGATTGAGAAATGAGGCCCCCTTCCACGGGCCGCGAGGGTCGTCGTCGGGATTGCTGTAGCGAGCGTCGGCCTCTCGCGTTCGCTCCAGCAGGTTTACGATGAACTCCTCAGTCTTTGAGTAGGCCAACAGATGTTCAACCACAGTGGTAAAATCCACTGTGTTGTTGCTTCTCGTGTAACGTTTTTGCCAACTGATGTTCGCCTGAAAATTCTCCTCACCGAAGATCTCCGACAGCATGGCTTGCAGGTTTCCCAACTCACCATCGTCAATGCTAACGAAGAGTACTCCGTCATTGCGCAGTAGATTCCTGGCCAGCTTCAGCCGCGGATACATCATGTTCAGCCAGTCCGTGTGAAATCGTCCCGACGCCTCCGTGTTGCTGCTGATCTTGCGTCCTTCGCCGTCCACCTGCCCGGTCAGTTCCAGGTAGTTCCGGATGTTGTCCTGAAAGTCGTCCGGGTACACGAAGTCCTTGCCCGTGTTGTACGGCGGGTCGATGTAGATCAGCTTGACCTTGCCGGCGTAGCTCTTTTGCAGCAGCTTCAGCACTTCGAGGTTGTCGCCCTCGATCATCAGGTTCTGGGTGGTATCCCAGTCCACGCTTTCTTCTGGACATGGCCGCAGCGTGCCCGTCGAAGGCGTCAGGGCGATCTGCCGAGCGCGGCGCTTGCCGTGCCAGTTGAGCCCGTACTTCTCTTCCCGCTCGTCCACGGCCCCGCCCAGCAACTGGCGAAGCACGTCGAAGTCAATCTTGCCTTCGATCACGGCTTCGGGGAACAGGGCCTTCAGCTGCTCGATGTTCTCGGCAACCACGTCCGGCGATTTCGTTTCGGGGTCCAGGGCTGTGAGCTTTTTCATCTGTCGTTACCTTCCAATGACCTCGACGTCGCGGCCAGTTCCGCTTCCAGCCGTTTGATTTCCAGGTTCAATGCGACTCGTCGGTTCAGGTGCCTCTCCCGCTCGGCCGCCGCCAGCAACGCGGCCAATTCGCGATTCAGCCGACCGTGGGCGTCAAGCCCGTCGCGCAACGCAACGGCTCGCTCCGCGGTATCCGGAACCACAAACGCCCCGGTAATCCGCGCGGCGGCCAGCGCCATGATACAGGCAATCCAGCCCTGGTACACGGCTTGGAGATGGCTCCGTAGCTGCCGGGCCAGCGCGATCACCGCCAAGAACTCCCTTTCGTGTTTTTCGTGTGTTTCGTGGTTCCACTCCACTGCGACGACATCGCCGTCCAGGACCGTTTTGCCCGCTTCGCCTTGGGACCAGCGTTTGTGGGCCAGCGACAAGCCGACAGTATCGCCATGCTCGGCCACCAGCACAACCGGATACGGAATCGCCCGGTGGATTAACTCGACCAGCCGGGTTGGCTTGGCTGCCGGGCGCAGGGCGACGGTCAGCACGGCGATTTCCAGGCACTCGCGTACCGCATCCCGGTATTCGGGCACGCCGATGTTGGTGGGCTTGAGCGCGGCGATCCAGAGCATTTCCTCGATGCCACCCGTGATCTGCCGTTTGTCGGCGGCGGTGGGCGCGCCTTGTTCCAGCAGCAACTTCTTCGGCACCCGCTGATCCACGCGGGCGTCGGGTGGCAGGGCCAGGGCGTCGACGAGCGCGGCGACGTTCATTCGGCCTCGCCCTCCGGCAACACGACCAGGAAGTCCACGACCTCGAAGTCGTTGATGCCTTGGAACTCGCCCGTCATGGCGCGGGTGCCGCCGGGCGTGAACAGGCTGGCGACGGCGCGCTCTTCCTTTTTGCCGATGATGGACGCCACGGCTTTGCCCAGTTGACCAGTTGGATGCGCTGGTTGGGCGAGCCGATGCGGTCGATGCGCCCGAAACGCTGGATGATGCGGACCGGGTTCCAGTGAATGTCGTAGTTGATCAGGTAGTCGCAGTCCTGGAGGTTCTGGGCTTCGCTGATACAGTCGGTGGCGATCAGCAGGTCGAGTTCGCCTTCGCCGGCAAATTCGTCTGGCCGCTCCTTGGATCGGGGCGAGAACGCGGTGAGGACGCTGCCCAGGTCCTTGCGCAGGTTGGGCAGTGTGGTCTGGTTGCGGCCGGCGCCGGTGACAAGGGCGGCGTGCAGACCCAGTTCCTTCAGCGCCCAGGGGTCAACTTCGTCGTACAGATACAGAGTGACCCAGCGCCGCGATCCGATGGCGCTGAAGACCCTGGCCGGAGTGTACGCGGTGCAAGGCCGGTTCAGCGACGCCGCGCGGACGGCCCGCGAGGCGCTGGCCGTTGCCCGTGCGACCGGCGAGGAGTACCTGGCCGGCAGCATCGAGAAAATGCTGAAGGTTTACGAACAGCTGCAGGGCCGGAAGCCCGGGCCTTAGTGTCGGCGGGTGCGTTAATCTTTTAATCTCAAAGCACTTACGACTTCTATCCTGTTCCAGACCAAAGTGAATCGGCCTGGTCGTGTCGGATTCTGTGTCGGATTTCGTCGGATTTCTGGTATGCTGCTCCCATCGAAATCGGCCCCTTTCGACAGGGGAGAGGCATGACTCAAGCTCCCCCGTCAGGCTTTCGGAAGACGACGCCTCTGTATGTACAGCGACACGCACGCCCATTTGGATGACGAGCAATTCGACGCGATCCGCGACGGAGTCATCGAGCGGGCGTTGGCTGCGAGCGTGGCGAGGATCGTGACCGCCGGGACGACACGGGCGTCCAGCGAGGCCAGCATCGCGCTGGCACGGCAATACCATGGCGTGTTTGCCGCGGTCGGCCTTCAGCCGAATTGCGCAGGGCAGGCCTCCGCCGGCGACTGGGACGAGATCGTCCGCTTGGCCGACGATCCGCTCGTGATCGCGGTGGGAGAAACGGGTCTGGATCGCTACTGGGATTTCACGCCCTTCGACATCCAGCGGGATTACTTCGACCGGCACTTGCGACTGGCGCAGCTCCGCGATTTGCCGCTGGTGATTCACATGAGGGACTGCGCCCGGGACACCTTGACCATGCTTCGCGAAGCGCGGCGGCGCGGTCCGTTGCGGGGCGTCATGCATGCGTTTTCAGAGGACACCGAAACAGCCCGCGAGTGTCTTGACTTGGGCCTGCACATCAGTTTTGCAGGGATGGTGACTTTCAAGAAATCCCAAGCCTTGCGGGACGTGGCGCGGACGATCCCCGACGATCGCATCTTGATCGAAACGGACAGTCCCTACTTGGCGCCTCACCCCCAACGCGGGCAGAAGCCCAATGAACCGGCGCTGCTGGTCCACACGGCAGCTTGCCTGGCTGAGGTGCGTGGCACCGAGTTGGCTCGTTTCCGGGACATCACGACGGCAAACGCGGCTAGGCTTTTCCGGTTTCCGGAGCCTTGCTCCTGACCTTTCACGTGTTTCTGGCTGGGACACGGCCCGTTCGGCAAGTCGCCGCATCCGCTGGAGATCGCGCCCAAGCTCACCACAGGCGCCTGGGCATCAGCGGCCCGACATCGCCGTCCTCGAAATCCTCCTCCTCGTCTTCCTCGTGCTGCAGCGTCCTCATCCCGGCGGGGCGGCCGATGATGTAGTGATAGCCGCCCGGCCCGCAGCTGTGCTCCAGGATGCTGAGGATCTGGCGGCAGCGTTCGGGACTGTCATAGGGACCGTTCATGAACAAGGGTTTGCCTTCCGAGCCGAACTCGAATTCCATCTGCGACTCGCGAGCGTCGATGTCGCCAAAGATGGACTTGACGCGGTGATAGTCGGGATGGGGCTCCAGGCCCAAGTTGCGGGCGTAATCGACCGCCCCTTCGACCAGCTTGCGGACGTCCGCGGGCGTGTGGTCTTCCACCTCGAACTTGTCGTCCAACTCCCTACAGAATGCGTCGTACTCGGCGCGGACCATCAACCGCCCAAAGCAGTCCTTGACGCCCAAGCACCGGATGTCGACGAGGAACACGACCGCGGCGACTCGGTTGTTGGGCAGCAATCGGCTGAGCAGAGTATAGCCCAGACCTTCGTCTCTAACCGTGTCGGCGATGCGGCTGTGCAGGACCGGCGCGCCGGACGCCATGGACAGGAGTTCGCCCAATCCCCGATTCTTCTGCCGGATCAGTTCCCGGCGGCGGTCCTTGCGTTTGGCGGCCCGCCGCTCGAGTTTCTTCTGTCGTTTCTTCTGATTGGCCGCCATCGTTGGGTCTCCTTACACAAAACAATAGCGAGGGGGGAGTTGCGGATACCGCCAATTTGCCGTCGGAGAAATGTTGTAAGCGATTTTGGGAGGGCCGACAAGAGGGGCTTTTGCGAGTATCGACAAGCCCTCTTGCCGGCGGCTCTAGTTCCTGGCTTTCTTCTTGCCTTCCTTGATGCCCGCCTTGGCTTTCTGTTCGGCGCTCAGCAGGGCCACAGCTTCCTTTCGCAAGCCGCCGCGGAGTTCGTCCACCTCCTTCATGGCGGCCTTCTGCTCGTCGGTCATCTTCATGGCTTCATCGACAGCTTGCTTCGCCTCCTTGCCCGTCTTGCCGTCGGCTTTGGCCTTGGCTTGGGCTTCCTGGCGAGCCTTCTTCTGTTCCGGCGTGAGGGCAACCTTGTCCTCGGCGGCCTTGATCTTGTCCGCCCAAGCCTTGGCCAGTTCCTTGATCTTGGCCACTTGTTCCGGCGTCAGTTCCGCCTTTTCCATGCTCTTCAGGATGCCCGCGGCGGGGTCCGCCACCTTGGCGGTCTTCCTTCCCTTTTTTCCTTCACCCGCCATCAGAGGCGAGGCGATGACGACGGCCAGGGCCAGGGTCAACAGGGTACGTGCGACGCTCTTCATGGGTGTGACTCCAAAACATTGAGGTTGACTTCGGCGTCGCGCGGGCGGCCCTGCTCGCGGACACCAGCGTAAAAAACAAACCTCCGGTCGTCCGTGTTGACCAGAGGAACATTGGCAAACCATTCCGGCTAAGCCTCGTTCGAGAAATAACTGTCGCCTCGTCAAAGTAGCCATCACACTCCGTGGGATGATCAGCAATAAACACTGGACAGTTATTTCTCGAACGATGCTAGGGCGAAGACTTTCCCACGGGCTTGGCGGCTGACAGCCCTTTCCGCTTGGCCTTGATTCTCTCCGAACTCTTGGTCAGCGACAAGTACTGCTTTTCCAGGATCTCCGTGCGGTTGTCCGTCATCCGCTGGAGTTGCTCGTCCAATTTCCTCAGCCGATCCGCGGTTCTGTCTCGTTCGGCTTGCGACAGTCGCAGCTTCAGGTCGAACTGTTCGGCCAACAACCGGCGGAGTTCGTCCTGCAAAGCCTCGCTTTTGCCCATCGCCAGCCGGGCCACCGCCAATTGGATCTTCGATTGAATCACCCAAGATTGCAGTTCCATTTCGTACCGCTCGCCGCCGCCTTTTTCGAACGGGCGAAGCCGTTCGCGAGCATGCCAGATGTCACGGACGGCCCGCGTGTAGTCGGCCGGGCGGCTCAGTTGCAGGTGACCTAGCAGTTCGGCCAGTTCCGTGTGATGCTGCCGCAAGAACTGCATCACCTCCTCTTCCTGTTGGGCCGTCACGGCGATCGCCGGTTTGGCCTTCTCTTTTTTCAGCGCCGGACGTGGCTCTGCGTCGCCCGCCGACAAGCCGTCGCCTGCCACGAAGACCAGACCCAGCGCCAGGGCAGATGATAATCTCCACATCCGCTCAGATCCCCTCGATATTGGCGGCTGGTGTGCGTTGAGCCTCCTCTTGGGACTCCATCGCCACGACGGCTGAAACTATCCAGTCAGGCGCGTCGGGCGCATCCTCTTCGTCCGTCGAGTCCGCCGCGTCGGTCTCCCCCTCGGCGGAAGCCAGCCAGCGCCAGCCCGCCGCTTCCTCAACCCGCTGGGTGTTCAACTCCGTCCGGACATGGCTCCAAACAACCGCCAACTCAACGGCTGGCGGCACCTTGGCGAAGCGGCCCTCCGGTTCACGCTGCTGCCGGGCGCGGTCCGGCCCCCAGACCAACAGGGCGACCATCAGTCCCACGGCCAATCCGGTGACCACCTGCGCGGCACGGCGCCGGTACCAGGGGCGACTTCGGCGGACCGGCATGACGCGTGATGCAACGTCCCAGTCCAGCGAGCGGACGGCACAGGTCGTTTCCACGAGTCGCCCAACCGCCTCCCGAGCCTGCTGATCGTGTTCCAGGCGGCTCTCGAAATGGAGGCTCTCCGCAGGGGACAACTCGGCCGCCAGGTAACGGAAGGCCAACCAGTCCAGGTCTTCGCGTGGTGTCACATTCATGGCTGCTGCTCCAATTTCGCCCGCAACTTGATCAACGCCGTTCGCATCCGTCCCAACGCGGTCCCCAAAGGAATGCCCAACTCGGCGGCGATCACGGCAAACGTCTTGTCCTCGTAAATCCGCATGCGGACGACTTGTTGTTGTTCGGGCGGCAATTCCTGGATCGCCTGCCGCACCAGGGCAATGGTTTCCTTCCGCACCAGTTGCGTTTCCGCGGACGGACCGACCGATTTCCGGCCCCATGCCACACGCCGCAAAGCCGCGCCGTCAATCGCCTGCCGTCGGCGCGCCAGCATGGCCTCGTTGTAGGCGACCCGAAACAGCCAGCCCTTACGAGACTCCTCCCGAGTCTCGTGGCCGCGCTCGGCCAACTTGACGAACGTCGCCTGGAAGGCATCCTTTGCCAGTTGGTGGTCCCTCAGGAGTCCCACCAGAAATCGCTGCAATTCCTCCCCGTACCGCGCATGCAACGCTGCCACGGTGGCGGGGTCGATTCTCTCTTCCGCCGCGGCTGACAACGGGGCCGGCTCCTGACAATTTTCTTCGCTCACGCGCTTGCTCAGTTACCAAGATGCGCTGAAAGCTGCTATTATTGTGCGTGCGACGCTTTTTGTCGCCGCCAGAAGCAAAGAAGGAGTCAGTCCCTTGATCCTAGGCCCTCTGTTCCACCGCGAGGCGGTCCTTGCCCCTCGGCGGCCCAAATTGTACCTGGCACGCACGGTTTACGTCATCGTCCTGCTGATCCTGATGTGTACCGCCTGGCTGGTCGTGACCGGGACGCAGATCATTCGCAACGTGGGCGACATGGCGAGGTTTGGCGCGGTCCTGTTCCAGATCCTGGCTCCCCTGCAACTGGCCGTCGTGGCGTTCGGCGCGGCGATGGTTGCCGCCAGCGCCGTGGCCCAGGAGAAGGACCGCCGCACGCTGATCCTCCTGCTGATGACGCGGATGAGCAACGTCGAATTGGTGTTGGGCAAGCTGTTGGCCAGCCTGTTGAATACTTTCGTCATGCTTCTCGCCGCGCTGCCGCTGTTCATGATGATTCCCATGTTTGGCGGCGTCTCCTTTGCGCAGGTCTTCCAGGCGTTTCTGGTCACGGCGGCGACGGTTTTGGCCGCCGGCAGCCTGGGTTCGACTTTGGCCCTCTGGCGGGAGAAGACTTTTCAGGCCCTGGCGATGACGGCCCTGTCGCTGGTGGCCTGGATCGGCCTGTGCGAAGCGGTCCGCTTTTGGGGGCACGATCGCTACGTCGCACTCTGGTCCGTCGAGGCGATGGTCGTCACGGTCAGCCCCTTGCGTGCCATCCTCACCACAGTGCAGCCCTCGCAAGCGGGAGCCGGCGTGTTCTCCTTTTCCGCGTTCGCGCTGGCTGCCGCCGCCGTGTTGAATCTGTGGGCCGTGCTTCGAGTGCGGGTCTGGAACCCGTCCCGCGAACTCCGTCTGATCGTCCCCGAACGCGAGGAGGCGAAGAGCATTTGGGGCGTGGAGCATGATCTGGCCCACGGGGCGGCGAAAACGGAAACGGCCGAGGCCGCCGAAGCGGCGCGCGCGGGGCACGTGGATGCTCGAGTTCGCAAGTCGGAAGCCAAAACGCGGCACGTATGGGACAATCCTATTCTGTGGCGCGAGGTCTGCACGTGGGCCTACGGCCGCAAGGTCCTGATCATCCGACTGGGGTATCTGCTGCTGTTTGCGATGGCTGCCGGCGGGCTGTACTACCTGCTGACTGCGGACGGCGCTGGCCTCCGATCGGATGCGGTGGTGCCCCCCGCCGCTTGGCCGCTGGCGTTCTTCTTCCTCGTCAGCCTCGTGCTGGTCAACGCATTGGCGGTCACCTCGATTACGAACGAACGCGACGGTCAAGCGTTGGACCTGTTGTTGGTCTCCGATCTCTCGCCTCGCGAGTTCGTTTTCGGCAAGCTGGGCGGCGTGTTTTGGGTCACCAAGGAGATGGTGCTCCTGCCCATGCTGCTGGCCATGTATCTCTGGTGGCAAGGCGGCTTGACGGGGGAAAACTTGACCTTCGTCATCGTCGCCTTGGCCGTGCTGTACGTTTTCGTCAACACGCTGGGCATCCACTGCGGCATGAACTATGCCAACTCCCGGACGGCGATCGGCGTGAGCCTGGGAGTGGTGTTCCTGCTGTTCTTGGGCGTGGTGGCCTGCGTGCTGATCATGATCTCGTTCAGCGGTTCGTTCCAGACCCAGCTGACGCCCTTCCTGGCATTTATCCTGGGCGGCAGCCTCGGTCTGTACGTTACGCTCGGCTACCGCAACCCATCGCCGGCCATCCAAGTTGCGTCGCTGCTGCTGCCGTTTGCAACCTTCTATTCGATCACCAGCTACCTGCTGCAGCACTATCTGGCCGTGTTTTTGGTGTCGTCGATGACGTACGGCTTCACGACCGCCGCCATGATGGTCCCTGCCCTGTACGAGTTCGACATCGCCATGGGCCGGTCCAAAACGCAGGGCGACGAGTGAACCGAAAATCGCAAAAGGAGGCCCGCGACGTCAGCCAGCGGACGGGATTGCTGACCGTGGACGGCGAGGACAAGGCCTGGGCCCGCGAGTTTCGGCGTCTGGCCGGCTCGCTGGCGTATTCGTGGAATCCGAGACACTTCTCGTCACTCCCGATGCGGATGAAGCATTTCCCGCGGTTCGGCCGACGAGCGGGACTTTGCCCTGCGAATCGTACATCGTCACACGTTCTCGGCCGGCACCCCATACCCCCATGGCCGCCAGCGCCGCAGTCCCACCGCCAAGCTCGCCAAGCCGATCGCCAGGCCAAGCGCGCTGGGCGTACACCACGACCACCAAATGGCACCGAGTGCGACGCCTAGCGTGGGCCAAACGAGAGCGCCCCAACGATGCAGGACGGGATGCGGCAGCATCAGCCAAGCCACCGCCGACAAGGCCAGCAGCACAGCCGCAGCGGCCCCGCGCTGCTGCGCGACGCGGTCGGGAGCCGAGCGGAAACCGACCTGAATCGCGCCGTCGCCCGCGACCAGGGCGGCAGAGACGCCGCTTGCTTCTGGCCCGACCGCGGGCCGCTGCCATGACGGACTCGCAGGCGAGGAGGAATCCGAGGCGTCGGGCATCAGTTGCAGCAGGTTCGTGAACTTTTCGTCCAACGCGGCTTGACGAGCCGCAACGTCCTTCAGCTCTTCCCCGTACCGGCTGCGGTCCAGCGGACTTGCCGCCGACCATTGGTCGAGGGCCTGACGAGAGGCGACCACGCGCCGGCGCCAAGCGGAATACCAGCGGGCGGCAATGCCGGGACCGCTGGCGGCCAACGTTTCGGAGGCGCGCTCGATCAGCTTAACGCGGGTTGCGAAGCGCACGAAGTCCAGCGTCGCGGGAGCGACGCGATGCGATGAAGGAAAGAGATCGAGCGCCACGGAGTCGTTCGTGCGGACCGTCCACAGCGTTTGGTCGACGGGGATGCCGACCAGCCGTGGCGGACGGATGGTCTGCGTGCCCGTGCCTGACGGAGGCGTCGCCCAGCGGCCCTGGTAGACGACTTGGACTTGCTGGGCCAATTGCCGGGGGCCGAGCACGACGCGCCACCGCTGCGACCCGAGCGATTCCAGCATGGCGGGGAGATCCGCGACCGTCGCGTTGATCAGTTGGCAGCCGCCGGGCAGTTCCAACTCGCAGCTGGCGGCACCGGAGGGCTGCAGGTCAAAGGTGGCGGTACCCGCCAATTCGCCGTCGGTCGCACAAGTGACGTGCAAATCCGCCAACACGACGCGCGGCCGGCCGGAACTGGGCTGCACATCTTCGATTGCGGCTTGGTAGCGGGGTTGCGTGGCCAAGTATGTTTTGTGCGGCCCGGATGGCGGCTCGAAGCCGGCGGGCAACTCGGCGATCTCGCGCAGCCCGCTTGTCTTCCAGGCGATGCCTTGTTGGTTGATCTGTGTCGGCGCACACAAGTAGCGCTCGGCCGCGTCGACGTCCAAAGGCACAATGTCCGGCGCCCCCACAGCTCCGCCCTGCGGCGTGGCGAGTTTGCCGGAAAGACGCAGCCGGCGCGACTCGGCGATCGGCTGCTGGGGCCGGAAAACGAGGTGCCGCCGCTCTTGATCCGGCACGGCGACCGACTCCAGCGCACCGGGACAATCGCATTCGAAGGGGCCGGACCAATCGGCGGGGACCTCCCAACGCACGGCATCGACCACGCCCGCAGCCACCTGCAAGTCGTATTGAACTTCGACCTGCCAAGCATCTTGCGTGCGGTCCAAGACGGTTACCAGCGTACCCCGCGTGCGGGGACGGTTCGGAGCAACGTTGAACCGAAGGGGCTGAGTGCGAGGTTGACTTGGCGCGGCCTGCAACGCCGCCGCCAGCCGTCCCCAGCCGGCTCGATACTGCCCCAAGGTTGCCGCCGGCACGTCGTGGAGTTCGGCCCGGTCGAGGACGGTCACGCGAGCCGACGGACGGCGGTACACCGCCACGGTGTCGGAGAGAACTTCCGCCCCGGCCACTTCGATCCTTCCCAGTGCCAGTTCGCCGCCCCGTGGAGCGGGCAGCGCGGCCTGCAACTGGAGCTGATGAACTCCGGGCAGGGGCCGGTCCAAACGCACGACCAGCGTCTTTTTGTCCCGGCGTGACCAGCTCGCCGTGAGTAGGGCCTCGCCTTCCCGCACCGACACGCCGCCAACTTCCAGCCCTTCCGGCACCTCCAAACGGTACTCGAACACGTTGCCCCCGGCGGCTTCCAGTTGCGCCTCGAATTGCAGATCCGCACGTTCTGCGCCCCACGCCACGTTCAACTGTTGGGCGGCCGTCAACTTCACTGCTTGCAGCTGCGTCGCCACGCTCCAGGCCGGCTGTCCATCCGGGACGGCGACCGCGAACTGCGGAGGAACCGTCCCCGCTTCCCAGGCGGCGGCAAAGGCCGCGGCGTCGACGGCTTCGCCGCGACCTTCGGCCGGCACTTCGTAGCTCAGCGCGTCATCCACCGAGACTGCCAGCCAACGCCTCGCCGTGCGGTCGGCAATCGCCTCCAGCCGTGGAACGCGCACGGTCCCCATACCGGAAGTCCCGGTTAACACGAATTCGAGGTCCAGGTTCAGCTCGGGCTTCGAGGGCGGCTTCAGCCTCCAGCGAATCCGCTGATCGCCGCCGGCAGAAGCGGAGACCAGGGGGACCAGGTCCGGCTCGTGGTGCGGGAGCAGGCGAAGTTGCGGGGAGGCCAGCAGGCCGACTTCCGACAGGCGCCCTCCCGCGCTCTTGAAGCGTGCCTTGACTTGCAGCACCACGGCCCCCGGGCGGATTCTGAGCCACGTCAACAGCTCGCTTTCCACCGGCGGAGGGCCGCTGGCGGCCGCCGGTTCGGACGGCCATTGAAGCACCAGCCGATCGGCGGGGCCCAACGCAAGGACGCGCTCCCCCGCCGCGTCCGTCGTTGCGGCGCCCAGAGCCGCGGGGCAATCGACGTCGGAAACGTGGTCGGGCACTTGCAGTCGGACGCGGGCCGTAGGCACGCGGGGAATCAGCACTTCGCAACGAAGCACGCCGTCGCCTCGATCGACCTGAGGCCGGAAGGCCAACTCCAAGTCGGCCTCTCCCGCCTCAGGAACCTCGACGACCAACCGCGTCCCTTCCGCCTCCCAGGCCACCGATGCCGGCCGGCCGTCCAGCCGCGCCCGATTGGGCAGCAAGTAGACCTGATCCTGCCGGATCGGCAGGACCAGCCGCATGCCGGCGAGATTGGTCCGCACGCGATACAAGGCCACCAATTCACGAGCCTGCAACGCCGGGCCGGCGGCGTCTCGATCAAAGACGACCCGGTATTCGGCGCCGACGATCACCCACTGCTGGGGCGCGCTGCCTCCGCGGGCTGCCTCCCGCCCCAAGCGATTAGAAAAATCCTGAGGCACGTAAACATAGGGCTCCGCGGGTTGCTGATCGTCATCGACCGGAAACAGGACGCGGTAGATCTTGTCCGCTTCGCCCTCGGGCGGAGCCGGGGGTGACGCGGGTCGGGCAGTCGCCCCTTGCGCGGGCGCTCCTTGGGCAGATGCTCCTTGGGCCAAGGCGGCGGAGGTCAACAGCAGGACGATCAGCAAGATCATGGCGGCCGTCGATGTGGCCGAGAGCACGATACGGGACGAGCCCGAGGGTGGCGGGGCGCGCCGCCGCGCCTCGGGCGGCGGCAGCCAGACGAGCAACACCGACAGCAGGCTGCCCAAAAAGCAGCCGCTGGCGATGGGGACCCACATCGCCGGGCAAAACAATGCCAGGCAGCCCCACAACCCCGTCAAGGGCAGGCACCACATCGGCCGGCGGCGAGTACCCCAGACCATCAACCCGACCGTGGCCAGCAATGCCGCCCATCCGCCGGCGCGGAAGAAGTCGCGTTGCACAATGCGCGCACGGGACTCGCGAGAAGCGGACGGCGGCAGGTTCCAGCCGGTCGAGACCGGGACCCGCGTCGCTGTCCAACCCGGGCCGGGAGTGTCGGCGGCGGCCAGCGACGAAGTGGACGCCGCGGACGGAGCGTCCCTGCCTCCGACCGCATCGGCGGGCGACTCCGTGAGGCCCGCCAGCCAGGCCCAATCGCGCGCCGACCGTGGGTCAAAGCGAGGCTCCGGCGGGGTGCGGAGCAAAGGCCCGAACAGCCGCGACTTCCAGTCCGCCCGCGCCGGCGCGTGGGCGGATTCGACCTCCCAGCCGGGCGGCAACTGCAGGATCCAATGCCGTTCAAAGACCGGCATCCCCAGATTCGGCCAGGGGACGGCGACCCGCGCCCAAGGAGCGCTGCGGCGGCAAGGCGTCGTGTAGCGAACGACCAACGTCGGAAAACGCTCGCCGCCAGGCAAGTTCACCGCGACGCCCGCCTGTGTCGCAGCCTGGCGAGGCCGGAAAATCGGCCGCCCGTTGACCAGCAGATCCAACAGTTCCGCTTCCGCAGGCGGAACCACCAGCACCTGCGACTGCCCGTGGTTCTCCACCTGGCAGACCGCGGTGTGCAGCGCCCGCCCATCCCCCAAGACCGTCGTGCTCAAGTCACAAATCCTCACCCACGCGGAATCCGGCGGCTCTTCGGCGACCCGCACCGACAACCGGCAATCCAGGGACGGATCGTAGCGGAACGCGCCCCGCGTCGTCGAGTATCGGCCCGCCGGCGGAGGCTCCGCCGGAATCGCACGCACGTTCCGCGATTCGATGGCCAGCGGAAGCGTCGCTGAGCGCAGGGTTACGTAGCCCACTTGGGAAGCGGCCGCCGGCAGGGAAACCAAAGGGACCGGGGCCGACCCCGTGAAGGCGTCCGAGCGGGTCGCCAACAGTTCGAACCCGTCGCCACGAGGTCGCGGCAGAACGATCTCCCAGGAATGGCTGCCGGCCGGCGATTCCCCGGTCGCCTGCCCGCCGTCGCCCAGCGCCCGCGCGAGCACCGAACCCTCCTCGCCGCCGCACGTCCAGCGCGGAGAGGCCGGCAAGGGTTCGGAGAAGTGTACGACCAGCCGGGACACCGTGGAGGCAATCGGCTGGCAGCGCAGACGAAGGTTCTGCTCGACCCACTTCTCGCTGTACGCCGAGTCAATGTGGATCTCCGCCGAGTAACTGGGCGTTTCACCGAGCAACGCCAGACTCACTTCCTCCTCCGCCTCGCCGTCCAGAAACGTGACCGCCCCCTCGGCGGACTGCAAACGGTCTGTCTCCCAACTCGACAGGTCCCCGGCCGCCAGCCTTCTCGACCCGACGTCTCCCGACAAGGCAACTTGATGCGTGGCGTCGGGAGCCACGGCGATCACGCTCCGCGCGACCGTTGCCTCGCGCAACACCCCCAACCGCAGATCTCGGCCTCGCAATCGCTCGCCGGGACGGGCGCCGCGGCGATGAGCATGCACCGTCAGCCGCAGCGGTTGGCCGGCAGGCAACGGCCAGCGGAAGCGAATCGCGATACTGCGGCTTTGCAGGCTGCGAAACATGACCTGCCAATCCTCGATTGCATCGCGCGGCTGGGTCTCCACGAGATCGACCATCCAGCCCGGCTGGAGATCCAAGGCCAGATCGTACCGCGGCGGTCCGGAGCAGGTGAGTTCGGCATCGTACTGGAGATTCACCGCCGCCGTCCCCAGCTTGACCCTGGTGACGGTCCGGGCAGTGACCTCGCCGGCACGCCGCTGCAGGGTCGCGATGATCTTCGGCTGGGACTGGAAGTCGCGGATCTCCAGGGATTCCCCGCGTTGCGGCGCCGGCAACGGCGTGGCCTGCAGTTGCCGGCAGCCGGCGGTCTCCAGCTGCGCCACCCGCAATGGCTCTGGAACTTCCAGGCGGCTGACGCCCTCCAGCCAAAAGACGCCGGACACGGCCACGCGAGGCAAACGCCATTCGGTGCCGACATCGGCCGGCGCAACGGCCTGCAAGCGGATTTCGTGGCCGTCGCCCAAGAGAGGCTCCGGCAACGCCAGCGTGACCTGCCGCTGGGCCGCCGACTTCAACTCGGACCAATCCAACGGCGAATCCCGATAATAGGCCCGATACAATTGCAGCGGCTCGTCCAGCGTCAGTGTCAGCTCGGACAGCGGCGTCTGGTGGATATCCAAACGCAGGCGGACCGAGACTTCGGCCGCATCGGGTCCACAAGTATAACGGTGGTCCTGCCGGAGCAGAATCAGTGACGGCGCCGCCGGGGCGCCCGAAACCGGAACGAGCCGAATCGTCAATTTCGCGTTGCCCCCAACTTCGATCCACCAGGACCGCTCGCTGCCCGCCCCGGTACTCTCCGGCAACGGTGAGACAATCGCGGCGTCCGCTGCCGGCTGCAGGTCAGCCGGCAACGTTAGCTGCAAATGATTGACGATCGCGTGGGGCAGCCGGAGATCGAATCCCAACTCGCCCGCGGGGTTCTTTGCGCCTCGCCGCAACCAGTTGAACTGCAGGCAGCCGGAAGAGTTGACCAGCGCCACCAGTTGGCCGGCATCGCCGTATCCCACCTCGACGGGCTGAGCCTCCTGGTCTGCCGTGCCCGCGGTCGACGGGGGGGCGGCGGTGCTCCCGCCGGGAACCGCGGAGGTGCCTTCGGCGGCGGGATTGGCGGCATCCGGCAGGACGCCGGCTTTGCCGTCCGGCTGCCAGCGCGACTCCGCCAGGACCAGGTTGCAGGGGTCCAGCGACAGGAGGGCCGCGGGGTCGGACCGCTGGACGACCGTCAACCGAGCCGTGCCCAGCAATTGTTCTTTGTCCAGGCGGGCCGTGTAGACCGCCTGCAGAATCTGCGGACGTGACGCCGCTGGGGGAGCAAAAAATTTGGCTCCGAAGGCCCCCAGCAACTGCTCGAATTCCTCGCGTTTGAGCGGCACGAAGGTCTCATCCTGAAACGTGCCGGACTCCAGGTTGCGAAGCGACTCGCTGGGGACGAGAACCTTGCGATAGCGCAGCGGCGCCGCCGTGCGCGCCGGATCGGACGGCCTTTCGGCTGCCCCCGCGAGGCTGCATGCCAGAAGGACTCCGGGCAGCAGCGTCCAGAGACCATGCGCCGCGCTCCGCCAATCCGACCGGCGGCCCCATGCTCTGCGCAGACGCCCGCGGACCGTCGAGATCATGGCGCGGACTCCCCCAGCGGAACCTCGGCCCCCACGGTAGCGGTCGTCGACGGCAGCGCGAGCCCCTCCAGCTTGGAGGCCGATACGGCCGCCCGGGCCGTCTTCGATTCGGGGCTTGGCCGGCGAACCCCACGGACCACGGTTTGCCGCGATTGATGCCAATCGACGATGCTCTTCAGGGCCAAAGCGAACAGCGCCAAGAGCAGGCCGAGCAGTGACGCTTGAGCGACAACGGCGGCCATATCCGGAGCCGCGGCCGTCGCTGCCAAGACCGCAACACCCAAGAAAAACAGCACCGCCGGATGCCGCAAACGCGGGACGTAGATCAACAGCCAGCCGCAACTCAAGGTGAGACCGGAAAAGACCAGGACGATGGCCCACCGCGGCGCGACGGCGACTTCGATCGGCGCGACGTCTCCAAAACCGCTGAACAAGTAACGGGGGACCGATGCGGGCAGCGGTTCCTGGCGGCTGGCGCCGATCCACTGCTCCAGTTCCTCTTGGTCCAGGCTGCCGAAGCGTTCCAGGAACAAGCCTCGGCGCTGCCATTGCATTTCCAGAGTCATCGCGGCCGGCGAGAACAGTAGCCGCTCGTTCGGGGACAGGGCCAGTTGCCAGTAGAACCGCTTCGTCACGCTCGCGCCGTGGATCGCCGGGGCCTGCAACACCACGGTCCCCCAGCCCGGTTGGCGGCGGGAGGAGGTCTGCCAGATCTCCACGACGTGTTCCTGCGGTTCGGCGACTCGCGGCAGGACGACGGCTACCGGCCCGGCTTCGCTCTTGCCGTGTTGGAGGACCGGTTGCGAGTCGAGGATCACCGATTCGATTCGCGCGCCGTCGACCGGGCGCAGCTCGAGGCGGTCTTCGTTCGTCAACACGCGAAACACGGCGCGGTCGCGTTGCTGGGAAGACCCCAGCCACGACTGAATCCAAGCCTGCTGCACCGCCGTGGAGGTTCGCCGTCTCCGGTCCAGACGCGTGATCAGCAATTCCACGTCCGGCGGAAAGGCCCGCGAGAGGTACACTTCACGGGCCTCGGCCGGCTCGGCGGCACCGTCCCTTTCCCAACCCCCGCTCTGCAGTTGGACTTGAGCATCCTCGCCGGCATCGATCTCCAACCGGCTGGTCGTCACGACCGTATCGGCGCCAGAGGCGGGCACGACAAACGGGACCTGCATCAGGCTTGTTCCCGTTAATCCGGGCGCGGGGGTGGGCAATTCGTACTGCAACAGCACGTCGATCTGACCGATCCGCTCGGCCAGCAGATCCACTTGCACATGGACGGGGCGGTCGGTGGGAGGGGCTTTCTGGGAAGGGGTCTCGCCGCCGCCGGCAGCTTCCGAGGAGGTGACTTCACTGAACGGAAGCGCCTGGGAGCCCTCCATGACCTTCAAGCCGCCGGAATCGAGCAGAGCGCGGGAAACGAGCAAGTCCAGCGTCCGCAAGGGTTCGTAAGCGACGCGGAGGTCGAGATCCTGCTGAACCTGCAATCGGGGTCCGGCGACTTTGAGTCTGGCGTGCGAAGCCACCGAGACCGCCCGTTCGCGCAACCGCAAGGC
>CAZAQY010000173.1:0-18365 GCA_964486845.1 uncultured Pirellulaceae bacterium
TCCGCTTCAACATTGCTTCGCTCGCCGCGTGACCCACAAATTCTGCTGACGAGCCGATTTTTTCACAGCCTCGGAGCGAAAGGCAACAATACGGCCGTTATTGATTCGCCGGACCCAAGCGACTGTGGCTGTACGCGAGTAGGCTTGGAAGCGTATACTAAAGCGAGCAGTCGTTTCAGCGGGCAAGAGAAGGAAAAGGTGGCAGGCATGTCGTCGGTCATCAAAGTGACGTCCATGCCTCTCAAACAGCAATGCCCGCTGGCGTGCTTGGTTTGCACGCTGACGCTGGCGACGTGCATCGGCGCCGAGCGCGACATACAGTGCCGGGATTGGTACTTCCGCGAATCCTTGGCTGCGATCCGCGATTGGGAAGATCTGTTGGGCCGCTGGGAGCAGGAAACGCCCGAAACGGCGCGGACGCCGGTGTTGCCGGTTCCTGCGGACGGGGCCGCCGGCTGGCCGAATCCGATTCCCCTGTGTCTGCTGCCGGCCGACGCAGCATCAGGATCGGTGCGCGTTCGCAGCCGCGACGGGAAGATCGTGGTCGAGCGATCCCAGGCGGGCGGGGCGGCGGCCGAGGATGAGATCGCCGCCGGTGCGGAGGTGCTGGGCTACCAACATCCTGGCGGCGGCGGCAAGGACCAGTGGTACCATGCGTACCATCGCAAGTTCGACCGGCTGGCGCGGTTCCGGCCGCAGCCTGCGCGATTTGCGTTGAACGTGGAGACGCCGCTGGATCTGCAACGTGGTGAAAATGAACTGTCCCTGGAGTTTCGCAGCGCGGGGCCGCAGCCGTTGAAGCTGCTCCTGCGCGGCGAGTTCCGGACACCGAGCCGGACGCACGACCTGGGCCAGCAGACCATCGAACTCGCCGCCGGTACGACTTCTGTCTGCCGCTTGTCGCTGAACTTGGATGCGCCCGGCGGCGGGCTCGTCCTGATCGCGATGCAGGACGGCGACGACAGATACTGGTTTCCGCTGCTGACCCACGTGGAACAGGTCGCAGGTGTGCTCGCCAGCATCGGGCAGATCTTGACGGACACGCCGGACGGCGCGGCAACCGAGAAGTTGTGCGAGTTGCAGCGAAACGCCGGCCAATGGTCCGTCGGTGGTAAGCCGTCATGGCGCGGACTGTTCGAGCAAGCCAGCGCGCTGCGCGACCAGTTGCTGTTGGCCCGCGTGCCGTTCGACACGCTGCTGTTCGCCAAACGCAAGCCGTTCTTCTCCGAGCAGCCGTTCATGGACGCTCATCACTTGTTCAACCGGCCGGGCGGCGGCGTCTATCGGTTGTCGCCGGTCCGGCCCGATGGCCGCGTGACGCCAGTCGTCGATTCCCTGGGCGAAGGCGTGTATCGCGATCTGTGCCCGCACTGGGACGCCCGGCGGCTGTTGTTCGCCTGGGGCAACGGCTCGGACAACTGGGACGGCCAGTTGAGCTACCACATCTACGAGGTCGGCGCGGACGGCGGCGGGTTGCGGCAGATCACCGCCGGGCCGAAAAACGACTGCGAGCCGTTCTACCTGCCCAACGGCCAGATCGGCTTCACGTCGGACCGCTCGGAGCATTTCGTGATGTGCGGCGGCGACCGGCACTCGCCGAATCTGTTCGTGACGGATCCAGCCGGCGCCGAAGTGCGGCGGCTGAGCTTCAACGTCTTCAACGACTTTAACCCGGCCGTGCTGCCGGACGGCCGCATCATCTACGGCCGCTGGGAGTACAACGAGCGGTCCGTCACGTCGCTGCACAATCCCTTCACCATGCACCCCGACGGGCGGATGGTTTCGCCCTACTACGGCAACGCCACGATCCGGCCCAACGTGGTCATGTTTCCCCGGCCGGTGCCGGGAAGCAATCTGGTGATGGCCTTGTTTACGGCCCATCACGGGCAGACTCACGGGGCGGTGGGCCTGATCGACGTACGGCGCGGCATCGACGGTCCAGAGCCGCTGACCGTGCTGACGCCCTACGTGCCGATCACGGGCGAGAAGGCCGAGGACAGCCGCGCCGGCTGGTTCAGCGATCCGCAGCCGCTGGACGAGAACACGTGGCTGTGCTCGTACACACCCACCGTGCTGCCGTGGCTGGAGACGACGTGGGCGCTGTACGTCGCCGACCGGCACGGCAACTTGGGGCTCGTGTACCGCGATCCGGAGATTTCCTGTGCCGAGCCGGTGCCGCTGGCGCCCCGTCCGCAGCCGCACGTCTTGCCGCCGGCGCCGGCCGGGACCGATTCCAGGGACGCTGACGCGACGCTGGTGTTGGCCGACGTCTACCAAGGGCTACCGGAGGTGCCGCGAGGCGCGGCCCGCTACTTGCGCATCCTGGAAGACGTGCCTCGCGAGAGCGTTCACGGCGGCGGCGTGGTCCTCACGTCCGGCACCCTGATCTTCACCGTCAAACGCGTGTTGGGGACGGTGCCCGTCGAGCCGGACGGCTCCGCGCATTTCGTCGTGCCCGCCAACCGCAACGTGTATTTCGCCGTGCTGGACGCCGACCGTTTGGAAATCCAGCGGATGCGCAGCGTCCTGTGCCTGAAGCCCGGCGAGCAGCGCGGTTGTATCGGCTGCCACGAACCGCGCAATCACGCCCCCGGCGCTCGGCGCGGGTCTCCCGACGAGTCGGTTCGGCGCGGGGAATTGGTTCGGCACGGGTCTCCCGACCCCGCCGTGGCCGCGACCGTAGGTCTCCCTGGCAGCACCCCGTCCTTGCCGTCGTCCAGCCTGGGCGCATCCCCCGCCTCGTCCGCCGTGCTCGCCGCCCTCCGCCGCGAGCCCAGCCACCCCATCCCACCGCCCTGGGGCACCCAGGTCCTCAGTTACCTCCGCGACGTCCAGCCGGTGCTCAACGCCCGCTGCGTCGGCTGCCACGCCTTCGACCGGCCGGCCAACGGCGTCATCCTGACTGACGACCTGACGGACCAGTTCTGCGTCAGCTACGAAGAACTGCTACCCTATCTGAGCGTCGCCGTCTCGAACCGCTGGGACCATCCCGGCGACGTCGTGGCTCGTCCCCCGTACACGTACGGCTCGAAGGTCTCCGAACTGACGAAAATTCTCCGCGCCGGCCACCACGGCGTGCAACTCACCAGCGAAGACTGGGAACGGCTGGTGACCTGGATCGATGCCAACGGAGTGTATTACGACCGCTACGAGTCCGAGTACTTCGATCATCGCCGCATCTTTTCGCGTCCTGTGCGGCAGGAACTGCGCAAGATCTTCCAGCGCCGCTGCGCCCGTTGCCACGGTTCGGATGACGGCCAGCACGACACATGGTGGCTGAGCCTGAACCGCCGTGAGTTGCGACTGAGCCGCGCCTTGGCCGCCCCGCTGTCCGTCGCCGCCGGAGGCTGGGGCCGCTGCCAGGGAACGGTGTTTGCCGACGCCAGCGACGCGGATTACCAAGCGTTGCTCGCGATCCTGACGGCGCTGCGTACGACGTTGGACGAGCATCCGCGCGAGGATCTATTGTCGTTGCGCGGCTCGGCTGCGGAACGCCAAGTGGTCGAGTTGCCTTCGCCGCCCAAACCGGCCGATCCCGCAGCGGACGAAGCCGGCGCCGGCTGGGTAGATCTGCTCACGCTCCCCTGGGAATCGGCTGCCTCCGGTTGGACGCCGAACAACGACGGTCAGCCGCGCCGCAACCGCGACGTGACGGAGCAGCCGTTGCGTCTGGGCGGGCGACGCTATTCCACCGGCCTCGGTACGCATGCGCCGTCGGAGATCGTCTATCGCCTGGAAGGCCGTTACACGCGTTTCACCTGCCTGGCAGGCGCCGCCGAACGGGGCGGCAGCGTCGTGTTTCAAGTCTATGGAGATGACCGCAAGTTGTTCGACAGCGGCACGCTGCACGGCGTGAGCGAAGTCCATCGCTTGGACCTGCCGGTCGAGGGCGTACAGAAACTGCGACTGGTGGTCACGGACGCCGGCGACGGCTACATCCACGACATGGCCAACTGGGCCAACCCGCGGCTGCTGCGGGCTGAGTAACAGCCGTGCGACGTCTGGCCTTTCGTCGACGACTCGGTTGGCTCTTGCCAAGTTGCTTCCATGTCCTGCGGGCTTGGGCAAAATACGCCTTGACCTCGCGATGGAACCGACGCAGGGCATCCGGATTCCTTCGATCTTGCGCGACAGGACTCTCAAAGCGACCAGCCGTTCCACCCCCCGGTCAGGTCTCTCGAATGATTGCGTCAGAAGCTGCTGCGGCATAGAATTTCAGCTACGGAGGAAACCATGTCTGCCCGATCGATTTCGTCCAGTCGCCCTTGCCCGACATCCTGCGTTCTGCTGTCGGCGGTAGTTACCTTTCTCTGCGGTCACGTCGCCGCAGCGGAGCGTCCCAACCTGGTTTTCATCTTGACCGACAATCACGGCGCCTGGACGCTGGGCTGCTACGGCAACCCCGACATCCGGACGCCCCATATCGACCGCTTGGCCGCCGAAGGGATTCGCTTTACGCGGGCGCTGAGCAGCAATCCCGTCTGTTCGCCGACTCGGGCCACGTTTCTCACGGGGTTGATCCCCTCGCAGCACGGCGTGCATAGTTACCTGGGTGGCGAGCGGCCCAGCGCGCAGATGGGGCCGGACGCGTACTGCACGATCCGCGAGTTCGCGTCGCTGCCGAAGATTCTCCGGCAGGCCGGCTACGTGTGCGGGCTCAGCGGCAAATGGCATCTGGGGGCGAACTTGACGCCCCAGGAGGGTTTTTCGGACTGGATCACCATGCCACACGGCCATACGTCCGAATTCTACGACGCCCAGGTCATCGAGAACGGCGAGGTTCGCCAGGAGCCGAAGTACCTGACCGACCTGTGGACCGAACACGGCGTGCGGTTCATCGAAGAAAACAAGGATCGTCCGTTCTTCCTGTACCTCGCGTACAACGGTCCGTACGCGCTGGGCCGGTTACTGTTGAATCCGGCCCGGAATCGGCACGCCGAATACTATGCGGACAAGGAACTGCTGAGCTTCCCGCGCGACACCATGCATCCTTGGCAGTTCCATAACAAGGAGTTTCTGAACAATCCGGTGTCGATTCGGCGCGTGGCGGCGGAGGTCAGCGGCGTGGACGACGGCGTGGGCGAAATCCTCCAGACCTTGCGGCGGTTGGATCTGGACGAGAAGACGCTGGTCGTGTTTGCCGGCGACCAGGGCTGGATGGGCGGTCAGAACGGCTTGTGGGGCATGGGCGACCACATGCGACCCGTGGGCGCGCACGAACTGATGATGCAGATCCCGTTCATCTTCCGGCACACGGGCAAGATCGCCGCGGGCCAGACGAGCGACCTGCTGGTCAGCAATTACGACTTTCTGCCCACCGTGCTCAGTTGCCTCGGCTTGAGCGAACAGCGCCCGCAGCCGTCGCCCGGCCGGGATTTCTCGGCCGTGCTTCAGGGCGAAAAGATCGCCTGGGAGAACGTCACGTTTTATGAAATGGAAGGCACGCGGGCGATTCGCACGGAGGGCTGGAAGTACGTGGCGCGTCATCCCGAGGGGCCGTTCGAGTTGTACGACATGCAGGCCGATCCGCAGGAGCGGTTCAACTTGTTCGGCCAGCCGACCGTGGCGGAAAAACAGCAGGAACTCGCCGCCCAACTGGACGCCTTCTTCGCCCGCTATGCCGACCCGCAGTACGATCTGTGGAAAGACGGCCGCTCCAAAGCGGGCAGGCTGGGCGGCGCCGCGCGCAAAGAGGCGGCCAAGACAGGCGGTCCGTGAACCGAACGTCACGTTGCCGCAAAGGATCTACCATCCGGCCGAGGAAGCGCCGATCTACGAACAGAACGAATTCACGAAGAACACGACGAAAGAGGTCGATTTCGTGATCGAGGAGTTGACGCTGCCCGCGGGGGCGTCGGTTCTGGATGTCGGCTGGCTAGGTGAATGACCCGAACTAGGGGCTTTCGATATCGGCTGTCCTGCTGCGGGCCAGATGGTTTCGCCAGACCCAGCCTTCCAGCGCCGGCTCGAAAACCAGCTTGGCACCCGGGAACGGAACGAGATCTTGTTTGTCAGTGAAGATTTCGACGCGATCGGCCTCCACTCGCTGGACCTGGTACCAGATGCCGGGGGGTAAGATGGCCAACAGGTGGCCGCGCGTTCGGACTTCGGTTTCCACGTTTGTGGCGCGGACTTGTCCCGGCCGGAAAACCGCTTCCAGCGGAGCTTCCTGCAACTGCTTCGTCTGCACCCAGCCCCGCAGGCCGCTGTCGCGGGCAATGACTCGGACCCATTTGCCCTGCTGCTCCGTGACCTCGAGCAATTCGCCAAAGCCAAGGTCGAACAGGGCAGCGTCGCCCACGCGCAGCGGAGTCGACTCGGCCGTGACCCGCACTTTTTCTCCCCGCTGCAGCATGTCGTCCGCTTGCGAAGTGTCCCCTGCCGAGCCCTCCGGCGCGTCCGCCGGTCGCCCCGTGTTGCCGCAGGCGTAGTCGCGAAGCTCCCGAAGCACGTACGAGTAGGCGATCAGCGTCGGCGCACGGCTCTCACGGGGATGCCGGTGTTCACGGGAAAGGGCTTCGATGCGATGGCGGGCTTCCGGAAGAAGACTGTCCGCGCCGCGTTGGAAATCGAAATGTCGTGCCGCCATGATGACTTCGCGCAGGGCAGGCTCCAACTCGAACTTGCCCTCGATCACCAACTCCGCGGGAACGCCATGAAAATTGGGATACATGAGGGACCGGTGGTTGCTCACATGAAAAGCGCCGAAAACGTGTGCCAGTTCATGGATCAAGACAAACTTGTCGCGATTCGGATGGTAGTGGTCGTCGCCGGAGACCATCACGTGTTGGCCGAAGGGCATGCCCCTGCCCAACTGGCCCGTGAAGTACGCCTCTGCGTCCGCTTTCCAGTACTCCCCAAATCCGATGAAAGCCACGATCAGATCGGCGTCTTGCGGGTTAATCGCGAGCAGCGACTTCATTCTGGCGTTCACATCGTGCGTGAGTCCGCGGTACTCCCACGGTTGGATATCCGCTACTACAAAACGGACCCCGAAGTTCGACTCGAAGAACTCGGACGCTCCCGACACGGCGTCTTGAATCCGCTGTCGCCAGTTGTCCACCACGCGGCGATAGATGCCGTCGGCGATCGCACGCACGCGGACGATACGAACCTCGGTGCCATCGTCGGCCTGCGTTGTTTCTGGTGCGGCGGGAGACGATTTCGCCGGCCCCGGCGCGACGGCGGCGGACGGCTCGCCGCGGGGCGTCGCCGTCTCGCCGGACGGCTTCAGAACCCTTGTGACCGGCACTAGTTCGCCACGCCGGACGTCCGCGATGCGATACGTGCGGCCGGGCTGGAGTGTCGCGAACCGGGGTTTGTCCGTCCAGTAGCTGACGACGACCGGTCCGGTGGCGGTCAGGACGTGGGTCTGCTGCGGGGCCAACTCGAACGTCGTGCTCCACACGCGGTCCTCAGCACGCCGGAACGAGTAGTGGAATTCGCCCGCACCGGCGTTTTCGATTTGGATGGTTTCTCCCCCTGCTTGTGCGGACATGAAACAGCCGAGGAGAGAAACCACCGCCGGGAAGCAGGATCGGAAGTTCATGACCTTTCTCCCATGCCGCGCGGAGTTGCCGCGATCGCGGGGCGATCCGTACAGATGATTAGCCCGCCCCCCATGTTGCAGTCTACTACTACGCGGCGAAAAAGCTAGGATGGATGGGCAGGTCTGGCCGCATCGCGGCGGGCGTTATCGCCGCTCGATCTGATTGCACGCCCGGACAGTGCCGTGTAGGCAAGGCGGGCAAGATCTGCCTCCACAACGGCGACGCATGTTCCAGGCACGTGGCGGATAGCAGGCTGCACGACGATGACGTTTTCCCGACCCCTGCGGTACGCGGCGACAGTGGGCCTGCTTGCGGCCGGCTATGCCGTGTCGGCCAAGGGCGGTTTGGCGTTCGCGATCCCACCGGGCAATGCCACCGCGGTTTGGCCCGCCGCGGGACTGGCGGTCGCGGTCTTGCTGCTGGCGGGTTGTCGAGTCTGGCCGGGCATCTGGTTGGGTTCGGTCATCGCGAACTTGACGACGGATGTTTCGTGGGCAGCCGCCTGTGCGATGGCCTTGGGCAATACGCTGGAAGCGGTGCTGGCGTGTTGGCTGGTCCGACACTTCCTGGATGTCCGGACGCTGTTCCGCAAAGTCCCAGACAGTTTCCTATTTGTCGCGCTGGCCGGCGGCTCCTGTGTGATCGCCGCCAGCGTGGGTGTGGCAAGTCTCCGCCTGGACGGTCTGGTGAGCGGGCCGCAGTTGGTGCAAAACTGGTGGACCTGGTGGCTGGGTGACTTGGCCAGCCTGATGATTGTGGTTCCCTTTGTCTTGGCGTGTCATGAACGCAGATGGCGCATCCTGACTGCCACGCGTTGGGCCGAGTACGTGTTGTTGTTGCTCTGCGTGGCGGCCGCCGGGCAGTGCATCTTTGGTGCTTGGCTCCCGGAGCGGCTTGCCCAGAATCTGGTCTACATGACCATGGTCCTGCTGATCTGGGTCGCCTTGCGGTTCGACCTGTTCGAGATTACGTCGGCCACGCTCCTGCTTTGCCTCGCCGCGATTTGGGGCGTCTCGCGAGGGGTCGGTGCCTATCGTACCGAAGACCCCCTGTTCGACTTGCAGATCTTCATGAACGTTTATGCCATCACGGGCTTGGCGCTGGCGGGTGTCATGACCCAGCGCGTGCAGGCAGCCTTGGCGGCCCGGACATCCCAGGATCAGTTGAACAGCGCGGTGAGCGAGCTGGAGCGCAGCCAGAAGTGGTTCCGCCGGCTCCTTGAATCGACTCCCGACGCCACGCTTGTCACGGGAGAGGACGGCCTGATCGTGCTCGTGAACGCCGCCGCCGAGGAGATGTTCGGCTATCCCCCCGGCGCCCTGCTCGGGCAGCCCATCGAGGTGCTCGTTCCCGAGCGTCACCGGCAGCGGCATGTGCAACAACGCTCGGATTACAATTCGGCGCCTCACATCCGATTGATGGGCGGAGGCTTGGAGCTTTCCGCCCGGCGCCGGGACGGCCACGTTTTTCCGGTCGAAATTGCGCTGGGCCCCATGCCGACGGACGAGGGATTGTTCGTCTTCTGTTCCATTCGGGACATCACCGAACGTAAACACGCAGAAGAGCTACTGCGCAGGCAGGAGATCCAATTGCTGGCGGCCGCCGAAATCCAGCAGCAGATCCTGCCCCACGAGCCGCCGACAGTGCCCGGCTTTGACATCGCCGGCCGTTGCTATGCGGCCGAGTTCGCAGCCGGGGACCATTTTGACTATCTCCGGCTTCCCGACGGCTCGCTCGCGGTAGTGCTGGCGGACGTGAGCGGCCATGGTGTGGGTCCGGCCATCATTACGGCGTTGCTTCACGCTCGATTCCATCTGTTAGCCGAGATGTCCAGCGACCTGCCGCAAATGGCGAGAACTTTGAACGCCCGACTGCACCAGGAGACGGCGGGCGAGACGTTCATCACCCTGATCGTTGGCCGTATCGACGCGCAATCCCGGACGCTGACCTGCGTCAACGCCGGGCACCCGTCAGGCTACGTATTGGACGCCGCCGGCGAGATCAAAACGGAATTCGAAAGTACCGGCCCACCGCTGGCCCTGTTGCCCGACGCGGAGTTCCCCCCCCGCGGCCCCGTTCCGTTGGCCGACGGCGACCTGCTGTTTTTGTTCACCGATGGGCTGACCGAGGCGCATCAGACGCAGGGGCCGTTGTTCGGGACGGCGCGAATGCTGCAGATCCTGCGCGAGAACCGGGACAAGAACGCATCCGAAATCATCGACGCCTTGCACGCCGCCGTGCGCGAGTACCTGGGGACAGACAAACCCCGTGACGATATCACGATGGTGGTGGTCAAGGTGGGACGCTCGTAGCGCCGGCTTCAGCCGGTAGCAACGCGGTCCAGAATCGGGAAGTTGTTTCGGCCACCGTTGCTACCGACCGCTTGAAGGCGGCACTACGAACGTACGTACTCCTTGAGCCAGCGCAGGTAGACCCGGTACTCCTCCAGCGACACGCCGGGCGGAGTCTGATGGTCGACGCTGGGGATGAACCGCCCGCTGTTCATCAGCGGCACCAACCGCTCGAATTCCTGGCGGATCGCCGCCTCGCCCTGGTTCATCACCATCTTGTTGTAGTGGCCGACCATCTGCAGCGTCGGGAAGCTCTGCCGCAACCGCATCCCGTCGACGCCCGCCTGCCGTTCCAGCGGCAGCACGCCGTGAATCCCTTCCCGCAACAACCAGGGAACCATTTGCGTGACGTCACCGTCGGTGTCGGCCAAGACGGAAATCCCCAGGTCGTGAAGCCGCGGAATCAGTTGCCGATAGTAGGGCGCGATGAACTCGTCGAAGTGCCGCTCGGAGATCATCGGCCCGTGGTTGTACGACATGTCCTCGGCAATGGTGGCGAACGTCGGCACGCAAACCTTGGCGACGCGTTCGAGGATTTGCAGGTTGAAGTCGGTCAAGTCCTGGTTGATGCGGTGCAGCAGTTCCGGTTGATCGTAGAACGCCAGGCTGATCTTGGTGAAGCCCATCAGCGTGCGCGGAAACCAGAAGTAGCCTTCCAGCGTGATCCAGACCACCGCCTCGCCGCGCGCCTGGCGGCCGGCCCAGGGGCCCATCGAGGCGATCGCAGCGGAGTGGTCCGGAAACAAACGAGGCCGCACCCGGAGGTAGTCGTCCATGTTGGACACAATGCCCTCGACATGGTGCTGCACGGCCTCGATCGTGGGATCCGTGGTGCTGAACCAGAACTGCTGGTAGGGGTCCAGCCCAAAATACTGCGCGATGTTGAAGACCGAGTCCAGTTCGGCCGGCAGCCCTTCGTTCCGCCAGCGGGCAATCGTTTCGTCCCACCACATGGCCCACTCCCAGATCGGCAAGCGATCGACCGGCTGGCCACTCATCACGGCTCGAAATCGTTCCACATGATCCATCAAGCGGCTCCCGTCGTAAGGGACTCGAACACCTAACCCCACGATCGTACCGCGGCTTCTCGCGTATGCAAAGCCGGCTAGAACGATCGTCAGAACTCGTGTTCCGAGATGCGTCTGCCTCACCGGGTTGCCGCTGCGCAGCCGTTCGAAGTTCGTGAAGCAGCACATCTGCAGACGATTGGGCTATCCAGTTCCCGATACCTTGGCTATCCTGGATTCGACGGGCACACTGACCCAGAAGTACCAAGCGCGCTGCAACGTCGGAGAGTCTGCGTGCGAACTTGTCACGCTCACCGATACCGAGGCCATACGGCCTGTGCTGTCTACCGGAGGGAATGTACCGTTTGACACGTCACCGGTGAGTCCTCCGGAAGCAGGGCAGATCCTTCCCGTCGCGCTCGTTTTCCGCCGTCTTCAGGCGTTGATAGGCCAGCGACTTTCGGACGCTGGCCGCGACCAGGAAAGAAATCGAGGAAGTGCCCTGCATCGACTCGTCTGCCGAGCCTTGGGTTATCGAACTTACAAAGACGATGGACGTTTTCCGGATATTCGGCACCAGTTGCTGGAGGTCAAGCTTCAGACTGCTCCTACGATCGACTTGGGGTTGGTGCGGCCCAACAGCACGGAACCTCTGGATGTGCCCAACCTCGCCGGACGGCAAGTGCGACACTGCGACGTACGGTACGCCGTCGTGTACGGTGAGCCCAGTGGTAGTGCCGTGCTCCTCACTCACATCATCGTTACGACCGGTCAGGAGTTCTTTCAGCGGTTTCCGCAGTTCCAGGGGCGAGTGCTGAACAAGAAACTGCAGATTCCATTACCCGCCGACTTCTTCGACCGGTAGTCCAAATGCCTCCCAGACGAGGCGATCCAGTTCCGTCGCAATTAGATCGGCGCCAGGCTGGCCGCACACGTCGTAAAGCTCACGCGTTTTCCGGATGATGGATTGCCCGACAGCACGATCGGGATCCGGCAGCGGGAACTGCTCGACGTACTGCGTCATGAAACGACGACGACCGGCATAGAGCTTGTTGTGAAAGCGATGGTCGTAGTACGCCTCGATGAACGAGGAATTGCCTACGGCGGCCGCAAGCCAAAGAAGCTGCGGGGCATGTCGTTTGTCAGCAACCATCCAGTAGCAGTCACCGTTCACCACCGTGTGGTCTTCGTCGATCCAGAAGGTCGGTCGATCGGTGATATCGCGAAACACGAGTTTTGGCTGGTCCCAAGCGTCGGGGTCCTGCGGGACCCAGATTTCATACCACTGCCGGCCTGCATCCAATACATACGTCCGGCACTCGAGTGCCTTTCGATGCCGGTTCAGATATGCCCGCGCACGCGGATACCGCATCAAGTCGACTTCGCGCCGCTGACCATTGGCCGTCTCGTGCGGATAGAGAATCCGCCGCGGCTGTTGTGGCCAAAGGGCTCGAAACCGACGCGCAACATGATGCGTCGTGAGGATTCTCAGCAACTCCGGCCGCTCCTGTTCGGGCAAGTCATCCCAGTCGGATCGGATGAAGACCTTGTCTGCGCACGTCTTTACACCCACGCGAATCTTGCCTACGTCAGCAAAGACACGCCAAGTGCGAGATGCGACCGTGGCCAGCCAAGCGTCAGCAGACTCGCTGGCAATTCGCCAGACGCCGTCTCGGCTGCCCCCCGTGTCTAGACGCCCGTGCCGCACGCGGAAGCAACGGCCATCCGGTACGCGCGCAAGACCCTCAGTGCTGAGCGCCTCGATCGGTCCACTAGCCGTCGCGGACGTGGTCTCGTTCGTCAGGTAGATCGAAGAGAAGGTTGCCGGACTACCTTCCCGACTCTCACGCCCTTCCAATAGCAGGACCGCGGGCAGGACCGCGGCGTCGAACAGTTTCGTGTCGCCAAGATCCCACACATGCCGCACTCGAAATCGGCTCAGGACCGCCTTGCGAACCGCACCGCCAGCCCGCGTGCTCATGAATCGGTTCGACACGATCACGCCCGCGACGCCCATCGGCTGCAACACTTCTGCCATGCCGAGCAGGAATGCGTAGTACAGGTCCACTCTCCCCGTCAGCCGGAAATGCTTGGCCAGCTCTTGGGCCTGTTCGGCTCCCAGGATCTGCGTTCGCACGTAGGGGGGATTGGCGATGATCAAGTCAAAGCGATCCGGCGTACGCGACTGGAAGAGCCGTAAATGGCCGGCGCTTCCGAACTCGTCCAACACGAAATCCAGGAAGTTCGCCTGCTGGAGACGCAGCGTGACGTCCGGAAACGATTTGGCCAGCGTCACGGACGCCATCCTCAGCGCGTTCGGATCGGTCTCGAAACCGTGAACTTCGATTTCCCCAATTGGCTTGCTACGGAGTTGTCGCAGGAGGCTGACAAGCAGCTGGCCCTCACCGACAGCGGGATCCAGTACGCGCACTTTGCCGTCGCGAGGCAACGTCTGGGCGGCGGCCACGATCTGACGAGCCACGAAATCGGCCAGAACGGCCGGGGTGTAGGTCACCCCGTGGGATTTCTCCCCGGCGACGTCTTCGTATCGAGACGTAGTCTGCGAAAGCCTCGGACCGCCCATCCCTATCCTCCGATGGCCTTCACGGCCAATTCCTGGAACACGCGGCGGATGTCGGAAGCGTCGCCGTTGCCGAAGCCCGTCCGCTGGATCATCAGCACGAAGATCATTTGCCGCTGCGGATCGGCCCAGCTTTGCGTGCCGAACGCGCCGCCGTGGCCGAACGTGCCGGGCGAAAGCATCGCCGTGACGCCTTGCGGCCGGCGCACCAGACCACAGCCCAGGCCCCAGGCGTTGCCGTCCGTGAAACCGGTCCTTAACTCGCCGGTCTGGATCCCGGTCATCTCGCGGACTGCCGCGGCCGACACGATCCGCCGGCCGTCCAACTCGCCTTGGTTCAAGAGCATCTGGTAGAATCGACTGATGTCCGCCGCCGTGGAGAACAGTCCACCGGACGGATTGGGACTGCTGTCCGGCGAAGGGTCCACCAGCCAATGCGTGGCGGGCGCCAGCGACTTGCCGCCTTCGCCGGGTTGGTACAGGCGAGCCAGTCGCTGCTGTTGCGCGGTCGATGGGTGAAAGGTCGTATCCACCATCTTCAGCGGGCGGAAGATCCGTTCGGCCAGGAATTCATCAAACGGTTTGGCCGACACGACTTCCACCACCCGGCCGCAGACGCTCAAGCCGGGACTGTACTGCCACTTGGTGCCCGGTTCGAAATCCAGCGGACGCTGGGCCAACTTCTCGACCGTTTCCCGCAGCGACCCTTCGTTTTGCTGGCTGCCGCTCAGGCCGGCGGTATGCGTCAGGCAGTGGCGGAGCGTAATCGCCTGCTTGGGCTTTCCGTCTCGCAGCGGCACCTCAGCAAACGCCGGAATGTACTTCGACACCGGATCGTCGATCGACAGCTGGCCCTCGTCCCGCAAGATCATGACCGTCGTGGCCGTGATAGGCTTGGTCATCGAGGCGATACAGAACATCGTGTCCGGGCGCATCGGACGACGGCTCTCCACATCGGCCAACCCGACCGCCTCCAGGTGAATCACGCGGCCGCGATACGCGACCAGCGTCACGGTGCCGGAGACCTGCTGCTGGTCGACGAACTCCTGCATCCGTTGGCGGATCTGGCCAAGGATTCCGGCATCGACCTGCGGCTCGGCGTCCGCACGACCGGACGCAGCGGCGGGCGAATCGGCCGCCCAGCCGCGGAAGTCGCCCGCAAACCAGAATCCGCAGCAGAGCAAGGCTGCCAGAACGTATTTCCTGCTTGGTCTCGGCATTACGCACCTCCGATGTTCTCGTTGTCGATTGGACGTCCGGTCGTCCGTGCTTGGTCTGGCCGCGCCCCACGCTGGCGATTCGAGCTACAGCGGCGCTCCGCATCGTCCCGGCGATGCCGATTATACGTTGACGGCAGGTTGTGCGGCACATGGGGGTCGCATGAATTCCCGCAGCCTTGCGTAACGGCGCGACCAGCCCTGGAAATCCGCCGCGCCAAGCGGAAAACTCGATATCGGCCGCGAATCGCCCCAAACAGGGGCGGGGCTCCTACCGACAACAATACCAGGAGACCGTGAGACCACGCCAGCGGGAGGGCCTCGCGCGCCGCCCTTACACCGCCGACCTTATTCGCACAAGCCAAGCGATGCGGCAACGATTTCTGTGGGTCTGTTTGTGGCTGTCTGTCGGGTTCATCCGCAACGGCACCTACCGGGCGACCACCGGCGGAAATCCTTGGCAGATCGTCCACGTCATGGAAGGTGCGACGGGCGGCGACGGCTCGTTCGAGCGGCCGTTCGGAACCCTGGATCAGGCGATGGCCGCAGCCACGCCGGGCACGATCGTGTACACACCGTACGGTGGCAACTACCAGCCGACGCCGATGTTCGTGGTTCCGGACGGGGTTTCCTTGCTGTCCAATGCCCCCGTCCAACTCGTGCAGACCGATGTCGGCTGGATACAACTGCCGCTGTCCGGAGCGTCGCCGGACCTATCGGCCGCTCCGGAGATCCTCGGCAGCGTGCAAATGAGCAGCGGCGCGACCTTGAACGGCTTTCGAGTGATCGGCATCGGGGACACGCTCGGCGAGGCAGGCGTGGTGTGGATGTCCGGCGTGTCGGATGTCACCGTCGCCAACAACGCGATCTGGTCTCGTCAACAAGGCATCTGGATCGAGGACGCATTCAACGTAGCCGTGGCCGACAACACGGTTGCACAGGCCTTGGGCAGCGGCATCTTCATGGCCAGCGGCACGAACGTCGCGCTGACCCGCAATGTGATCCAGCAGGCGGACGGCGACGGTATCGAAGTCGTCGCAGGGCCGGGTGCGATCATCACCGATAATACCGTCGAGGAGGCGCTCGGCAGCGGCATCGCGCTGACCGACGGAAGTTACGCCCAGATCACCGGCAATCAGATCGGCAACGTGGGGCAGCACGGGATCGAGGTGATCGACGGCCAGAGCGTCAACGTGGCCAACAACGAAATCCATACAGCCCTGGGCGACGGGATCACGCTGGGTGATGCCGTCAACGCCGGCGTCACCAACAACCTGATCGAATCGGCACAGGGCCATGGGATCGAGTTCATCACGGGAACGGATGCCACGGTTTCAGGCAACCAGATCGGAGAGGTCGGCGGGTACGGCATCACGCTGGCCGATGCGGACAACGCCGACATCAGCGGCAACTCGATCGAGTCGGCCGGACAGGACGGTATCCAGATAGGAACGGGCACCGGCGCCGCGATCGCCGGAAATGCGATCGGAGCCGCTGGCGGCAACGGCATCCGGGTCGGCGACGCTGCCAACGCTTCCCTGGTCGACAACCAGATTGCCTTGGCGGGCGCCAACGGCCTGCTGGTCGACGGCGGCATGGGCCTTGAAGTCCTGGACAACGAGATTCAACAAGCCCTCCAGAACGGGATCGCCGTCCATAACGTGGCCAATACAACTCTGGCAAACAACGTCCTCCGAACCGTCGGCGGCGACGGTATCCGGATCGTCACCGGCAGCCACGTCGACGTCAGCGGCAATCGGCTGGTAATCGTCGACACTAGCGGCTTGGTGCTTGTTGGCGTCGAGCACGGAGTGGTGGCGGACAACACCATCGAATTTGCGGGCTTGCACGGCATCCAAGTCGTCGACGGAGACCACGTCGGCATCACCGCCAATACCGTCGAACGCGCGATGGGAAACGGGATCGACATCAGCGGCGTCGATTTCCAGGGGACGGTCGGCGGAAACACGATCACCGAAGCCCAGACGGGCATCCAGGCCATCCTGAGCCGAGAATTCTCCGGGGCGATCAGCGACAACTTGCTCGTGCAAAACAGGGTGAACGGCATTCATCTGCAGGCCGGGCTGTTTGCCGAGGACAGTGTTGTCTCAGGTAACACCATGGAACAGAACGGGGCGGAAGGCCTGAGCATGTTGTATACCGGCACCGAGGCTTCGACGCTCGAAGTGTACGACAACACGATGGTTCTGAACAACGTCATTCTGGGCGTGCAGCATCGTGAGTTCGTGGCTCGATTGGCAAGCGGCGCCGGTTCCTGGATCGTCGATCTCAGCGGCAACAAGAGCTACAACCTGCCCCCGGCCGGCGAGTTCAACTACGACTTCTTGAACCTGGGCGGGCTCGATCTGCTTTACCAGGACGACGGCACCAATCACGGCACCCTGGGCAGTTCGGACGGCAGCGTGCCGCCTCCGTAGTTCTGGGGCTCTTGCGCAGGCGCAAGTGAATCCTCGACGCTTCTGGCCGGGCTCCGAGTATCGGCTCAGGAGTGGGACGCCAACCTGAAGAACTCGACGGCAAGCGTCGAGGATCAGCGCTTCGAGGCCCTCTTCTCCTTCTTGTCCTTCTTTCGGGAGTAGTACGGGTTCTCGACGGCCTGCGGGCCGGCGGCGACGGTCCCTTTGACCGACTCGGCGGAGGCATTGGCCACATACGGGTTCCAGATCGTCAGTCCGCTTTGCAGCGGCGCCTCCGGCTTCTCTTGCTGCCCGCGGACGTCAACGACCGTCAAAGGCGGACGAGCGATCGGGCTGTGGCCATACGCCATGCGGATTCGAGGCCCGTAGTAGACCGGCGGGTGGACCGCGAAGTACGGCGGACTCGGTATGCTTCCGTAGCTGTAGGTGTAAGGCGCATACGGATAGGTGTACCAGGGTGCCCATGCGCCCCACAGGCCGATCTGAGCCGTGGCGGAGGATGACGCGAGGTTGCACAGCGCACACACCGCCGCAAGCCCGGCGAACAGGCGAATCGTCTTCATGGTTTTTGTCTCCTCTCGCTGCCGCTTCCAGTTGCCGTCATTTTCGATGCGTTCGGCACAGCCCTCTCATAAGTTAATTGGTAAACACGCCAAATGCAATCTTCTGACTGCTTGTTTCGCCGGCGGGGCGAGCTTTGGGGAGATGGCTCCGTGTTGGGGAAATGGCTTCGTGTTTGGCTGCTGCCATTTTGTCAGATCCGTGATGGTTGTTTCATGGCCTCGTCTTTCTCGGAAGACGTAAGATCAACTGGCGTTGTTAGTTACGGATCGTTGGCACGTTGGTTGCATTTGCTGAGGCACCGTTCCCGTGGGTGCAAGACAGAGGGGTGGACGGCAACTAAGACGCTGAAAGCCCGGGTGCCCAGCCTATCGCGGAAGCCTTTGGCAGGCCCCGAAGAACTCAAAATCAACGATGCGGTCTCCGCGAAAACGAGGGGCCGCGTCTCCGAGACGACCGAGACCATTTGAGTAAGAAAGGAGAGAGAAGATGTTGCGATTTCCCAAGGGTTTATTGTGGGTCTTGACAGCAGTGATCGGCGGTATGGTCGGCGCCGGGATCGTCATGTTGCGATCCGAATCGAAAACGATCTGGTCGTATGGGGCCGATAGCCGCGAGGCCCAAACGGCACGCGCGGAACTGGCTCGCAGCGACTACCAA
>CAZAQY010000174.1:0-13364 GCA_964486845.1 uncultured Pirellulaceae bacterium
GGAGGGCTGTGCCGGCGCTACCCCTTGTTGTACCCCCGACCCGCTTACGTGGCGCTGGCCGCGCTGACCAATGCGCTCGACCAGGTGAAGTTCCGCCGCAAGGTGCCGACGGGTTCGCTGACCGTCTATGCCCTGGAATTCGAGCGAGCCGACGGCCGACGCGCCTACGCGGTGTGGACGCCGCGGGCGGCGGTTGAATTGGCGCTGGAATTTCCGCCGGACGCAAACCTGGAACTGACGGATTTCTACGGCGCCGTCTCCAAACCCTCGGCTCGCTCCGGCCAGTTCGTGCTGGCCGCCGGCCCCGCACCGCAGTACTTGATCGCCACCCAACCGCTGGCGGCGGCCCGCGTGCTGCGCCAGATCACGGAACCGACGCCCCAGGGATTTCACGTGGCCGACAAGCTGGACGGCGCATCCTGCTGGAGCCTGGGCAGCGACGAGAGCCTGACCAAGCAGACCGGGGAACTGCCCCGTCACGTGCCGGGGAAGTTCAGTTTGCGCCGCGTAGAAGACGAGGAGCGGGGGCCGTGCCTGGAACTGGAGCTGCACGGCGACAGCGGGTTGTCCGACTACATCGGTGAATACGGCGTCATCACCGCCGCCACACCCGCCCCGCTTCCCGGCGAGCCGCACACGCTCGGCTTATGGGTCAAGGGCAATTCGTCGTGGGGCAAAGTGGTGTTCGAGTTCCAGGATGCCGCAGGGGCCGTCTGGCGCACGCACGGCCACGAATGGCACGACTGGCCGGGCGAACTGTCCATCAATTTCGACGGCTGGCATTTCATCCAGTTCCCGATCGATGCGCGGTCGCCCATCATCTATTCATCCCCCGGCGGCCGTTGCCAGCGCGTCAAGGGCAGCGGTCGCAGTGTGACCTACCCGATCAGTCTCACCAAGCTCTACGTGGTCATGAATCGCCGGGCCCTCGATCCGACCGAAATGCAGCCCGTGCCTGCCGCGATTCGGATCAGCTCCGCCGGCGGCTTGGATCGCGTCAATTAGCTCGTCCTTCCCAACGTCAACTCAAGCGAGTACGCGTCCACATGGGCACAATCTTCATCAAGACGAACTGGGATGCCCCACCACGTCCGCGGAACGTCTCCCCGCATCTGCGGCGGCGATGCGGCAGCGTGGCTCACAGGGACCGATAGTAGTCAATGGATCGCCGCAAGCCTTCCTCGAAATCGACTTGTACCTCGTAGCCCAGCAAGCGGCGGGCTTGGGTGATGTCCGCCGTGCTGTCGCGGACGTCGCCGATGCGGGGCGGTTCGTGGCACGGTTGGACGTTCATGCCCAGCAGGCGATTCAAGGCGGCCAGCAGCGTAAGCAAGTCGGTCGACCGGCCGTTGGCGAGGTTCAAGATCCCCCCGGCGACGCCCGCGGCTTCGGCGGCCAGCAGATTGCCGTGGACCATGTTGGCGACGAAGGAAAAGTCGCGAGTCTGGCGGCCGTCGCCGTAGATGATCGGCTGGCGCCCCTGCAGCATGGCGGTGATGAACAGCGGGATCACCGCCGAGTACGGACTGAGCGGGTCCTGCCGGGGTCCGAAGACGTTGAAGTATCGCAGGCCGACGGTTTCCAGGCCGAAGCTGTGAAAAAACGCCTGGCAGTAGTATTCGCCGGCCAACTTGGCGGCGGCATACGGCGACAGCGGGTGCGGCAGGTCGCTCTCCCGCAGCGAGATGAAGGGCTGGTCGCCATAGGCGCTGCTGGAAGCCGCGTACACCACGCGGCGAACCCCGGCGCGGCGGGCTGCGTCCAGCAGGTGCACGGTGGCCGTGACGCAGTCCCGGTGCGTGTCGAGCGGCCGCTGAAGGCTGAGCGGCACAGAGGGCAAGGCGGCTTGGTGAAAAACGTACTCCACGCCGCGCACCGCCCGTTCGACCACCGACAGGTCGTTCAAATCGCCCTCGATGAACTCGACGTCCCGCACGAAGGCCGAAAGATTCTCACGCTTCCCGGTGCTCAAATTGTCCAACACGCGCACGGCGTCGCCACGGCGGACCAGAGACTCGGCGAGATGCGAGCCAATGAACCCGGCGCCTCCCGTGACCAGACAAATACGCTTTGACATCCGCAGGCCTCTCTGAACGCGGAATGCTGCCGCAATCCCAGCCGCCCGGCTTCCTTGGAAAAGCCAGGCTGCTAACGAGCCCAAGAAACCCGGATGGGGCCCTCACCCGGAGAGTCTAGCGTTCGCGGAGCTTGGTGAACAGACGGCGGTACTCCTGACGATGCGCTTTGCCGGGCGTCTGGCTCAGTTGACCGACCCGCGCTTCGGCGTCCATGACGACGATCAAGTCGCTGTCGTCGGGCGGCAAATCCCGCAGCGCCGCCACACGCAGCGTAGCGGGCTCGTCGTGCGGGGCGATGTCCTCCAACGACTCGCCGTCCTGGACGACCGCCGCGATTGCGGCCTCGTCGTCCGCCTCGGCCGGCTGGTTGATCTCTTGAGGTGCAGCGGACGTCGCCGCAGTGTCCGGGTCGTCGGACACAGGAGGGCGAGCCGAGCCGCGATCCTCCGTCAACGGCTGGAAGATCGTCTGGACCGCCGCCGTGAATTCATGTTCCAGAGGGCTCAGCGGCCCCTTCCCCAGCAGCCTCGATTTGGCCTCCAGCAATGCGTAATGATCCAGGATCGTCTCTTCCTCCTCAAAATAGTCACCGAAGGGGTTTTCCGCCCGAACCGCGTCCGACTGGCCGGCGGATGGCACCAACGTTGCCGGCTCGGCGTCCGGCGCAGCGTCATCCGCGGTCGTGATCTCCGGGCTGTCCCACTCGGCGACGTGCAGCTCGATCTGTTCCAGTTGACTGGTCAGATCGATGATTTCCGGACGCGTTGCAGCGGTCGGCTCCGGCGGCTCGCGCTGCGGCAACTCGCGTTCCGGCAGATCCGTTTCCGGCGCACCACCTTCGCACCGGGCATCGCCGTCCTCGCCGGTTGCTAACGCACCGAACTCGACGACGGTTTCAGCAGCCTGTTTCGGGCTGGTTTTGGCGGGCCAAGGCAAGGGCAGTTGCTGCAAGTCGGCCCAGGCCTCCTCGATGACGGCGGCATCCAAGGCCGGACGGCGAGCGACGGCGGCCAACATCAGCGCATGGTCGCAGACCTGATTGATCAGGCGGGGGATACCACCGGTCGCATGATACACGGCCGACCAGATGTCGCCCGTCATGATGCGGTCCGGGTCGCCGCCGGCCACGGCCAATTGTGCGCGGGTGTAGGCCGCCGTCTCGTCGTAGTTCAACGGCTGCAGGTAGCAGCGAGCCGCGATTCGTTGGCTGAGCGATTCCAGCTTGGGGCTGGAGAGCCGCTCTTCCAGAGACGAATTGCCTGACAACACGAGCCGCAATCGCGATTCGCCCCCCACCACCACGTTGGTGATCATCCGGACCTCTTCAATCAAACGCACCGGCAGCGTTTGCGCTTCGTCGATGATCAACAGCAAGCCGGCCCGCCCCGCATCGGGCGATTTTGCGAATTCGATCATCGCCAACCGCAGTTCGCCTTCGTCCAAGCCGCGATACGGCAAATTCAACTCGAACATCACCGCTTGCAGCAGCGCGCGCCGAGTGCAGAACCGGGCATGGTCCAGCTTGACCACATGGAACCGGTCGCGGAATTGCTCGGCGAGCAACGAGCACGCCAGTGATTTTCCGGTGCCAGGGCCGCCCACCAGCAGTCCTGGCCCCTCGGCGCGTTCGATGCACCGCGCCAGCGTCTGACGGGAATTCTCGATCGTCGAAGCGGGGAAGTACCGGTCGATGCGTGGTGTCGAAGGAAACGGTCGAGAGTTCAGATGAAAGAACGCTTCGTACATACTCACCAGCTTTCCGAAATTGCACAGAGTCGTCAAAACAGTGCCAGACGGTTTTTTGCGTAGCCCGCCTAGATTTGCAAAATCAGCGCCTACCGGCAGTCCGGCTGCTTTCATACAAATCGGCAGAGTCCGCTGGACTCTCCAGCCGCAACTTCGTTGAAGCGAAGGTGGAACAGTCGGGCAAGGAGAAGGAAGAGCCTCGGCTTCTGGAAACGAGCGGGCTTGTGAGCGAGGCATCTCGCACGCGGTCCATCGCCAAGATCAGAAAATCCGCAAACTCCTGTCGATTTTCCCTGACCGTCAACATCGTTGCCAGCCGAATACTCTTGGGAACCGGCACATCCTGCGCTCTCGCCATCATCGTGCCGGTTCAAGGGGGGAATATGGCTTTCGACCTGCGTCCGGCCGCCCTGTGCGTTGCGGCGGCCGCGATTGTACGCTCCATTCCGCGGCAGCTTCGTGTTCCAGGTGCTCCCGCCGCCGGCCTCGGCCGCCCGGCCGTTGCGGCCTGCTTGGCGGTCATGCTAGCGGCCGCCGGCGTGGGCGCGCAGCAGTCGCCCCAAATCATCTTCAACAGACAGCTCCGCGATGAGGCCGTGCGGGCGATTCCGTTGAACGAGATGAATGAGTCCGTCCAGGCCAAACTGCTGAACGTTGTCTCCAGGCCCACGATTTACCGCCGCTTACCCGCTCAGACCGTCGATTGCGACTCGGATCTGCACGTGTTTCTTGTGCGCTACCCGGAAGTGGTCGTCAACATCTGGCAGCTGATGGGCATCACCAAAGTCAAGGTGCAACGGACGGGACCGCTGACCTTTGACGCGCTCGACGGTGCGGGAACCGTCAGCCGCGCGGAACTGGTGTACGGGACGCCGGAGATCCATGTTTTCTACGCGGAGGGTTCGTACGACGGGCCGCTGCTGCAGAAACCCGTGACCGGCAACTGCGTGCTGCTGCTGCGGTCCAGCTACAGCCATCAAGACGGCAAACCGAGCGTGTGCGACACGCTGGACGTCTTTGCCAAACTGGACCACCTGGGCGCGGAGATCATCGTCAAGACGCTCTACCCCGCAGTCGCCAAGGCGGTGGATTTCAATTTTACCGAGTCCGTGAGATTCGTCGGCCAAGTGTCCAAATCCGCCGAATTGAACGGCCCCGGCATGCAGCGTCTGGCGTCCCACCTGCAAAACGTGGAGCCCGGCGTGCGGGAGTCCTTTGCCAGGCACGTTGAACTGGCCTACCAGCGGGCGGTGCTGCGCAGAGGCGATCCCGCCGTGCCCCTGGCGTCCTCCGTGACGGAACTCCGCGCCGAGCCGGTTGTCGACGCTGCCGCAGCGGTGGCAACACCCTCCAGAGAGGCTCGCCTCGAAAGTGACGCACCGGACGCGGTGCCGAGTGCCCATGTGGACGACCTCGAGCCGCAGATCAAGCCCGTGTTTCGGCGCTGAGAACGAAGCACGAGTTCGGCGGCATGACTCTCCGTCCTGTCAACTTCTCAACTTTTCGCCCTCTCGACTCACTTCCTCGCTCGGCGCCCCGCCGCGGGCTCCCGTCCAGACCAGCGACAAGCCGATGACCATGCCCGCGCCGGCGGCGACCAGCCAGGTGATCGGCATGTGAGCTTGCTCCTGCAGACCCCAGCCGCGCGCCGCCAGTTCCTCGCGGTAGTAAGCCAGCAGCAACAACAAGCCGTTGTGGCAGGCGTGCAGCAGCATGCCGGGCACGACGCTGGCCGTGCGCCACGCCACCCAGCCCAGAATCAGCCCCAGGAACGTGCTGGGGAGAAGCCGTTCGGTCGCCAGCGCGTCGGTGGCCAGGACGTGAAACACGCCGAACAGCACCGCCGAGATTACAATGGAATTACGTTCCGGGGTGGCGGCCAGAAGGGCTCGCAGCAGATAGCCGCGAAACAACAGTTCCTCGCACACGGCCGGAGCCGCCGCCAGCGAGGCCAGGATCACCCACACCGGCACCTCGCTCCAGTTGGCCAACAGCTGATGCGCGAACTCGATGCGCTCGCGGCTGAGCGTCGCCAGTCCGATGACCTCGTTCAGCAGATAGATCTCGTGCGCCAGCGGCCACAGACTGAGACCCAGCAGCACGGCTCCCAGCAGCGCCAGCGGCCGCGCGGCGTGCAAGCGAAACGTCTGCCGCAACGGCAAACGCTGCACGATCGCCGCCGCCAGGGGAAAGCCGCCGAACAACACGGCGGTCGCAATCCCGTTCAGAACCAGCAGCGTCGAAGGCGAATCGTAAGGGACCTGGGCCAACGCGCCGGCGACAAGGAAATAGCTGGGAAAGAGCAAAGCCAGGCACAGCACCGCGCCCGAGACGCTCGGCACCAGCGCCGCGCCGGGGGGCCGCCGAAACAGGTCCGACCAGGCGGCCTCGCTGCCGTACAGCAGGGCGTCCGTGCCAAACACGCGAGCCGCCACGCCGATGGCGGCCACCGCGTACAGCGCCGTGGTCAGCACGGCTACGGTGGCTAACGTGGGATCCACGGAGCTGTCGAACAGGTCGCGCGCCAAGAGCACGATGTTGACCAGCGGCGTCACCGCCAGCAGCCCGTTGAATTCCACGCCCGGCATCAGGCTGATCAGCCCCGGTGCAAGGGACAACAACATGACGGGGATCAAGTAGGCCTGTGCCTCCTTGAAACTGCGCGCGAAACTGGTCAGCGCCAGCAGGGCCGCAGAGAAGAAACCGGCAAACAAGACCAACAGAGCCAGCACCTCGACCAACGCCAACGGCGACAACCCGGCCTCGCCGAACAGAGTTTTCCCCAGCCCTGTCGTGACCAGCGTTATGGTCATGGCCAGCAAATTGGCGGTGGCCGTCAGCAGCGCGACGGTTACGACCGCCACGTACTTGGCGGCCAGCAACTGCAACCGCGGGACCGGAGCCGCCATCAACGCCTCCAACGTCCCCCGCTCGCGCTCGCCGGCCGTCAAGTCGATCGCGGGATAGACGGCGCCGGTGATCGTCATGAGGATCAACACCAATGGGATCAGGGTCGTCAGCGAAAAGGCCGCGCCCGTGCCGCGCACGCTCCTGCTGGTGACCTGGGTGGGATAGCGCAGGCCATGCCCCAGGACTCGCAGTTGCTCCTGGACGTAGCGTTCGTTGACCGCGCGCAATCGCTCCTGGACGTAATCCAACGCCGCCCGGCTGACGGTCGATCCCGCGCGGAAGATCAGTTCACAGCTCAGCGGCCCGGCTTGACTGCCTGGGACGATCGGGAGAGCCTCCTGCTTGACCAGGATCGCCAGATCGACCGAGCCTGACGCGATCTGCTGTTCGAGGTTCGTACCGGCGGCCCACTGGATACGGGGTTCCGGTGATCGCGACGGCAATTCCCCACCGCTTCCGGCGACAAACGGTTTCTTGGCCGGGGGCGTCGGCGGCTGACTCTGGCGGAGCAATTCGTGGCCGACCGCCAAAAACCGCTGGACGCGCGGGACTTCCGCTTCCGGACTCACCGCAACCACGCAGGTGACCTCGCCGGCGGCCCCCAGCGACGTCAGCAGCAGACGCTGGAAGCCGAGGCTGAGCAGCGGATAAACCAGCAACGGCATCAGCACCAGCGTGACGATGGTCCGCCGGTCGCGGAGGATCTCGCGCAGCTCTTTCAGGCACAACCGCCTAGATGTCCAGAACCATTTCGGCCATCCAGCCGTTGCCGTCCGGTTCCACCTTGAGGCCATGATAAGTGATCGCCTTGATCTCGTGATCCATCTCGTGCCGCGCCCGGTCTATTGCTTCGCCGCGGCACGCCGCCCGCAGTCCCGTGGGGTTCAGTTCCACCGCGAACTGCGACAACAACAAATGCTCCGTCTCGAACGTGTACAGCAGCTCGCTGAGCCAGTCAAACAAGAGATAATCGTCCTGCACGCCCGCGATCTCGTAACGCCGTTGTTCGATCGCCCGCACGGCGTCCAGGTTCAACACCAGCAGCGAAAACAGGGCCCGCGCCGCCTCGGCGAACAGCGCCGAGCGGTCCTCCGCCCGAATCCTCAGGCCGATATCAGCCGTGTGATCGAAGACTTCAAACATGGTCGAGATCAGTTTACCCGATCGCCGGCCAGATGGTAGACCGTCCAGGTCATGCCGCCGGGGCCGTCGAACGGGCGGACCGTCAGCCGCCCCTCGACCGCGATGGGCCGCACCGTGAAGGAAGTGCTCGACCCTTGCTGCAGATCCACCAGGATGATGTGATGTGCCAGGCCGCCGGGACCGAACTTGCACTGAGTGTTCTTGACCAGCGGAAACCGTGTGATGCCGGTTTGCTGAAAGGTCGCAGGGAAAATAAAGCCGCGGATGCGGACCCGCCGGCCGTCCAATTGCTTGACGCGCGCTGTCAACACGGCCGGATCGAAGACGGAGTCCTCTTTCATCTCCAACTGTAAATCGTCGAACGTAATGGGGATCGCTCGACCGTCGTCCGACGCTGCCGGAGAGGGGCGAAGGCTGTTTTCGGCAGTATCTCCCGCCATCTGCCTGCCGCCTTGGCCGGGCACGACGCCCGATTTCGTCCGCTCGCCAGACTCGGCGGCTTCTCGCCGGAGGTCCTGCGGCGACGCGACGTTCGTCAGACTCGTCGCCGAGGCCGGCGCTTCGCTCTGGCAGCCGCACGCAGCCAGGCAGATGCCGGCAATCAGTGGCAGAAAACAGCGATCATCGAACATTTGTTTTCAGACGGTAAGGCCGGGGTGACGTGGCAAGACCGTTTGCCGTCGAATTATAGCTGCAATTTGCCGCGAACTGAGCCCGGATTCCCCATTTCCGTACAAAACGAAGGAGACCATGATGGCCAATTCGTATTCCCGCCGCGATCTGATCCGCGGCGCCGTGAGTATGAGCACCCGCGTGCCATCGGTCATGACAATGTGTTTGCCCTGCCGGGCGATCCAGAACCCAGCCTTTTCGAGTGCCCGAACTGCGTCAAGATGGTTCACGCCTGCCAGTTTGGGCATGGCTACACCTCGACGGCAACTTGTCTGGTTCCGGCGGACGCAGCCAATTCCTTAACGACATCCAAATACTCCCGGATGGCGTCCCTGATGTTGGCGAGCGCCTCCGCCTCAGTCTCGCCTTGCGAGTGGCAACCGGGTAGCCCTGGCACGGAGGCGGCGAAGCCCTCGTCCGATTCCTGGATCAAAACGGTATAGGTCACGGCGAACTCCTGAATGAACAGACCATCCCACCATCGAAGCGGCACCGGCGGCGCGCTTCGTATTATAGCCCGGTGAACCCGGCACCGACAACCAGGGCCGACCATCGGCACGCACGCCAAGCGTACCCGCAACGGATCCCCCCCGTTCTCCTGGCTCGGACTGCCGTGCCCAAACCCCCAACGCCATTGATGGTCCCCATGAAGTCGCCGATCAACTTGGAGCTTCTGCATCCCAATTGTCACCGCCAATTGCACTCCCGCGGTTCAGCCGGATGATCTCCGGAAGGAGAGAGTCTTACGAGAGTTTGAGCCGCGTGAGGTGAAAGTCTGATGCATGGTTCTTAGCGGGCTGGGGGCTCGGCAACGAGCCCCTGGCTACCCGACGTGACTCGGCCAGACCGACTGCTACAAGCGATCGCGTTCGTCCGGCTCCGTATCTGGGACCTTCGCCATCGCCCGCAAGAACTTCTTTCGGCTGGCGCGTTTTGCTCGGACACCCAGGTAGTCCTCGGTGGCCAGCGCGGAGACCTTTTCCGCCACGGCCAAGGCAATTAGTTGATTGATGGACACCTGCTCCTTGGTCGCGAGGTCCCGCAGCATCTGGTGCAAGGAGTCAGGCAAGCGTAGGCTGATGGTACTCATGGCAGTTCACCGATAAGTTGAAGAAACTCCCGCGGCGTCGCGACGCGGATACCGAACTGCTCCGAACCCGCAAAGTCCCGCGTGTTGAAGGTGACGATGTAGCCGCACCATCATCCCGGACGCGAACGCCGCCTCGCGTGCATCGGCGGGGATCACGGGGTGGCGGTCCCCGAGCCATCCACTTCAACACGCACGCAAATCGCCACTCCCGTGCATCCCAAGGTTCGTCGTGCGCTGCGGCGTCGCCAAGCCGATCCACAGCATCCCCAGGACGGCAATCACGCCGAGTCGCCGAGCAAAACAACGAACTGTCATGATTCCGTCCTCCAGCACTAAGTCGAGCCTACAGGGATTTTGCCCTGGCAGCCTGTTGAAAAAGGGTAACGGCGAAAAGGCTAAAAGACGAAGAAGAACAAGCAGGTCCCGGCGAAGCCGTCTTTGCGTCAGGGGCTGAAGTTGTACGAGGGGTTCCTGGGGTGCCCCCTTCCGCATATTGTGGTGAAATGTACCCATGCTCAATAACTGGCGAACGATCCTTGTTTTGGCCGCTGTGCTCGGTGTCGTAGAAGGATTGACGGAGTACATTCCCGTCTCGTCCACTGGGCACCTGATCTTAGCCGTAGACCTGCTGGGCTTCGACGCTTTGGTCGGCAGCGGCAAGGCGAAGACGTTCGAGATCTTCATTCAACTGGGGGCGATCCTCGCCGTCGTCACGGCTTACCCGCACCGGTTCGGCGGTTTGTTGCGCTTGAGCGACAACTCCGGGTTCACCGGTTGGCGAGGCATCGGCCTGCTGCTGCTCACTTCGCTGCCGGGGGGGCTGTTGGGGGTATTCGCTCGCGGGACGATCAAAGCCTACCTGTTTCAGCCGCTGACCGTAGCGGCGGGGCTGGCCGCCGGCGCGTTGTGGATCTTGGCTGCGGAGCGTTGGCCGTCACGCGTGCGGCGCACAGGGCTGGATGCCATTCGCTGGCAAGACGCACTTGCGGTCGGCTTGTTTCAATGCCTGGCGTTGTGGCCGGGCATGTCCCGTTCGTCGTCGACGATCGTGGGCGGCATGATATGGGGCCTGGAGCGGAAGACGGCGGCCGAATACTCGTTCTTCGCCGCCGTGCCCCTGCTGTCGGCGGCCGCCCTCTACGACCTGTACAGGAGTTGGTCCCTGTTGAGCGCGGCGGATCTGCCTTGGTTCGCCGCCGGCTTCGTCGTGTCGTACTTCTTCGCCTGGCTTTCCGTCCGGTTTTTCATCCATTTCCTGAGCCGTCACACGCTGGCGCCGTTCGGCTGGTACCGTCTGGCCGTGGCCGCCGCAGCGCTGCTGTGGGCATTAGGCGGATAGCGCCTGCTAGCGGCAACCACGGATGCCACATCTCGCCTTTACCCGTTTTTCTGCCGCAAGGTCTTGCCTTGCTCCGGTTCGTCGCAACAATTCCACATGCCACGAACCAAGACTCGGATGCGATCCGCCAGAACCAAGGAGCGACGAGGATGTTGAGAACGGCCAAGCTAGCAGGCTTCGTGATTCTTACGATCCACGTGAATTCCCTGAGTGCCGATCAAGGCCTTGCGCCGTTGTGGGTGACGGCGCAAACGGCGGACGCAGCCGTACCGGCGTACCCTTCGACTCCTCCGGCCCCGTTGTGGCTGCCTCCGCCCCCCGCGCCGGTCGTAACGCTTCCCGCGCCGGCCATCGCGACCCCGCCGCCGCCGATCACGCCGTTGGCGGCGGCCCCAAGCGGCCCGGTGGTCACCTACCGGCCGCTCGTTCCGGTGATTCCGATGCCCGCCCAATACTATCTCGGGCGCGGATTGCTGGGCCAGCCGAAACTGTACGTACCGAATCAGCCGCTGCGGAATTTCGTGCGATATCTGAGCCCCTAGACTCAGGGGGCGGCGCATCAAGATCCGCCGGCGGCTGCGCCGTCGCCGTCACGTCGAGGACCAGATCGAGGTAGGGGCAGGCCCAAATCCCGATTTGATCGTTGCCCGGCAGGAAGATCTCCTGTTGCATGTCGATCGTGGTCATCGTGCGGATCAGGGCTTTCGTCGACGCGGGCAACCGATCGATGCGGGGCAGCCGATCGATGCGGATCGGCTGGGACAGGGGTAACCCCGCGTGCCGAAAAGCCAGTTCGATCATTTCCGAACAGTAGTAATGCTCGTTATCCAGTCTGAGTTCGGTGTCGAACTTGCCGCTGTGGGAGCCGATTTGCCGGCAATACTCGATGGCCGCCGGCACATAGCCGCGGTACTCGGGTTGCAGTCGCTTGACCGCGAACATGGAGATCTGCCGGTCGGTGGCGAATTTGCCGAAGGAAACGCGGCGAGGGCCACCCACGACCACATCGTACACGAAGACGCCGTCCTTCTCGCACGAGACCAGCGCCACGTGGGAGAAACGGCTATCGGCGACCTCTGTACACAGCTGCGAGAAATTCACCAATCCGAAAAGGATGCGGCTGTCGCCTCGCACAAAGACCAGATCGCCGCTTTGCAGATGGGTCGCCGCCCAATGGTCCCAGGCAGCTTTCTCCTTGGTCTGAGACCAGGGGAAAAACGACAACTCGGCGATCGGCGGCCCATTGGCCAGCGGGACCGATCGGCATCCAGCCAAGACTGCCAGCATCAGCAGCGACCAGACAGGATGGAGCTTGTGGACAGTCATGCTCGTGGCCGCCGTGCCAGCATCGATGATCGTGAGACTTCCCCGCCGAGAACAGTAGCAGAACTCTCGGCCTGACGAAACGGCGATCTTGGTCTACTGTGTGGCGGTTGACCGCCACACCTTGATCGCTCGCCAGCCCGCCGGCTGAAGTCTCGACTTGCTGCTAGCTGGCGTCGTCGTCATCCAGCGCCAAAGGGATGGCGATGGCCGCCGCGACGATCCCGGCCATGACCCAGGGGTTCGAAAGGAAACCGATCACGCCGCCGCAACCGGCGCCGCCGCAACCGGCACCGCCGCAACCGGCACCGCCGCAACCGGCACCACGAACCACGGTGTCCCCATTGACCACCAGGGCGTCCGATATAGCGGCCGGCGGTGCGGTTCCCGGAGCCCACAATCGGCATGCGGTGACACCTTTGTCGGTGGCGACTTGGTACACCCCGGCCTTGACGCCGGCAATCGTGAAACGGCCGTCTTCACCGGTCAATGCCGTCGCGACCACACGTCCCTGGTCCACCACCGCGACAGGCGTCGCCGCGACGGGCGCCCCCGCTGCGTCCAGGACCTGCCCTGTCAGATATCCGCCGTCCCGCAGCGCGACATCCCGGACGTTCGCAGAGACGAAACGGGCCGGCTGGCCCGCCGAGGCGGCATACGAAAACTGGGGAACCATCATACTCACTGACGCCGCAGCGACGAGGAGCCCACCAAGTCGTTTCATCCACTTCATTCCCAAGGCCCTTTCCGTTTGAGCGGTACTCTCCAACTGTCCAAAGGATCGGTGCCAGGCCGAGTGAACTGAAGCCGAACTGACGAAAAAACGGAAGAACCCGCCCAATCGCTAAACCTTCCGGCGGCGGTCGAATGCTAGCAGTGACGATTCCAGAAGCGACGATTCCAGACATCCAACAGCCGCAGGACCCGCTTCCCAATGCGGACCAGAATCACGATGTTAGTGCGCAGCCGCCGCTGGAACATGGACAACGTGGACAAGCTTCCGGATGAAATCGCTGGAAATCCTTCCCAGTTTGCCGCGGCTGGTGTATACGTGAGGAATGGG
>CAZAQY010000174.1:13464-18056 GCA_964486845.1 uncultured Pirellulaceae bacterium
AATCGCTGGAAATCCTTCCCAGTTTGCCGCGGCTGGTGTATACGTGAGGAATGGGACGCGCGCAATCTGCTGGGCATGTCCTTCAAGATGCAGGGCAAGTTCGACCACACGCTGGCCGTCTGGAAGGAATTCCTGGCCCAGCACCCGACGCACTCGGCCTGGAGCGCCGTCCAGCGGGAGATCTATCAACTGGAGCCGGTGCGGCTGGCGATCGACACGCCGCGTGCCGTCTACTATCGCGGCGAGAAGATCGAGGGCGTGATCCGAGCGGCATACTACTACGGTGCTGGTACATCATCGGCTACTGTCATTGCGCCCGCGGGGCGCACGAGCAGGCCGGAAGCCGGCGGCAAAGCCCGGTTGCTGGAGGGCCTACAGAGCGCCAACAAGGCCATCCAAGCCGAGCAGCAACTGCAACTGCAAGGCGTCTACGACAACGCCGTCCAAGAAGGCATTGGCGGCGGCTTCGGCGGCGGGTTCTTCTGAAAGTAGCAGGCACGCTCCGCGTGCCGTCCGCCCTGACTCGCACCTTGTGGGTGCCACTTTCACCCGTGCCAATGCCCGGTCGAATATGCACGGGCTTGCCAAAGGGGCATCCGAATGCGAGGATTAGGGAAAAGAGTGCCGCGACGCGGGCTCGCTATGGAGAAGTACGATGATCAGAAGGTCCGACACGATGGTCCCGGCCGACGTCCGATCTTATTCGGAAAATCGCAGCCAAGTCCCGGCTGGGGATTTGGCCCGGTATGCGGGGAAGTATGTAGCTTGGAGCCTCGACGGAAGACAGATCCTGGCCGATGGAGCTGACCCTGATCTGGTAGAAAAACAACTGGTAGGTGCGGGTCTGGATCCTGCGTCTGTCGTCCTCGGTTACGTGGACCCACCGGATGAGGCCTTCCTCGGATGAGTCTGCGTTTCCGTTATCAATTGGCTCCCACCAGCGGGTTCGTGATCCCGCTCGGCGGTCGAAGCGTGCGTCCACGTCCTGTGGTCCCTGTGATCGTTGTGGGGCACACGGGCAGCCGCATCCGGGAGGCAATCCTCGACACCGCGTCGGACGATACGGTGTTCCCAATCTCTCTGGCCGCCCAAATCGGCGTTGGTCTCACCGGCGCGCCGATGGGAAAAGGCTCTGGCGTTGGTCTGATCGCGGTCCCGCTTCGCGATGCCGAGGTGACGCTCCGGATTGCGACGAATCAGGAGCAACGCGAGTGGCAAGCGTGGGTAAGCTTCACATCCGGCAGCCTTCGTCGGCCCATCCTAGGCTTCGGTGGTTTCCTGCAGTTCTTTACCGCCACATTCTACGGTGACCGAGAGGAAGTGGAACTCAGCGTGAACTCATTGTACCCGGGAACCTAGGTGCAAAACAGTTCAGCCTCAGGAGAGCGACCGATGGACAACACGCATCCGCAACCGAAAATCTGTGTAGTCGGCGCCTGCAATATCGACCTGGTCAGCTACGTGCCGCGGATGCCGGCTCTGGGCGAGACGCTGCACGGGACGCGATTCCAGATGGGTTTCGGCGGCAAAGGGGCCAACCAGGCGGTGATGGCGGCCAAGCTGGGGGCCGGCGTGACGATGATCGCCAAGCTCGGCCGCGACGTGTTCGGCGAGGATACGCGGAAGAACTTCGAGCGGTTGGGGATCGACACGCGGCACGTCCACTTCACCGACCAGGCGTTTTCCGGCGTGGCCCCGATCGCCGTGGATCCCGACGGCCGCAACTCGATCATCATCGTCACCGGCGCCAACGACCTGCTGGCGCCCGCCGAGATCGAGGCGGCGCGGCCCGAAATCGCGGCTGCGGATGTGTTGGTCTGCCAGCTCGAAATCCCGCTGGAGCCGAATCTGGCAGCCCTTCGGCTTGCCCGCGCGGCCGGCGTCACGACGATCTTCAACCCGGCGCCGGCCCGGCCGGAGTTGCCGGACGATGTCTACCGGTTGAGTGACGTATTCTGCCCCAACGAGACGGAAACGCAACTGCTCACGGGGATGCCCGTCGGGACGCTGGCAGAAGCCGAGTCGGCGGCCCGTGCGCTGCTGGCACGTGGCGCCGGAGCTGTGATCCTGACTCTCGGCGACCGCGGCAGCCTGGTCGTCACACCCGACACGGCGCAGCACGTCCCGGCTCAGGCAGTCAAGGCCGTCGATTCGACGGGCGCCGGCGATGCGTACGTTGGCAGCCTCGCGTACTTCCTGGGACTGGGTCAGGGGCTGCTGGAAGCGGCCCGGCGCGCCGGTGCCATTGCCACGCGTTCCGTGCTCAAGCCGGGCACGCAGACTTCATTCCCCTCGCGCGACGAGGCGCTGGAGTTGGCGAAGTGACGGAGGTTGGGACTTGGCACGGCCGAGGTCCCCTGCGGTATGGACGGCGCGGTATCCAGCTTGTTGGAATTCGTGCATCCCTTCGTGCCGGGCCAGTTTGTTGAACCTGGAGACTCGGCCGGCGGTGACGGCGTGCATGGGCGGAGCGGTGATGATGCCTTCGGATGGCTTGGCGGCGTTGAAAATCGACCGGTCCCGGCGCCGGCGGCGGGTGTTTTCCGAGACGGCGTTCGAATTCCGCGTCACGCCGCAGATCTTGGCGACCGCCACGATCATCTCCCTGGCGATGGGCTTCGCCGGCGGCGTGGTCCCGGTCATCCAGGCCGCGCGGATGAAGGTCGTCGACGCGCTGCGGCGGGTCTGAGTGATCCTGAACGAGGCCATGGACGATTTCGAGCAACTCGACGCTCGGCAGGACCTGTCACTCATGGCGGAGACGTTCTACGACGTCGAAATCGCGTTGCCCCGCTGGGCAACCTCTTGCCAACTGCCTGATGAGGTCGGTCACCGACCCGCCGCCCAGAAACCCGCGTGCGCGTACGAAGCAGCCCGCTCCCGACCTGCTGAGGTCCGAACGGGACGGTCCCATTTTGCCTTTCCCACGTCCCGGATTTGCGATGTGCTGTACAAATGCAAAAGGGCCGCGTGCGCAAACAAGGAAGCGCAAACAAGGAAGCGCGAGCGCAGCGAACTGCTTGCGCAAAGGGGTTGCAGGTGCCTTGCTCTGCTGCGCTCTCCAAGTGAGGCCGTGGAGTCTGGCTACTGGGATTTAGCGGATAACAGGAATGAGCACGCACCGAGGTCGCTTCCAAGCCCAGGGTGGCGGGGTGGAGGAGTCCGAGCCGTGGGCCGAACAGGCGGCACGCTTTGTGGACCGTGCTGCGGCACACGGCGGGCACGGCAGAATTTCGAAATCGTGGCCGCAGCCTCCGTTGCCTGGGGTGTGCGCGTCGACTTGGAAATTCGGACCGGAATCGCGTTCGTGCCCGATCCCGACGAAACGGAGGTAGCGCATGAGCGAGTACCGATTTGAACGGTTTCTCGAAGATCCCGTTCAGTACTACGCCTTGACTGCGTACTGGAACAACCTGTGGGAGAAACTGGTGGAATCGACGGGCAAAGCGGGCTTGTGGAGCCCTCCTGCCGACCCAGCGCGGTTCGCGAACGGAACCCTGGTGATGGACGGCAATCCGATTCTGGCCGCCGAATCAGTCCCACTCCGCAAAGCAGTCCGAATCATCCAGCATGACGCTCCAAGACCCGACCGGTTGATCGAGTGGAACGACGAGCGGTGGAATGAGCGGGCTGGTCCTTTAGAGGAGCTGGTCCTTTGCTTATACCTGGACGTTGACACGGAAGCACAGGCCCAGCGGCGTCTCGCTGCTTGGCTGGCGGGGGATTGTGTAGTCGAATGGGACGAGCAACGCAACTCGTATCTGCCACGAACCGTGCCGAACAGGGACGCCGCGTTCGCGCCTAGCGTTGCGGCTGAACGGGGCTTTCGGCGATGCTTCGCGTCTGCTGCAGTCCGATTTGCAGCAGTATCCGACCATTCGCGGAATCCTCGCTAAGACACCCTATGGCCGCCACGCGATTCTGTTGGACGCTTTCCTGACTCGGTCCTCCCTCACGTTTGGCGGTACCGGCCTCGCCTCGGCCGAATACCGCGCCAAATGTGTTCTGTTGTCCCACGAGGAGCTGGACAACCCGAACCGAGAGTTTCAGCAGATCTGGTTCGGTCTCACGTACCTTCCCGCTTGGTGGCCGATGGCTGGCTTGCGCACCAACATTGACGACGCGGGCGGGGGTGCGATGACTTGGCGCTCTCCGGAAACGTGGGAAGCGAACACGGACGCGGGAAGACTTGATTTCCGAACTCGGTGGCGTTGTAAAGCACACGCCATATCGGGTGCCAGCGTCTCGCCGCAATGTTACGTGTACGTTCACCTTTCCCAAGGGCAGAGGATTGATCGCCTGCGGGCCGACGTCGTTCGCCCGATCCAAAACCCGCTCACGTTCCTGACGGATCGGCCCAACGGCATCTGGGACTTGTCGTTTTCTGACGGATCCTCGCCTGCGTTCCCCGCGGACGAGCCCGTGGGATATTCCTTGGTCTACGCGCCAACCCCCTTCGTGGCTCCGCCGGATGACCTTCTTCTCCCGGACGACGTTCTGGTCGTCACCAAGGACATTGAAGATTTCCAATCGCTGATCGGAATGTGTCAATGGGTTTGAGACAGTGACCTCGGGAATTTAGTGTAGTTCTG
>CAZAQY010000175.1:0-18037 GCA_964486845.1 uncultured Pirellulaceae bacterium
TCGTGATCGCTCCGCGCAAACCACAATGGAACAGAATCAGGCACTCGGGAGAACACCAATTCAAGGGAAAATCACAGGAACTGAACACGCCAGTCCTGACCCCTTTCCTTGTCCATCCCGTGTGCTCCCTGTTCTTGAAGACACGGCTATTGGCTGCCGAAAAATGACTTGCGCCCTCTGCAGAATGCTCGTCTCGATCGCCGCCGGCGCCGCTTTGCCGGCCGCCGGCATGCTCCAGGCCGAACCGGTTCCGGCGAGCCCCGAGCGGCCAACTGGTCTCACGTCGAGGGTGGCGCCGCCACGACTCGCCCCGAACCGCTTCACCTCTGAAGGATCGGTGGGAACCCGAGTGAGATTCGAACCATGCCTGCAAATCCCGGACCTATCAACTCCGCGAGATCGAGCCCTCTGGGAGGCGCCGGATAAAATGCTACGATGGATCGGATCGCTCCCTATTTGCACAAGCCGAACGCATCCTGTTTCACACCGGAGTCTGCGATGAGAATCTTGTTGTCATTCTGTCTGCTGCTGGCCGTTGTTCCCCGGGCTCGTGCGGAGGTCCGCCGGGAAGGCGAGGCGTGGGTCCTGGAAGATACCCAACTGAAAGTCACGGTCGAGGCCGAGAACGCGCATCTGACCGTGCTGGACAAGGCCTCCGGCACGCTGTGGAGCCAGGAGGATCCCGCCCAACATGCCTCGAACAAGGATGACGTGCGTGCCCGCCGCGCCGCGAAGCCGATCGCCGTGGATGGCAATCCCGAGGAGTGGTCGCGAATTCCTCATGACGATTACATCTGGCTTCCCTGGATGGGCGACAACGGCGAGGCCAACTGCTCGGGCGGGGCGAAGGTCATGTGGGATGACAAGATGCTCTACCTCTATGTCCGCATCCGTGACGACAACGTGGCGTTCGGGGGCGAGGCGACGGAACTGTGGTGGGAGTCTGATTCCGTCGAGTTCTGGGTCGATTCGGTGCAGGTGGGGCTACGTCTCGCGCCGACCGGCAAGGAAGTGGCGGTGGACTCCCGCGGAAAAGTGTTCGCGGGAAGCAAGGTGGCCGTGCGCTTGGTCAAAACGGATCACCTTCCCGGGTACGAGTTGGAGGCGGCGATGCCGCTGGAGCATTTTCCGGTGCTGAAGGATGCCCAGGCGGGGATCCGGTTCAGCTTTGCTCTGGGCCTGAACGACGCCGACCCTCAGCCTGGCGCACCCGTGAAACGGGATCGGCAAAGCTACTCCCCGCGCAGCTGGGTTCATTCGGCTCCGATGACGTTCTCCGTGGCCGTGCTGACCGACGAGGAAGGCCAGGCTCCGGGCCGGTCCAGCGGGAACGATCGAAGCGCCAAGGCCGCGGGCCGCCGCGTCTCGGAGATGAAACCGGGCGCGAGACCGAACAGCTTGACGTACAAGTACCTTCTCCAGGAGGGACAGACCGCGGAAGTTCCTCTCGACGTGACGATGGAACTGGTAAACGGAAAGTCCGCGATCGACGTGGAACTGGAGTGTCGATCCGGGCCGGAGACGCCCGTCAAGCCTTTCAACTACCCGTTCGCGTTGTACCCTCCAGAACCCGAAACGTACTTCGTCGGCGTGGCGGATTACACCAACGGGCGATACCTCCCGGTGGGTGATCCGTTTTGTCATAGCAAGGAATTCTGCCTGGCGGGCGGCGATCTGCCGTTCCTGCTGGTGACGGACGGACAGCAGGGACTGTCGACCACGTTGCTGACGCCCTGGGACGGGAGCGTCCAGATACAGACTCGCGGCGGCGATCCGGACAAGCTTGGCTTTCCCGGTTTCCGCTGGTATCCCGCCAAGGGCGTGTGGACTCGCGCACGCAAGGGGCGTTTGAGCTTCTTTGCCAGCGGCGGATACGTGACGGCCTGCAAGATCTATCGTGAAATGGCACAAGAGCAAGGCCTGGTTCGCACCTTCACCGAAAAGGCCCAAAAGAAGCCGAACGTGCGGAAACTGTTCGGGGCGGTCAACTGGTGGGGCGGCAGCCCGGCTTTTGCGCTCGAGGCGAAAGCGGCCGGGATGACGCACGGCCTGCTGAACGGCCGCCCCAGCCCGGAAAGCATGGCCGAGGTCGTCGCGCAGGGCTGGCTGATGAGTGAGTACGACAACTACGAGGACATCAACGACTCCGAGGTCATCGATCGCGCCAAGTCGCCGGTAAAGACGCACGCCGTCGTAAAGGCCGATGGTGAATTCATGACGGCGTGGGTGACCCGAGACAAGGATATGAATCCCGTGCATACCTACATGAAGCAGTGTACGGGCGTCATGACCGAGTGCGCCCGGATCGTCATTCCCCAGGTCTTGGCGACCTATCCCTACAACACGCGCTTCCTCGACGTGACCACGGCCACCGGTCTCAAGGAGTGCTACTCGCCGCTGCATCCCTGCGACCGCAAGCAGGACCAGACCAATCGCGAATCGCTGTGCGCGTACGTGGGAGACGAACTCGGCCTGGTGGCCGGCGGCGAACACGGCAGGTACTACGATGTCCGCTTCTTGGACTACCATGAGGGGATGATGGGCGGCGGCTGCTATAGCTGGCCTGCCGGCTATCTCCGCGACATCGAGAGCCGCGAGGAGATCGACGAGCGGTACTTGAAATACGGGATCGACCCGGCCTATCGGGTGCCGATGTTCGAACTGGTCTTCCACGACTGCGTGGTTGACTATTGGTACTGGGGAGCCACCAACGATTACCTGCACCAGTTCGCGCCAGAAATCACCGACCGCAAGACCGCCCTGAACGTGCTCTACGGCACGCCTCCGATGATGTGGGTGAGCGAGCACGGCCTGCGGTGGAGCGAACTTGAAGAGCGGCAGTTGATGATCGAGATCTACCAGCAGACCTGCAAGTTGCACGAAGTGATCGCCGATCAGGAAATGGTGTCGCACGAGTTCCTCACGCCCGACCGCAAGGTGCAGCGCAGCACGTTCGCCGACGGCACGGTCTGTACGGTCAACTTCGGCGATCCCGTGTACAAACTAACGGCGGGCGAGCGCGAGTTCTGCCTCGGCACGAATGATTTCCATGTGAAGGGACCCAAAGTCGAGCAGTGGCGTCTGCGCACGGGCGGCGCCCACGACGAGCGGGATGTTTACATCCGCACGGAACAATGCCTGCTTGTCCACAAGCCGGCCGGCACGGTCCGGCAGCAGGGCCTCGTCGTTTCCGGAAACGTGTCGCTGCAACGGGACGAGGCCGGCGCGCGGATTTCCCTTGGCAACGGTGCGACGCTCGATCTGAATCTCGCCGACTACTGCAGCGATTGGCGCGAGAAACCCGTCGCTCTTCTCGTCCTCGACGACCGAGGCAACGTCCGATGCCGGGGGCCGGTCGTGCGCGACGGCAAGCTGTCGCTGAAGGCCGGCGACCAGGGCGCTCGCTACGCGCTGCTCGCCGGTGACGCGGCCAATGCGCCGGATCTGGTCGTCAGCCGTCTCGACGTGAAGCTCGACCGGGGACCGGATGGTAGTGACCGGGCGTCTCCGGTCGCTATCCTGATGGATGCGGAGGTGAAGAACCTGGGATTGGCAGCGGCACAAGAGGCCGTCTTCAGGATCCAGCTTGACGGCACAAGTGGACCGGTGCTTCTGGAGAAACGCATCCCGGAGCTTGCTGCAGGGGGCGAACTTTCGTTCCACACCTCCTTGCCCGGTGATCGGGCCGATGGCCAGCGGCGGATCGTCGCCTCGATTTCCGGCACGGAACTGACTCAGACCGGGCCGGCCCAGAAGAGCGTGCCGTTCCGCACCCCGACGGTTGCTTCGGCGTTTCCCATCCGACAGGAGTTGAGTTTTCATGTGCCCGGTGGCAATGCGGAGGGTCTGGCCATCGAGATGCCGTACCCGTTGCCGGCCGAGGCCGATCCGGCCAACCTGCGCGTTCTGTTTGCAGGCGGCATTTCCACTCCCGCCCAGTTCGAGAGCGGGAAAGAAGCGCCGGGCAAGTTGGTCTTCGTGCTTCCTGCCGGGGTGCCGGCCGGAAACACGCAAGCGGAGTTGCTGGCAGTGCCGAAGGGGAAAGAGGGTGGTCTCTATCCACCCGCCTCGCAGTTTAGCATCGTTCGAGAAACGAGTGGCAAGTGGCGTAAGCTTCCAGCTTGCGATGTCACGATCGACCGCAAGCTGGAAGCTCACGCCACGAAGGGCTCTCGGTTGGTGTTCGGTACGTACTCCCTGACGTTCCACCAGGGAACGCTGACCGACATTGCGGTTCATCAGCCCGATGGCGGCGAACTGACGGTCGTGTCGTCCATCATCGAGTCGTCGCAGGAGACGGGCTGGTCCTCCGAACCGGGCGAACTCACCGATTTTACGTTGGAGCAAATCGGCCCGGTGCGGGCAGTGTTCCGCATGTCGAAGACGCTGCAAGGCGGATACAAGCTTACTCGTCGCTTCCTGTTCTACGTGGATCGGTTCGAGGTGATTTCTGCCTGCGAGCCCCGCCGGTCACTCCTGACTCGCACCATGTACGCCGTCGACGGCATTGCCGTGAAGGGAGGCGGCGGGCAGGCTGTCATGGACGGTGTGGGCGACAATGAGGACTTCGGGTTTGCGGGGCAACCGCAATGGTTTGCCGCGTTCGGGCCCAAGTACCGCAGCGCCTGCTTTGCACTCACGCGTGCCGAGGGATTCACTTATTGGGACAGCGGCACGCACCGCGGCCAGATGGGCCTCGGCTGTCCCGGTACGACCGAGCGGCGAGTATTCTTTTGGGGGCCAGGCACAGAGAACGCCGACTTTGCCGAGAAAATCTGGAGCGCTTACGCGGAGACCCTCGAGAAGTGAGCGACGCCCAGCCCTGGAGAAACGGCGCACAACGTCCGCCTGTTTGGCACCGTTCGAGAAATAACTGTCCGATTTCTGCGTGGCGTAAGCTTCCAGCTTGCGGCAAATAGGAGGATCGCAAGCTAGAAGCTCACGCCACTTATTTCTCGGACGGTGCTTAGGGGCCGGACCGTGACCGATGCGGCGCGCGACGGTAAACTGTACGAATTGAAGGACTGACGATAGAAAGGCTCTTAACCATGCCCCATCTCACTCGACGTTCGTTTCTCACTGCCTCTGGGCTTGCCGCAACGGGGGCCCTCCTGCCAGGTGGCATGTCCGCCGCCTCGGACGAAATTCCCGCCAAGAAGCAACCGATCAAGATCGGGCAGATCGGTACCGGGAACCAGCACGCCTATAAGATCGCGTCGCTGCGCAAACTGACGGATCTGTTCGAGGTTGTCGGATTTGTGGAGGACGACTCGAACTTGCGCGAGAAAGCCCTGAACAGCAGTGCTTTCAAGGGGTTGAAAGTGATGTCTACGGAAGAACTGCTGGCCGTTCCCGGTCTGCAGGCCGTGGCGGTTGAAACGGAGGAGCGGGTCTGCATTCCTCCCGCGCTGAGCTGTATCCGGGCCGGAAAGCACATCCATCTGGACAAGCCGTGCGGCGAATCGCTGCCGAAGTTCAAACAATTGCTGGACGAGGCGAAAGCCGGGAATTTGACGGTCCAGGTCGGGTACATGTACCGGAATAACCCGGCCGTGCAGTTTTGCATCAAGGCCGTGAAAGACGGCTTGCTCGGGAACGTGTTTGATCTCGACGCAGCCATGGGACGGTACGACGGGCAGGGCTACCGGGACCTTATCGGGGACTACAAGGGCGGAATCGCGTACATTCTGGCCTGCCATCTCATCGATATCGTCGTCTCGCTCATGGGGGAACCGGCAAGAATCACCCCCTATCTGCGCCAGACCCGCGCGGACGGCGTACTCGACAACTGCCTGGCCGTCTTCGAATTCTCCCGCCATCGGCTGGCCACGATCCGGACATCCATCACCGAGGCGAAGGGCTTCCAGCGCCGGCGCTTGAAGGTCATGGGCGACAAGGGAAGCATCATCATTCAGCCGATCGAATCCCAGGGGAACATGTCCGGCGGAGTCCTCACGCTTGCCCTGGAGGAAGATCGCGGCGGCTTCAAGAAAGGGATCCAGACCGTGGATATGCCGCCCCTGAAAGATCGCTACGAAGACCAGTGGCGGGAGTTTGCCGCTGTTCTGAACGGGGAGACGGTCAATCCGTACACCTACGAGCATGATTACCTTGTACACAGATGCCATCTGGAGGCCTGCGGCTTGCCGATCGACGTGTGAGACGTACTTCCAAGGAGCAAACATGGCCATGAACTTACGAAACCTACTCACCATCGCTCTGGTTCTGCGGCTGTCCGCGGCGGCGCGGGCTGAGTGTCGGTTTCCGCTCGCCAAGAGACTCACGGAGGCACTGCGAGCGCGCCGGCCTGATTTCGTCGTCATGACCGAATGGGTCATCGACGGTCTGATGGCCGATTTCTCCTACTTCCACGGTTGCGGCAACGGGTTTTATCCCTTCCTCCCGGCGCCCCAAGAGAAGAACTTTCCCGAGCTGTTCTTGTACACGTTCCCGGAGATCATCGCGACCCAGCGCAACCCGAATCCGATGTCCATCCGGAACGTGACCAACCAGGCGTGCCTGTACGGGATGCGGCACGAGATCGAGTCGCGCTATGTGGCCGATGTGAAATACCTCGGCGGCACCCTGCCGGCGCCGGAGGAGTATGCCGACTGCAACTCGCCCCCGAATGTGCCCGCCGTCTGCTCGCCCCCGCTGGAGCCGGCGGCGAAGTACCTGCGTGAGGTGATCGCGATGAGGGATCGTTTTCGAGCCGGAACGGATGACCGATTCCTCGCCCATCCTGCAGATGCATCCGGAGTGCCGGCACGGGCAACCGGTCGATTATGGCAACCCCGCGGCTCTTCAATGGATCCAGGATACGATCTGCGGAATCATCGCGAAGCACCAGATCGATGTCTACCGCCACGATTTCAACATGGACCCCGGCCCCGTCTGGCGCGGCATGGACGCGGCGGATCGCGTCGGCATTGCCGAGGCCAAGCACATCGCCGGGATGTACCGATTCCTGGATGACATGCGATCGCGATTTCCGGACATCCCGCAGGAGAACTGCTCGTCCGGCGGGCGGCGCATCGACATCGAAATGATCTCGCGAGCCCACACGTACTGCCGCAGCGACTACTATATCGGGCGCAAGCCGGGCGATACCGCGTTTATCCTGGGGCAGAACGCGACGCTCAACCTGATGCCCTATTTGCCGTTCCAGGGCTGCGAGTTCAACTGCGTGCCGGTGGGCGACGGCTACGCGGCGTTCAGCATCATCTCGCCGGGAACCGTCATCACGCCGTCTGACTTCGACGGCGGCATCATCCGCCGCAAGATCACCGGCAAGGAGACGGTTTGGTTCAAGAGAGTCTTCGATATCGCGATCCGCATGCGGCCGTTCTACATGGGCGACTTCTACCAACTGACCGACGAGACCGCCGCCGGCGACGACGTCTGGTGTGCGTGGCAATGCCACCAGCCGGACCTGAAAGCGGGCTTCGCGATCGTCTTCCGGCGGGGCGCGGCGGCGGATGGGTCCCGCACGTTCAAGCTTGGCGGAATCGAGCCCAACGGGACGTACCAAATCGAGTCGTACGACGGCCCGACAAAGACCGTCAAAGGCTCCGAACTGGAGAATTGGACCGTCAAACTTGCGCCGCGCTCGTTCCAATTGTCTTTCTACCGGAAGCAGTAAGCGTGCGTTCCCGGCTTGGCCGTCAGTCTGATCGAGAAGCCCTGGAGCCGGCCCCTCCGCCCGCAACGAAGATCGTTCGCGAGATCAGCACCGTGTTGATCAAAGTCCTCTCCCGGAGGTAGAGGGAACGGAAGCAACTGTGCTTGCGAGGCGGAAGCCGTGGTTCTCGTTGCGGTTGCCGAGGTCGTTCGTTGCGGTTCGACGCCCGGCCGTTGGACGCGTCGTTGTTCCAACTGCCGCCCCGGTTTACCACCACTCCCTTACCCGCTCGCGCTACGGCGGAGTGACCGTGTCGTCCGGCTGACAGCTCAGCTGCGACAGCACTTGCAGCAAGCCGTTCAGTTGGGCCAGGCGAGGACCGAACTGGTCCACGAATTCGTAGAGCATGAAATCGCCGTCCAGCAGGCTGTCCTCGCTGTCGGCGATCTCGTTTGTCAGACGTTCGAGGAACTCGTTTTGCACGCGGCTGAGCGTCTCCGCCGCTCGTTTGCACCGCTGCGCCAGCTGCAGATTGGCTTGCCTCCACTGCCCCAATTCCGCCTGCCGCCGGCGGTACACCGCGTTCGTCTGTTGCAGGATTTGTTCCAGCAGCTTGTTCTGCCGATCCTGCCCCGTCGCCAATTGCCGCAGCAGGGCGATGATCCAATCCCCTTTGTCGCCGCCAGATACGGGGGCCCCTTCCGACGAGGATGCCACGACATCGATGTGAAAGAGCGGAGGCAGCTGGTTAGGATCGTAGGTCATGAGAGGGCCAGGTTCCACGTGAAATTCGCACCATTTTCGCCGGTAACGCCACGGATCTATTCGAGTATAACCACGGCCGACCCAGTTTGTCGAGTCACCGCCGGTTTTGCGTCTGGCCGGATACCCAGCTTTTGCAGCTTGCCAGCGGTGCTGGCTGTCTTGACAACGGTCCTTCCAGACGACATCCGCGTTAAAGTCACCGCCGGACGCCACCCGATGCTTTGTGAGACACTCGTTCCGGAAAGCCACACTCGAAATCATGACATCCAGCGGTCCCCGGTCCTCTCAGCCGATTGGATTCCTGACAGTCTGCGAACACGAAGCGCAGGGGCTGTTCGGAGGATACTTGATCCTGAACACCGCGGGCCGCCCGCTGGAGTTCCACTGCACCGCGCCGGTGCGGCCCAGCCGTTCCCAGGAAATCCTGTACGGGGCGACCTTGAAGGCGTACCTGTACGGCGAACAGATCGGGCAGGCGTTGTTGGAGAAAGCCAAAACCACCCCCTTGGTGGTCTTTACCGATGCTGAACCGGTGTTGAGCGCCCGCGATTTCACGTCGCTGCCCCTGGCCTGCGTTCTTCCGCCTCCCGCGGACAGTCTCGCAGCCGGCGCGGGCGAGCCAGCCGGATCGTTGCGTCTGGACGAAGGTCGCCGCAGAGTTCCGCCGCCGTTCGGCCTGCGCGTGCATACCTTTCAGGTCGGCAGCCAGCGTCTGGCAGTCCTGCAGGACCACGAAGCGGACGCCCCGATCATCGTCAAGCACTGGGAACCGCTGGCCGCCGAATTCGATCTGCTGGAACCGTTCGCACGGATCCGCGAGGCCATCGACGAGGCGCGACGCAGCGCAACGCGCCCGTCGTAGCATGGCTCTCCGAGCCGTGCCGTCATGTTTAGCGTTCAAGAGGTATCTGCACGGCTCGGAGAGCCATGCCACGAGAGACGCCGAGATGAGCGAAATTGCTGCACGGGAAACGTCTCCAGCCACGCGGGCGGCCAGTTTGACTCCCCGTTGGCCGTCCGGCCCGGCGCCGGACGGCTGGCCACTGCTCCCGCCTCGCGCCGACGCACCGATCTGCCGCCCGTCCGAACCGGCCGGCCTTTCCAGCGAAGCTCGCCCCGAGATCACCCGCGTGGAGTTGGATATTCCCGTAATGCCCTTCAACACGGGTTGGAACGCGGCCATCGCCCGTCCCCTGAAGATCGCCGTCGAGCGTGTGGCGATCGAGGCGGAAGCGCCCAAGATCCTGTCCGTCCAGTTCCGCCGCTTGCCCGCCAAGACGTTTAGCTTCACGTTTCCGGAAGCGCCGGCCTGGGCCTTCCAGCGGCAGCCCGGAAAGGGCGATCCCCGCAAGCCATCTGCGGATCGGCCGCCCCCAGACCGCCCGGCTCCGAAAGTCACCCGGATCGCGCCGCCCCAGGACGTGATCAAGCTCCAGGACCGGCTGTACTATGTGCTGCAGCCGTCGCTGGAGTCCCTGGTGGCGACGAACTCGTTGGAGTTCCCCTTCGAGCCATTTCCGTACCAACTGGAAGGGATTGCTTTTCTGTATTCGCGGTACACCGCCATCCTGGCCGACGAGATGGGACTGGGCAAAACGATGCAGGCCATCAGCACGATTCGACTGCTGCTGTATGCGGGCGAAATCCGCAGCGTGCTGCTGGTATGCCCCAAGCCGCTGGTGACCAATTGGCGGCGCGAGTTCCTACTGTGGGCCCCGGAAGTTCCCCTGGCGATCATCGAAGGCGAACGCGCTCGCCGCGAGTGGCAGTGGCGGCAACCGCAGACCCCCGTCAAGATCGCCAACTACGAGTTGCTGATGCGGGACCGCGACGTGATCGTCGATCCCGAACTGCATTTCGACCTGGTCGTGCTGGACGAGGCCCAGCGGATCAAAAACCGGTCCAGCACGACCAGCCAGGTGGTCCGGGCCATCTCGCGATCCCGGAATTGGGCGTTGACCGGAACGCCCGTCGAAAACAGTTCTGAAGACCTCGTGGGCATTTTCGACTTCCTGGCGCACGGTTACTTGTCGCCGGCCATGAAGCCGCGGCAGATGGCCAAGGCGACTCGTGATTACGTGCTGCGGCGAACCAAGGACATGGTCCTCAGCGACATGCCCCCCAAGCTGTTCCGCGACGCCGAACTGGAACTTACGCCCGAACAGTGGTCGACCTACCAGGCGGCCGAAGACGAGGGCGTGCTGCGGCTGGAGGGCATGGGCGAGTCGATCACGATCCAGCACGTGTTCGAGTTGGTGCTGCGGCTGAAGCAAATCTGCAATTTCGATCCCGTGACGGGGGCCAGCAGCAAGCTGGAGCGTCTCGAAGCCGACTTGGAAGAAGTCGCCGCCAGCGGCCAGAAGGCCATCGTGTTCAGCCAGTGGGTGCAGTGCCTGGAGCGGCTGAGGAAGCAACTGCAGCGTTTCGGCACGCTGGAGTACCATGGCCGCATCCCGTCGAAGCAGCGCGACGGCGTGATCGAACGGTTCCGCAACGACCCGCAGACGCACGTGATCCTGATGAGTTACGGGGCGGGCAGCGTGGGTCTGAACCTGCAATTCTGCCGCTACGTGTTTCTGTTCGACCGCTGGTGGAATCCGGCCATCGAGGACCAGGCGATCAACCGCGCCCACCGGATCGGCGTGGCCGGCTCCGTGACGGTGACGCGGATGCTGACGCTGGGCACCATCGAGGAACGGATCAACCAGGTGTTGGAAGAAAAACGGGCCTTGTTCGACCAAATCTTCTCCCAGCACGAAGGCCCGCGGCAAAACGTAGGTTTGACGCAAGCAGAGATCTTCGGCCTGTTCAAACTGCGCACGCCCAAGGGGCCCTTGCAGGCGGCAGCCTGATTCGACGGTCACGCTCGGACTCGCAGTCCCGCCTACAGGCGGTCCTGGCAGTCCGCGAGCGGCGTCAACCGCCTGAAGGCGGCACGAGGAGCCGGTCGTTGACGTTCGGCCCTTCCAGAGATTACATTGTCCGCTATTGTAGACCGACTTGCCCGGCGTCGATGGGATACCGGTCCGCTGCAGTATGTACCGTTACAGAAAGTGCCGATCATGACCGCAAAGAAAGACGACCTCCAACAGCTGGCTATTAACACCATCCGCACCTTGTCGATGGATGCTGTCCAAAAGGCCAACAGCGGCCATCCGGGGACCCCGATGTCTCTGGCGCCGGTGGCCTATACGATCTGGAACCATCGGATGCGGTACGACCCGGAACACCCCTGGTGGCCGGCCCGAGACCGATTTGTTTTGTCCTGCGGCCACGCTTCCATGCTGCTGTACGCGATGCTGCACCTGGTGGGCATTCGCAAAGTCGAGCAGGGCCGGGTGCTGAACCAGCCGGCCATCTCGCTGGACGACATCCGCAATTTCCGCCAACTGGGCTGCCCCTGCGCCGGGCATCCGGAATACGGCGAAGCGGCGGGGATCGAGATGACGACCGGCCCGCTGGGCCAAGGCGCCGGCACCAGTGTGGGCATGGCGTTGGCCGGCCAGTGGTTTGCCGCACGCTATAACCAGCCGGGTTTCGATCTGTTCGGCTACGACGTGTATGTGCTGTGCAGCGACGGCGACATGATGGAAGGCATCGGCTGCGAGGCGGCTTCGATCGCGGGGCACTTGAAGCTCTCGAACCTCTGCTGGATCTACGACGACAACAAGATCACGATCGAAGGCCAGACGGACTTGGCGTTCAGCGAAGACGTGGCCACGCGGTTCCGCGGGCTGGGCTGGAACACGGTCACGGTCGAGGACGCGAACGACGTAGCCGCCTTGGACGCGGCCCTGGCCTCGTTCCGCGCTTGCCATGACCGGCCCACGTTGATCATCGTGCGCAGCATCATCGGTTATGGGTCGCCGAACAAGGCCAACACGCACGAAGCGCACGGAGCGCCGCTGGGCGAAGACGAAATCCGCTTGACCAAACGCGCCTACGGCTGGCCCGAGGACCAGCAGTTCCTGGTGCCGGAGGGCGTGCGCGAGCATTTCGACGAAGGCATCGGCGCCCGCGGCCGTCAGCTGCACGCCGATTGGGCGGCGAAATTCGCGCTGTACGAAGCGACTCATCCGCAGCTGGCCGCCGAGCTGACGCGGATCTGGGCGCGCGAGTTGCCCGATGGCTGGGACAAAGACATTCCCACGTTTCCGGCCGATGCCAAGGGACTCGCCAGCCGCGTGTCGTCCGGTCAGGTGCTCAATGCCGTGGCCAAGAACTTGCCCTGGCTGATCGGCGGATCGGCCGACCTGGCGCCGTCGAACAACACATTGCTGAAAGTCGAGAAAGCGGGTCATTTCAGCGCCCAGAACCGCGGCGGCCGCAATCTGCACTTCGGCATTCGCGAGCACATCATGGGCGCGACCTGCAACGGCCTGGCCTTGTCCGGTCTGCGCCCCTATGGCGGCACGTTCTTTGTGTTCACCGACTACATGCGGCCGTCCATGCGGCTGGCCGCGATGATGCACCAGCCGGTGCTGTACGTGTTGACGCACGATTCCATCGGCTTGGGCGAAGACGGCCCGACGCACCAGCCCGTCGAGCACCTGGCGGCCTGCCGCAGCATCCCCGGCTTGCTCGTCTTTCGGCCAGCCGACGCGAACGAGGTGGCCGAGTCGTATCGCAAGATCCTGGCGACGCCCGATCGTCCCGCAGCGCTCGTGCTGACCCGCCAGAACCTGCCCACGCTGGACCGCTCGAAGTGCGGCGCCGCGGCCGGCGTGGCTCGAGGCGGCTACGTACTGATCGACGCACCGAATGGGCGTCCCGACGTGGTTTTGATCGGCACGGGCAGCGAGTTGTCGCTGTGCATCGAAGCCCAGCAGAAGCTCGCCGCCGAGGGCATCGCGGCGCGCGTGGTCAGCTTGCCGTGTTGGGAGTTGTTCGACGCGCAGGACCAGGCCTATCGCGACAGCGTCCTGCCGCCGCAAGTCGCGGCGCGGGTCGCCGTCGAAGCCGGCATCCGCCAGGGCTGGGACCGCTACATCGGCTCCCGCGGCCGTTTCATCGGCATGACCAGCTTCGGCGCTTCCGGGCCGTTCAAGCAGCTGTACGAACACTTCGGCATCACCGCCGCCCGGGTGGCGGCCGAGGCCAAAGCCGCGCTGGCCGAGAAGTGAGAACCTGTTCAGGAACAACTTCCCAGGGCGGAATCCATTCCGCCCGAGCGGACTGAAGTCCGCTCTACGAACGAATTGCGGAGTTGATTTTGGACAAGTGCTCAGCCCGCGGCCAGCAGTCCTTGCCGGAGCAAAAACCCGGCTTTTCCGAAAATGCCGGGCTTTTGCACCCGCCCAAAACCCAATCGTCTTCCGGCAGCTTGCTTGAGGCAGATTGTTCAACCGGGCGCGTCGTCCGGCCCGAATAATCGCTCCAACTCATACCGAGTCGTTCCGAGCAACGCCGCCGCATACTCCTCATCATCGTAATAGGCATCCCGTTCCCGTCCGCGTTCGATGCCCAGGGTGGCCAACAGCCGCTCGGCTTTTTCCTGGGGATACCGTCGCTGGATGCTCCTCAGCACCGACAGAAAATCCACGTCCTCCAATGCGTCCGCCAGGTTTTCCCAACGCCCAATCACGTGCCTCGGATTGTGTTGCAGAATCTTGCGTCTACAATACTTGGAGATACGGAACAGATGCATTCGCGCTGCGCTTGCAGCGGCCACGACCAGCAACCGATCACGAACGTGCGGCCGCCGTCGTTTTTCGCTGGCCTGAGCCAAATGCAAGTACAACCCCAGAATATCGATGGGTTCGGACATGACTTCTATCATCCCCGGCGAGCCGTCAAACGCAAGGCCACCGGGGGATTCTTCGGCTGCTCCGACGACAGGCATCGAGGACTACCAGTGGCTGGTCAGCCCGCAGGCCGAGCGTTGGCTGGATGTCGCTGCCGGCGCCGACGCGAAATCGCTGGTGCGGTTGACGCTTTCTTTGCGCAAGGATCTGGGCCCTGCGCGAACGCACTTGGTGATCGCTCAAGCGGAACTGCGGCGCCGGGCACACATCAAGTTCCAGCATGCCGCGCGCATGTTCTTCACACGGCAGCTGCTCGAACAGGCCACCGATGAAACGGTGGCCGCTTACAAGGCCCAGCGCATGTCGGCGGGCGAACGCCTGGCGGACTTGTGTTGTGGGATCGGCGGCGACCTGATCGCGATGGCTCACCAAGGGTCCGTCGTCGGCATCGATCGCGACCCGGTGGCCGTGGTGCTGGCCCAGGCGAATTGCCGCGCGGCAGGGGTGGCCGACGCCGACGTGCAGTTGGCCGATGCCTCCGCGTCGTGCGTCGAGAGTTACTTTGCGTGGCACGCCGACCCGGACCGCCGCCCGGAAGGAAAGCGAACCACGCGCGTCGAGGTCCACGAACCGGACCTGGCCGCCCTCGAACGGCTGTTGTCCAGGAACCGCAACGCCGCGTTGAAGCTGGCCCCGGCGGCCAACCTGCCGGAAGCATGGATGGAGACGGCCGAACTGGAGTGGATCGGGAACCGCGGCGAATGCCGGCAACAACTGGTCTGGTTCCGGGAGCTGGCACGTCATCCCGGGCGTCGCAAAGCGACAGTCTTCGTGCCCGAGTTGGCCGAGCCCAGAACCATCCTTGGAGACGCCGGCCTGGAAATCGCTCCGACTGAGAGCTTGGGACGTTATGTGTTCGAGCCCCATGCTGCCGTCCTGGCGGCCGATCTGACGGGCGTTTTGGCCAACGCACACGGCCTGAATTGTGTCTCGCCCGGCATCGCTTACTTGACGGGCGATCGGCACATCTCCGATCCGGTGCTGGCGTGCTTCGAGATCACAGAGGTCCTGCCGCTGGATCCGAAGCACTTGCGCGATGCGATTCGGGATCGTGGGATCGGAAATCTGGAGGTGAAGAAACGCGGCGTCAAGATCGACCCCGAGGAGGTCCGCAAGCAGATCCACCCTCGCGGCGACCGGGCGGCGACCCTGATCATTACGCCCGTCAAGAAGAAGATCATGGCGATCCTGGCACAGCGCGTCGGCGCCGTGGCCGCAGGCGAACACCCGGCGAGTGACGCGGGCGGCGCCGGCTGACCGGCGTGCGATTCAGACCCGTACCACGCGTACACGAAACCCGGTAAACTATTTCCTGCCGCTTGCCAACAGACCGCCCCAGCGGTGGAGAACACGATATGTCCCACGAACCCCTGATTGCCGTTTTTGTCGACTTCGAGAACCTGGCGCTCGGCGTCCGCGACACGAAATGGCCCGATTTCCAGATCCAGCTGGTCCTGAAACGGTTGCTGGAGAAGGGCCGGATTGTGTACAAGCGCGCCTACTGCGACTGGAATCACTATCGCGACGCCGTGCGCGAGTTTCACGGCCACGGCATCGAATTGATCGACATCCCGCAGAGCAAGGCCAGCGGCAAGAACAGCGCCGACATCCACATGGTGGTCGACGCGCTGGATTTGTGCTACGCCAAGCAACACATCGACATTTTCGCCCTGCTGTCCGGCGACAGCGACTTCTCGCCGCTGGTCTCGAAGCTGAAGGAAAACAACAAACGGGTGATCGGCTGCGGCGTCAAGAGTTCCACGTCCAGCCTGCTGATCGCCGCCTGCGACGAATTCATCTATTACGACGACCTGATTCGCGAGGAGTCGCGCATCACGGCTGCGGCCAGCGGCGGCAGCAAGCGGACGAAGAAGGAGGGCGACAAGAAGCAGGAGGCGATCGACCGGCTGGTCAAGATCGTCAAGTCGCTGGAACTCGACTACGACCCGCTCTGGGGCTCGATGCTCAAACAGGCCATCCGCCGCGTCCACCCCGACTTCAACGAAGCCTACTACGGCTACCGCAACTTCTCGGACCTGCTCGAAGAAGTGGAAAGCCTGGGCCTGATCGACCTGGAGCACGACGAGGAACGCGGCAACTACAAAGTCCGGCTGCGGAAGCACTGAGTTTCGGCATCTCGGCCGGAGGGGACCTTACAAGCTCAGGTTCCGGAATTGCTGCTGCGGGAAGTCCAGGAATTCGGCCGGCAGACAAAACGCAGGCTGCCGCAAATGAATGCCCGCCACCGTGTTGAACTCAGGCCAACACTGGTCGCCCGCAGGGCGTTTCAACGAAATGCAGCCCTGGATGAGATGGATTCTGCCGCCACAACCGATATGCCTTCCGAGCTTGCGACTTGATCGCCTCCGAAAGCAACGCGAAACATGCCAGAAAGTCTTCAGTGATGCGGGAGTTCACAGTTCGTCGATCCCCGCGTTTCTCACCCGACCCGCGCGAATGTCTTGGCGGACACGGTCAGCCAGACGCCCGAGCTGCTCCTGGGATCGGGCAAAAGCCAGGTCCCACCGCCGTTCGTCCGCGAGTTCGTCCAGGATCATCGCCGCTATCGCATCCTGGTCCGGATCGGTCAGTTTTTGTACCTCCGCCAGGGCCTTCTCCAGAAGCTGCGTCATACGTCTGTACCTCAGTGACTACCCGTCAAGAATCCTCTCCTACCGGTTCAGGATATCGACACACAGGGGCCGCGTCAAGCCAACGCGACGCGCCGACGCGCCCCGCGTCTGGACCTGGTCCAATCAAGAAATTTTTGCCGCGAGCGGATCAATGCGGACGGGTGGCTCACGAACCAACGTCTCCAAAGCCCGCTGGTCCTTTTGGAGTTCGCGCAATTCGCTCTGCAGTTCCTGGATTCGTCGTTGCTGGTTGCCGACGACAAGCATTGCCGCCACGCCAAACGTGACGAGAAACGCCACACCCACCCAGAAGCCAAACCGTCTTGGCTGCGTTGGAACAGATGAACTTCCCATGCCAGAGCCTCCTACCAGTCCAACGAACAAACCCATCGACCTTGCCGAGCACACTATCCAGTTGCACGAACGACCCGATTGAACCGGCGGCGGCCAAAACGGCTTGCCATCAGGCCCGACCCGATCCGCCGTTCGGTTCCGATCGATGGTTCGGCACGCTATCGCATCAGTTCCGTCGTTTTCGCCCGTCGCAATTCGAATAATTGCAGTCCCGACTTCGCCGGACATTCGAAACTACTTGGTCGGGCAATCGACGGTTTGTCAGCGAGGCACAGTTGCGTAACGTCACCATCGATCCGGCAGATGCCTTTGCAGACGCGATCCGCGTAGACACCATTCAGCAACTTCGTGTCAACCGAAGTCTCGGTGTCGTTCCTGGCTAGTGTAACGAATTAGGCGGCCGGGAAGCAAGGGGAGTGGCCGTTTTTCCGATTTCGGCAGGGGGGCAGCAAGACGCTTGGAGCGATCGTAGGGCCGCCGGAACTGACCGCGGCGGCGTGGGCGCAGAGCAGGCCCCAGTTCGCTGCCGCAAGAACGAAAGCGGACGCCAAGAGAGCCAGGATCTGGAGGGCCGCCTGCTGGCGATGCTCGGTGGCCTCGGGGAGTTGACGCAGTCCAAAACGGCCGACTTCTACCGCGAACTGGGCGAGATCTTCTCCGTGAAACTCAGCCCGTCGAACCGTTACGGGGGCTTCCAAGCGCTCCGCGAACGCTGGCGAGCCCATCTGGCCTCCTGCCTGGGCAAGTACGCCGTACCCCAGCCGGGACCGGTCCCGGTCTACCTTGTCCAGCGAACACCGGGCCGCCCCCCTCCCGCACGCCCAGAGGAAAAACATGCCCGGAATCGACTTCCACCGCCT
>CAZAQY010000176.1:0-18018 GCA_964486845.1 uncultured Pirellulaceae bacterium
AGACTGCGAACCGATACCATCTTGACGGATTGGCGTAACTGGGTTAGAAATGGACCTGGGCGAACCGCCCTGCGGAGACACTGCCCTCAAGCTGTCCGGCACGGCGGACCAGCGCTTCGAGGTCCGAACCGTGCCAACGCCGAATAACCTCGTCGGCCTGCAGGCACACGAGCCGCTCGTTGACTATTGCGGCGGCGGTGGCAGCCTCCTCGTGCAGCCCAATCCAACGGTCTTGCCCCGCCTCGACCTGCGCGTGATGGCGAGCGAACGACTCCTGGAGGAGGGCCATCTCCTGTTCTGCCTGGGCAAGCTTCTGTCGTTGCAAGAGCGATTCAACCACCTTCACCTGGGCGTCGACCTCGTGAAGACCATCGAGGTCGAACTGGCGGGAGAGGAGCCGGCCCGCAGCAACCTCGCGATTCAGTTGCAGCAGGGCGGCCTGTACCTGCCCGATTTCTGCGGCGTGCTGGATGGTTTCGGCACGGGCAACAGCGTCCGCCAGTGACTTGCGGAGCCTCTTCAGCCGCTTCCCCACGGCGGCGATCCCTACCTCGTCTTCCAGGCTTTCCTCACCGAGCTTGGCGAGACTGTTCCTGGTCGATTGCAGCTCGCTTTTCACGTGCTGTCCCACAACACTGCGGGCGAAGGTGTCGACCTGAGCAATCTCGCGAGCCAGTTCCGCCCGCAGTTCCTGGCCGCGCCGCTCAAGCCGTTGCCGGCGGCGACGTTCCGCCTCCGCAGCGTGCTGCGCGAGTCTCTTGGCAGCGTGGCGACAGCCTTCGACAGCCAATGCCGCAAGTACAACTGGCGCCACGATAACCGCACAGGTCTTAGTCAGGTCGCTCATGACAATCCTCCGCTGTGGTCAAGAGAATGCCGCGATCCAGCATTCGATGTTCAAACGCTTGTCGAAAGCCTTTGGGAAAAATGCCCATTACGTGGACACTTCCATTGGCTGCATGTTCGGACTCCAGCCAGTAGCCCCGCTCGTTGGCGTGCGCAGCCAGGTGCCGGTAGCGAGGGGAGAGGAAATGCACTTGCTGGTTGTCAGATCCCCGCCAGCGGAGATCGGTGTGCCGGGCGGCGAGATAGGGACCGTCGATAAGGATGTCAAGCCGCTCGACAAGGGCTTTCTGCGCCGGAGTGCCGCGGCGGAGCAAGTGCTCCAAGGTGTAGCCCGTGTAGGACATGAACGACAAGTCTCGCTTTCGCCGGATTGAATCCAGCAGGTCTGCCAGCGCCGCCGCCTGAATAAACGGCTCGCCCCCGGAGAACGTCACGCCTTCGATGTCCGGGAGGCTGCTCAACTCGTCAGCAAGCGACGCGATGTCGGTTACTTGCCCGCCGCGGAAGGGCTGGCTCTCGGGCGCGACGCAGCCGGGACAGCGAAAGGGACACCCCTGTACCCAGAGCACTGCTCGCCTCCCGGGGCCCAGTACCGTGCAGCGGTTGCTTCGCTGGGCCAGGTGGAGGACGTCACGGTTCTCAGGCCATGCCTCCCCAGTCCTCTTGACGGCTTTCTTGTGGATGGTTCGCATCGTCATACCCCTGGCGTTTGTGCTTCAATCTAGGCCGCGAGCAGTTTGCACCTTTCGCAAACGACGTGCCGACGAACCAATCGCGGAGAGCGCGGAATGAAGGCGGCCCCAGCGGCACACGTGTCATCCCGAACTCGTGACGCCGGATAACAGGAATGCTACTCGGCGTCTCCAATTCGGCTTCTTCTCAAACCGTGGTGGGCGACCCGCGCTTCTGGACAGCCTGCGCCGTTGTCTCTTGCGTTTTCCGCGGCTGTGCCGTCGTGGTGTCGGCACGGGCCGACGGGGATGTGCCGAGCGCGCCTGACTGTTCGATCAACCAAAGCAAGGGCAGTGCCGCTCGTGATGGAGCAGACGGGCGGTTGGGTGCGGGCAGTTCTTCCACGGCCGAAGTGGCAAAGTACGCGACTGTGCGGAAGCGGGTCTCCAGAATGGAAACCAGATTGGCGAGCCCCAATGCCAACAGGAACTGGCGAATGAGTTTGGACGGATTCTCACCAACGGCCGCCGCCTCGTGAACTCCTTGACGGCAGGAATTGAGATCTGCGCCCTTGGACAGCCTCTGGGCAATTGCAGACCATGGTGTTTTGGACGCGACGCCCATCTTCGTCACGACGATTGCGATCGGAATGGGGAATACGCCCTCAGCAGGCACGTTGAGCTGCCGTTCCAGGCGGTTCAAGAACGGTTCGATCACTGCCGCCACGTCACGGGTCGCAGGATTGACCTCGGACCAAACCTTACGCGCCATCACCGGGAACTTGCCGGGCTGATCAAGAGCTTCGGCAAATGGGTCGATTACCAGGATTAGGCCGTCCACAAATTGATGGAAGCCGTGGCCGCTCATCCTGGCCTCGTTTGTCAGATCCTCGCCCGCCACATCGTAAAGATAGATCAGACACCCTGGACCTTCAGGAGCATTGCACGCCACATTGAACGCCTGGGGGCGTGTTGCCGAAGCGGTCTTGGCTAGCGGTGTTCCCGAACCAAGCCCCTCGACCGCATCGCGAAGCGTCTTCTTCTGCTGCCTGTTGGCGAATTCGACTCGCAGCCCGTTGGCCGGTGCAAATTGTTCGGCGAGCTGCCACAGGGACGCAACCATCAGCGTGGACTTGCCGCTCGATTGGGCCCCAAGGAGGCCGAAATGTACCTCGCGCAGCTTGCCGATGTCCGGATGCACGATATCGGCGGAGCACGTCCCGCAGACCTTCTGAAGAGCAAGGCGGCCACAATGATCCAGCGTCGGCAGCGAGGTATGGCACTTTGCACAACGGGCATAGAAGACCCCGTAGGGAGAGGGAACAAGATCGGTTACCAGCGTCGAACACTGTGGACAGCGAAACTGAGGCGGACCCTGCTGATGGCACGAGGGGCAGGTGTAATGGATATTGAGCAGGTAGGATTTGGCGAACGCCTCGCACCGCAGAACCCCGATTGTTGTCACGACGGCGAGGGACGGCGTCGCGACCACGGCCATGACCAAGCACGCCCAGAGGTAAGCGTGGTGGCCCAGAAAGATCTGTATCGTGAGGAATTCGGCGGCTTGGCTGCAATTCGCCAACGCCGCCTCGCCCGCCCCGCAAACCGGTGTATACCACTGACTGCACATCACCAGTCCCACCAAGCCTACGCCGCCTAGGACCGCCCCTCCCCCAGTTGCCTCGGAACCGCCTCCCAACAGCCCGCCGATCAGCATTATTCCACCCGCGATCGCAAGCAGACCGCCAGCCAAACCAAGCAGTAGCATGACCAATAGGCAACCGACGTAGGCGAACCCGCCGGCCACGACACAGAGCAAGGCCAAGGCTGGCAAGGCCAGAAGGCAGCCCATCGAGATGAAGGCCGCAGCCCGGAGGGTGCTCGGCCTGAGGCAGAAATGCAATTGGCTACGGCTGCGGTCGATCATGGTCTGTTTCCTGGGCGATCCCGACCTGCGATGTGGGCGGTTGAGTTGCGGACGGGTTCTCGATTGCAGCGCCCGTGCCAGCGGCACCGCCTCGGCAATTCACCCGGCTTGCCCCGATGATCAGACATAGGAGCACCATCGGGACGGCGACCGCTTTTTTCCAACTTCCGGCAATGCGGCCAACAAGCCCCCGCGGTCGCAAGAACTTCGCGAACAGTTCCCAGTGCAGACGGGCTCCCTCGGGCCACTCGCGTGACTGCTGATCGATGAAGGTGAAGACCCGCCTCGGGGACCGCTTGGCCACCTCTTCCGCGAGGTCGCGGGCGGGTCTGGCCGTCGTGGCGACGTGCCGTGTCGGGTCCGCAGAGTCCGCCGCTCCCAACCCGGTGGCGACCATCGCGCAGATCAGATACGGTCGTTTCCAGAACACCTTCCTGCTTCGAAACTCCTGCAACAGCCACCCGTACAGGCCGCCCACCCCACCGTAGACAGAACCAAGCTCTGCCAACAGACTTTCCAGCAGACTGCCCACGTGGGGAGAATCTTCCTCCGCGAGTATTGACGCCAGTGCGGCTTGCAGGACCGACTCTGTGACGGTAGCGTTTCGGAACGCTCTTAGCGCGATAGCCACCCGCGCGACACTCTCACGGTTCAAGAAGGGCCGATCAAGAAAAGACCGCACGACCAAGACAGAGTCGAGCCCACGTCGGATCTCGTCCCGAGCCTGTGTACGCATTGCGGCTCGGCACAATTCCAGGATCTGCCGGTCATTCAGAAGCTTGTCGGGCGGAAGATCAAGCAGATTGGCCAAGAACGCGTCGAGTCCATTGCCACCGTCCAGCATTTCCAAGAGGCTGGGTCCGCATCGTGAGGCCAGAGAGAACACGTCGATCGTGCCGCTCCTGGCAGCCGTAGTCAGAAACGCCGAGGTGATTTCGGGACTGAGTCCGCTGCGGCGACTGACCAGGTCGCCCACCAGACCAGAAGGTGCCGTGCTCGCGGCCAACAATGCCGCAATCAACGATGACAAGTGCCGAGCTGCGTCGACGTTGCCCGGAAGACGGCGAAGTACTTCCAGCAGCAACTCGCGATCTTTCAGCAGCGTATTGACCACCGCGCTGGTCACGCCAGCATGCACGAGGCACGTCAAACATGCGTGAGCCTTCCATGCGTTCGGGAGGGGAAGCCCGCAGAGCAACGGCAGTTCCGTTTGGGATGGCGAGAGCCATCTGACCAGAACAGCGGATTCCTGCGCGTTGGACGGAACCCTTGTCAGCTGCGTGAGCAGGTGGGAACGGGTCTGCCAAGGTACGGCATGAGGATCTGCGATCGCTTTCATCACTGCCACAGCCGCTGAAGCCGCCGGGGCGTCACTGACAGCCGGGAGGATAGTCTCGACAAGAGCGCGTGTTTGCATCAGCTTGCCGTGCAGGGTGGCTTCAATGGCAGCCTGGGCTGCGCTCTCCCGGGTTGCGGCCAGGGCTTCGCTGTTATCCTTCAGCACCGGGACGACGTGCGCCGCAGCAGTGGCCGCAAGTTCCGGATCTTCAGCAAGACGGTCAAGCAGCGGTCGTCGGGTGTGCGGCTGCTCCAGCAGGTGCGACAAAAATCGCGGACAGGGAAGCAGATGGCGAACATCGTTCGTACTCAACTGGCCCCCCAACTCGGCGCGCCACGCCGGTTCCAACAGGTCGAGACGGTCGACACCGCATTGGTCACAAACGGTCAGAAAGTCGTGCAGTCCCTGGCGGTCGCCAGTCATCGCCGCCTTGGCTGCGTAGTCGGCGAAGTCACCATGCAAGGTCACTTGGCTAGCCCGCCCGGTGCATGAGTTGTAACCGACAGCCCTGCCGGAATAACAGGAGGACGGCATGTCGGTGTCGGCGGAGTCCCCCGCCCACGTGCCGACCAGTCGGGCCGGGCAACTCAAGGGCTGGGACTCGTAGGTCGAGAACGTCAGCGACCTCTGGCATCCATCGGGCAGTACCCGCGTGAGCCCATAGACGCAGAGGGCGACGTCCTGCGAAGGTGCGGCGAGGAAGATGCGCCAGTCTGGTCCCGCCGTGAGCATTGCCGCCAAGACAAAGTGGAACATGCGCTGGCCGTGTTCCGAGGAAAGGAACTGGCTCAGAGTCTCGTCGGTGATGGTCCCGGAGGCATGGATTTCCTCGACATCAGGCAGGGTCGCGTCGAACGGGCCGTCCACCTGTTGCCAGGAGTCGCTTTGCCACGTCTTGATGGCTGACCCTGCGGTCAAGACAGGCGGGGTGTCCATGACCAGATGCGAGAAGAAGTTCCCGGGGCGATGGGTTGAGGGGTCCAGTCCGGCGGCGACGCTGTGACAGAGAATGGCGCCGAGTTGTGGCGATCTGAGGTACGCCAGCCGCACCGGTGACGACTCGGGCGCGAGCTGCAGAGGATGCACGTGAGGGGGGAGGCTGTACGCCATGTACGGCAGCGCCGCACGCAAGCGTTCCGGCCCGATCCCGGCGGATGCCGCGCGGATCTGGAATCCTTCCGCGCCGTCCAGGCTCTTTCCCGCTTCGCACGACGTATAGAGAAGTTGTTTCATAGCCATTCCTCCAAAGTCATGCCGGTGATCGCGAGATGTAACCCCGCTTCCAGAGCAGCCAGAGCAAAGGGTCCGCGATGCGCCGCGGCGAGATCATTCCCAAGCACGAGTTCTGGCCGGGCATGTGCCCCAGGGCCGAGACAGCGAAGAATTGGCAGTCCTGGAACCGCGACCGCACAAGGTCGGGAAGGTCCGAACAGCCCCAGTCGTGGAGGTATTGCTCGACCTCCTTGGAGCACTCCTGGCAGTCGCCGTCGTTGAATCCGCCCTGATGACGGCTGTCCCGGAGGATGGGCGATTCGGGATCGACGATGTTCTTAAGCATATCGGTCTTCGTGAAAGCGACAGCCACCGGGACGGGGATTTTCTGGTCGGCACGCAGTCCGTTGCGATCCTCAAAGAGGTTGATGGCTCCGTTGATGACCTCTCGGGCGTCCCCCTGCTGTTGCGGCAAGGAACTGCGCACGCTGGGCGGCAACAACTCGGCGATCCCCGGCAACGAAAAAGGGTCTATTAGGAAGATGATCCCCGATGCCGCGGACACGTATCGGTTGAACTGCTGCCGCGTGACGGTGTTCTGCAAGTCCTCGCCTGCGGCATCGAAGATTGCCAAGTCCAACGCCATGAAATGCGAGAACGGACGTGTGATCCGTTGCTCTCGGCAAAGTGGGAACTGCATTCGGTAGATCAGGGGGATGAGGATGTCAGGATTGGTCGCTGCCGAGGGGGTCGAACTCAGCGCCGTCGGCTGCGACGAGAAGAGCCGCGAGCCGTATCGTGTCTTATATAGGTCGCGAGAACTCACCGGCTGCATCTGTTGGACCGAGAACGTGTCCTGAGCGAACATGCTGAATCCGACCTCCCCGGCGTAGCGTCGTTCCAGGGCGTTGATGAGCGTTCCGAAATAGTTGCTCTTGCCAGCATTTCGGGCACCGACGATCGCCAGTATCTCGCTTCGGAGTTCTCCGGAAGCCATCTTGTGAGGAAGGTACAAGTGGCATCGCGGGCAGACCTTCTTTCGGTCGGATGCCGGATCGTGCGGCAGCCGCAGGCGACGCCACCAGCGCCCCACGAAATCAGTTGCGTTCACCGGTTCCACGCGGCGCATCGACGGAGAGGGTTGAATGTGCAAGAAATCGCCTAACCCGTCGTCGGGCTCCTGCGGGCCAACTGGGGAAGTCGAGCGGCTCGGCGCGTCACCTAGGTAGAACTCCTCAAAGCAGGTGGGGCATTTGCCTTTCATGTACCGAGGCGTGCTGATTGTCGCAAGAATGGCCAAGACGCAGGTGGCTGCGAGCACCAAGGCGAGCAAGAACCATAAGAACCCCATGGCAATTTTCCTCTTCAGTCAGCCATTTCGTTGACCTGTCCACGTTCAGGAACCAATCGAACTGCCTCTTGCGTCTTGCCACGTACGAGCAGCCGCGCGCTTTCGATCCTTACGCCTTCCGGTGGGCGGAAATCCTTCTGGACGACTATCCCCTGCTCGTACTGCCCGGCCGGGACATGCAAGACGACGGCCCCGCTTCCCGCATCGGAAGGGGATCTGTTCTCGCTCGCTACCAGCGCTAGTTCAGGCAGGGTGGCCGTCCGGCTGACCTGCATACACAGCCGGCATGGTTTCGTCCGAAGCAACCACCGTGCCAAGAGCGAGGCATTCTCGACCCAGTAGTGCAGGCGAACGCTCGGAGCCACCGCGACCGTCTTTCTTGCGCCGGCAGTGCGACCGCAAGCGTATTCCCAACCGTCGTCACGGGGGTACTTCGCATACACGGTCACATGAACGACGCCGACGTCCTGTTTGATCGGGATGATGAGCCGTCCCGTATAGCCGGCGCGGAAGCATCGCTTCTTGGTGAGCCGGTCGGGATCGTCGGGGCCGGTCGGGAAGGTCCCCTGCCGAACCACGACTTGCGTATCGTAGACCCCTTCCGGCCAGTCCCATGCCGCGACAAGGTTCCCTGCCTCAACTGAGACCTGCAGTCCTTGCACGTCGTCGGCCCAAGTCAATAGGAAGCTGTCGCCGATGACGGCGGCGTCTCCGACGAGCGTGGTAACGATGATCTGGCAAGCCGTGCCGGGCGCCAACTGAACATAGACGGTGGCGGGCGGCGTCAGCGGCACGATCTCGGCGTTGCGTTCCAGGTCGGCACGCAGCCAGATTTCGCCCTGTGCCGGGCAGCGGCCACGTGTCCAACGATAGACCTGCACGGTCCCGCGATCCGGCGGCTGCCATTGCAGCCGGTACTGATCGCCCCCCCGATCCACGAACACCTCGGCGACCGGAGCCGGCATCTCGGCATCCATGAGCGCCATTTCCGCTGCCGAGCATCGTTGGCGCGGATCCGCCGCCAAGCACCGCCCGAGCCAATGTCGCCAGGACTCCGGGAGGGGGCGCAGCGCCTGCTCGATTTGAGGCCAGCTCGCAGGCTGGTGTGGGGTTGCTCGAAGCAGGGCGAACGCGGGTGACAGGCAGCTTAACAGCGCGAGCCCAAGGGCATAGATGTCGTCCTGCGGCGAAGCCGCACTCGCCGTGACCACCCCATTGCCGTTCGTCCTCCGGCGAAGGGCTGGCATCAGTTTCCAGTGTCCGTCAACCTGGCAGATGCGTTCGGCCCGCACGTCCCCGTGCGCGCGATTGTCCGAGTGGTACCGTGCTAGTGCCGCCGCGATTTCTTTTGCCATAGTGCGGATCTCCTGGTGGCCCATCGGGCTGCGTCGCGCGAAGGCCCCGGCCAGGGAGTTCTCCCACGACTCCCACACGACATACGCGGCCCCTGCCAGGTCTCCGTCGTCGATCTGCCCGATCTCCCGGCATTCGAGGAGACCGGGATGCGGCTGAAGCGCGCCGAGGTCATCGACCTGCCGTTGGTCGTACCCCTGTCCGTCAGGGATGACTTCCAGGACGATGGCCGACTTCACCTGGTCCTCGAACGCTCCCCCCAGCAGAGCCTGCCCCATTGGCGCCGCCAGAAACATCGAGCCATGGCATCCGGCGCCGCGATCTCGCTTCACGCGATAACGACCAAGGAACGGCAGGCCGATCAGCTGTCCAGGTTCCACCATGGTCGGGCTCCTTCTATTCAACGGCTTTGCCATCAACGAGAAATCGCGTATAGTCGCGACTCGTGCTGACCACGACCTTCTTGCGAATGGTATGGGCCATGAAGGGGATCACGTGGCTCAGCGGCGTCTTAACATGCGTCTTGATCAACTCGCGGATGCGGCGACCCCCGAATACGAAGTTCTCCATCGCCCGCATCTTGTCGCAGATCATGGCCGTTACCTGACCATCCGAAAAATCCATCTCGATCTCATGCTCTTCACGCACATTGGCCACGAGAATGTCGAGGATACCGTTGCAGATGTCAGGAAAGAACTGCGGCCGCAGGATGTCAAACACGACGATGTTGTCGCCAAGTCGATTCAGGAGTTCCGGCCGATTGAGATCAGTCGCGATATACTTCTCTGCAGCCGCCAAATAGTGAGCACGGACATCCTCATAGGTTGGAAGGTCTTCCGGCGCGGTGCTGCGGAACTTCCATGTCGATCCACCTTTGTTGCTGGTGAAGATGATGCACGACTTTGAGAAGTAGGCAACTTGTCCTTTGCTGTCCGTCAATCGTCTCGCGTCGAGAATACCGAGGAAGATGTCAAGCAGCGAAGGGTGGGCCTTTTCGATCTCGTCGAACAAGAAGACGGCGAATGGCTTTCGCTGGCAACGGCCCGTCAATTCACCACCCTGATCGTAGCCAATATAGCTTGGCGGTGCTCCGATCAGCCGCTGCCGTGTGTGCGGTTCCCCGTACTCCCCCATGTCAAACCGATGGAGAGCTGTTTCATCGCCAAAAATCCATTCAGCGAGGGATTTGACGAGTTCGGTCTTCCCCACGCCCGTCGGCCCGCAGAACCACAAGACTCCCTTGGGTTGGCCGCCTAAGCCGTTGGAACGTTCGAGACTGATGCCGCCCCGCGCACTGAACAGCATGTCGCTGGCCGCTTTCAGCGCGTGCGGCTGGCCCAGAACCCTTGCCTGGAGCCGTGTCAACGCCTCGTGAATCTTGGCGGTGTCCAACTTCTTCCACGGGTCGTCGATGCGGCCGAACTTGAAGTAGTCCACGAGCTTTTTCGGTTGCTGGACCGAGATTTGTTCCGCCACGCTGATCCGCCGGATCGTCTCCAGGTCCCATGCCGTCAGGCCGTCCGTGATGTCCGAGCAAATCCCGATGATCCGCTTCTGCTGCTCGGCGGGAATCTCGTCGCCGCCATGGAAAACGGCGAGACGGCGAGAAAAATAGGATCGACGCTCCTGTCGGTCCGGACGCGACAACTGAAGGACTGTAACCAAAGGGTTATTGTGATAAAGCGAGTGGGGGATCGCGCCGGAGTTCTTGGCGACTAGGACCAGGACATTCCGTCTGCCCTGAAGTCTGCCAGTCCTGAGAAATGCCGCCTCTTCTATGGTCTTCTCCAGGAGCACGGTCAGTCTTCGCTCCTCCTCCGGCTGCCGCTCCGGGTCTGAGGCTAGCTCATCCGCCCAATCGATAATCATGGCCACTGGTGTCTCCGCTTGGCGAAGCGCCTGGCGGATGCATCGCAGTGCGTCTTCGGGCGACGCGGGAGTGGGCATGCGCGCGGGAGCAGTGGTGAACGGCGGCGGCTGAGTCACGACGCCACCGGTACGCGGCTGCCCAGACCCAGATTGCGACGACGCAGGGCCTGCTGGGCGGCCACCGGGCTCCTGAGATCGGGTACTGGTGTTTGGCGCCGTGCCGGCGTTCCGTGATGAAGGGGGAGCAGCGATACACGCGAAGGCTGCTTGCATCTCAGGCGTCACGAAGCGGAGGCCGTCCACGATATCGTAACGGCCAACGACCTCATAACCCTCTTCCCGGAAGTACCAGTCCAGGAATTCAGACAGCGACTGGTATTGGCCATTGACGAGGAACCGATCGACGACATTGTCGGTAAGAACAAGTTGTCGCCCACCCATCAAGTGGTTGTGGAAGTTGCTGATCCAGCTCGACGATGTTTCGCAGGTAATCATGGCTTGGGCTCCAGCGAGTAAGTGACGGCGCTCGCTTTCGATGCAGCTTCGATGCCAATCTTGTTGGATGTCTCGAGTTCGGAGCTGAATCGGCTATTCATCGTCCGGCGGGCTGCGTTCAAGAGGGATCGTCCGAAAGACCACTCGATCGAACACTCCCGCGATGTTCTCAGCTGGACCATTTCTCGACTTCGGAGCGATTGAGTCTTGGCGGTGCTTCGGACTCGCCACGGCCTTCCGTGCCGGTGTAGGCTCGATACGTCTGGGTGATCTCCTCTTCCACTTCGCGACGATCGCGACCGTGGCGCAGCCGGGCGAGTTGGCGAAACAGCTCTGCGCGTGACGAATTTGCTACTGCCGGTGGCATTTCGATCTCCAAGGTGAACGGCGCCGTCCCGAGACAGCCGTGGCTACGGGCCACAGCATGGAAGTTCGGCAGCGAGGCCAACGCCCGACGCGAGAACGTCGGGGCAAACAGCGTCGCCAGACGTTCCGCGTCTCCGGGACTCACTCTCAATGCCACTAGCGTTCCGACGTTGCCCAAGACTGCCTGCAGAACGTTGGTGGGCAACTGGTCCAGGTACTGGTGGGCCAATGTCAGAGCCAGGTGGAACTTGCGGGCTTCAGCGAGAAGCTCCGCGAGGCGTCCGTCGGCGAACAATTGGCACTCGTCGGCAAACAAATGGAAGGGCGGTGACGAAGGAGCCACCCGTCGTCCCATCACGGCATGACGGAGCCGAGAGATGAGTGAGCTCGCCAGCAGCTTGGCACTGTGCTCCCCAAAGCGGCCCCGCCCCAGATTACAAAGCAGGATCTTTCGTCCGTCCACGATCTCCCGAAGGTCGATCGAGCGGCTCTGGCAGACCACATTTCGCATGGCGTGGTCACAGAGGAAGCGGTTGAATTTCGAGGTAACATACTGGGACTGATTGCGGAGGCTTTGATCGCCTGTGCCCGCCTCTGCCTCCCGCACAAAGTCATCGATCATCTGGTCACGGCTGTCGAGGCGTTTGAGCAGCATCTTCCGCATCGGTACGCTGTGGTAGAATGCCCGCATCAAGCTGAGATTGGGGACCCAAGGCTGCTGTTGCGGGGCCACGCCGAGCAGCAGGCCCAGGATGCCCCGTACGTGCGTTTCGAATATCGGGCCGGAAACCGTGGCCCAGTTCACGGCGTAGGCATGCTCAACATCGGCGTATAGGTCGTTGATCAGGAGGTCACGGGCCTGGCGGTACCTGAGCGGATCCTCCTCCGTGATGGCAAGCGGGTTAAAAGGAACAGGCCGCTCGATATCGGTCGGATCGAGTATCACCAGATCGTCCGCCCGGTCCGCCGGCATCCGGAGGAGGATGTCCTCGATCAGGGTTCCGTGCGGATCGAGGACGCCGACGCCGCAGCCGCGGCGGATATCGTGCAGGATCTGGTGGAGCAGGAGGGTGCTCTTGCCGGTGCCCGTCTGGCCGACAACGTAGGTGTGATCAAAACGGGACTGCCGGTCCAGGCGGATGAGGACCTTGCAGCCGCGCGACATGTTGACGCCCAGCGGGGCGTCGTCCCCCGACCGTCCTCGGAGCGGAGTCGCGCGGATGTCGGCAACTTCGATCCATTTGCCGTCGGCGACTGGCACCGGCGTCCGCAGGAAGGCGATCGTCTCATCGGGCGAGAACAGCTCGCCATACTCCGGCTCCGAAAGACGCTTGAATACCCCGCCGCATGCCACCCGCTTCACCCGCATGCCACCCGGCAAGACGCCGGAGCTTGTGTGGGAGGTATGGAGTGAAGTGCTGATCGTTGCCAGCAACACTGGGGAAAGGGGGCGGACGCCAACCGCGAAGATCCGTGCGGCGACCAACGGCCCGCCGAGAGCCAATAGCTTCTGGCTGGCGGCGTCCAGGATCTTCACGGCAGTGTACCGCGGAACGGGCGCGGTCTGTACGAAGGACGGCTCTTGCTGTGCGACTTGTTCCATCGCTGCCAGACCGGTGCATGCTTCGTTGCGAAGACGCGGCGGAACGACTGGCATGCCGCGGGCATGGACCGCAAACGCGGCGGTTCCCGGCTGCATCGACAGCACCGACAGGAGCCGGTCCCAGGAATCCTCCGGTAACCGCCAAGAGATCGTCGCCGCCAATTCTGGCTCCGGTTCGCCGACCACCGGCTCAACTGATTCCTTCGTGTCCTCGCCTTCGGCAGGCGACTGGGCCGGGATTTCGGCGATTCGCCGACGGAACTCGACCGTTTCTCCGTTCAAGACCTCGACGAGTTGCTCCAGTTCTTCCTGGTCGGCCGGCACAACCTCGATGTCGCACAGGCTTGAGGCGAGTATCTCTCTGAGCAAGGCAAGGCCCTCGTGGCTTCGCTCGGCGAGCAGCGCCTCCGTACGGGCTCTAGAGAGAACCGCGAAGAAGATGCTGATTGGCCGCTCGTGCCCTTTCCGGATTCCGGAGGACCTGATGATGTACAGAATTTCCAACGGCACCGTGAGGTTTGCCAGGGTTTCGGTGAGCGCGAGCCACTGCCGACGGTAGTGCTCGATGGTCGGAAGCGCGAGGCCGTTGATCCGCGCGAGCTCGGACGAATGAGCAAATAGCTCCAAGGGAAGCATTCGGCTGACCTTCACGGCAGCGATCCCGACATAGCCCATGCCGTCATGCATCGCCTTGATCGCGTACTGCACCTCTTCCCAACCGGTCTCGGCGCCTTCCGTAACTCGCTGCTGACTTGACCCTTCCTTGCCACCGCACCGCTCGTCGGTCTCCAGCAACTGTCGGCGAAGTTCCGCCTGCTGTGCCATCGTGTCTTCAGGCGGCACGTTCAATTCCGCCGCGCTGGTGTTGTCAGGCAGATTGAGCTCTTGCGGCTTTTCCGTGGACATCGTGACCTCGGCCTGGAGAGTCCTTGGCGACCTACGACGGCTGTGCAACATCGGCCGATTGGGCGGGCACCTCGCGCATCTTCGTCCGGAAATTCTCAACAGCGACTCGCAGGGCGGAGAGGGATCGGCGAAAGACGCTTCTGAACGTTTCTGGTGGGCTGCAGAACATCTCGATCACGGCCCACGTGTTGCTTTTCGTGGGGAATACTTTGGCTACCTTGGTCTTCGCGGTGGCGTACAACGCCGCCTCAATTACCTTCGCCCGCTCCGCATCGTTCTCGATTGACCAGAAATTGGGGTACAGCAGATTGAAGAACTCCTCGTCCCTTTCTGAGACGATGATGACGTACGCCCTGCCTTCGTACTTGAAGAACACATCGCCGTCGTCGTCGATCCTCGGCGAGTATCCTTCATCCGCGAGGTATTGTCGGTACATCTCGGCTCGTTCTTGCTTTGTCATGCCTTATCTCCTTTGCAGGAGGAATGATCAACGCTGCGGGCCGCCTCACTTGGTCTGCTCCGCGGCGGGGGAAGCATCTTGCACGCCGCTTCTCTGAGCGTCAGCAGGATCGTCGTCCTTGACCGGAAGTCACCAGCCAAATTGAACGTGCTGCACCGATATGCCTTGGCACGGACGCCAAGCGACCGGCCAAGGTCATCAAACTAAGTCGGCGCAAACCGGATGCGTCGAGACAGCCGTAACAAGAATCACATGTCTCAGCCGCCCATGACGAGTCGAGCGTCAGCGGTCTGTCAGCTTCGCCCCACGCCAGTCCTCGACCTGAGGAGTTAATCACGCCCGACCGCGAAGCCGGTCCGCTTCGGCAGTCGATGCATCTAGCTGAGGACAGGGCACTGACATCGTTTCGATACTGCTAATAGCGAAAATGGACGCCAGAGTACCAAGTCTCTTCGGGTAACAAGTTCTCTGGACACGTGAAAATGATGCGATAACCCGAGTCGCGCCAGCACCGCCGCGTGCCCTTCCTGTTCGCAGCGAACCCGATCCCTCGTGCCCCGCAATCTGGCCACCGTCCGCAAACGCTGCCAACCCCACGCCGACAATACTTTGATCGCCCCGTAACTCCGCAGTCACCCTCCGCTGCGCCGAGGCCGATTCCTCTATGCCCATCCAACGCTCCGCGTCCGCACCGCGGCCCTTGAACATCCCGTTCCCATACAGGAGACGCAATTCTGAAGCGATGACGAATGCTCGCTCATGGGCGTACTGATCACATCGAAACGGCACGGCAACGTACAAGACCTGGGCAGCAACGTGGGACCCCAGTGCTACAGCCAATGACGGGAATCGCATTTGCGGTGCCAACTCTGCTACCGAGCCTGACGTGGCAATCACGATGTGACACCACCCAACCTCCTACGGACTTGCCCAGTGTCGGCGCCCCTGAGTCCGAACCCGCCAGCTCCACACGTCGTCCCGTCGGCTGATCTAACGAAACAACGCGAAGGCATTGTTTCCGCCTTGTTGTTCTTCGAGGACTGAACGCCGCCAATGGCCCCGGCTTTGCTCCTTCGCCGTGATCGCCACATGACTATCGGCATTTCGTTGGCTTGGTCGGTGGATGTCAATATGGCGAGCGGATGGCGCGGCACTTGCGAACATCGGCCGATCGGCGAAGCGAGGCGTACCATGATCGCGAATCAAGAGATCCTGAACGACTACCGCGAGACCGTCGCGGAACGGCAGTTTCGGGCAAGGATTGAAGTGATGCGGCTCCCCTATCTGCGGCTGTGCATCACGCGCCACTGCAACGCGGCCTGTTCGTTTTGCCACAACGAAGGCCAGCAGGTTGGTTCGCGCGGCCTTGCCACATTGACCACGGCTGCTTCTCTGACGACGGCAGACTTCCGCTACATCGCTCGGTTCTTTCGAAGGCATTTCAGCCGAGTCAAGTTCACCGGCGGTGAGCCGACAACCGTGGCGAACCTCGACGACATCATCGCCGTCTTCCGTTTGGAAGGCTATTCGTGTTCTTTGACATCCAATGGTTTTCTGCTCGACGACGAAATGCAGCGACGCCTCCGGATCGCTGGACTCGAGGCCGTGAACGTGAGCTTGCACACAACGGACGAGGTAGAGCACGAGGCGGCGTTCGGCGTTCACGGCCAACTGCACGGCGTGGTCACCAATCTCCATTGCCTCCGCCGGAACTTCCCCGGACAGGCGAAAATCAACTTCATGGCGATGCCGGGGCAAAATGTGCCCAACCAGCTTCTTCCGATGACTGAGTTGAGCGCGTCGGCCGGTATTCCCGTCAGTTACTTGGCCCCGGTCACCGAACGCTCGTATCGCCGGCCGCTGTCCATAGCCGTCGTCGACTACCTGACGCGCCATCTCGGCATCGCTTCGGTCGAAACAGTCAGCAAGGCGTTCTACGAAACGCAAGTAATCACGTTCAAGAACGGGGGCGTGTGGGAAATAGACGACTTCCGCCGAGCCGGCTACCGAGGGGCGGCGTTCGACAACGGATACTGCCGAACGTGTCGCCGGCGCGAGAAATGCACGGAAGGCGCCTACACGCTGAGAATCCTACAGGATGGCAGCGCGAAACCGTGCTTGATCCGCAACGACAACGTAGTCCGGTTCAAAGAGGGCGCCTACGTCTTCAAGGGCTGACATGTTCCAATCGATTCTTTGTCTGACGGGTCTGTCTGGGGCAGGCAAGTCCACGGTTTGCCGCCTAGCGGAATCCTACGGACTGGCCACGGTTTACACAGCGGACGTCGCTCGACTTGTGCTGGCGGGTCGAGTACCGCGTGACAAGTTGAGCTACGGCGAGTACTTCGCCCACCCAGAAGGCTTGGTGGCAGCGGTTCTGGAGTTCGCCGTGGATACATGTTGCCGATCGGAGACGCTGGTATTGGATTCGCTCCGTTCAGCGGAGGAGTGGCGATGGGTGCAAACGCTCCCCTGTCACGTTTGGCTTGTAGCGATCGTATGCGGTCATCGTGAGCGAATCCGGCGTCTGCAGGGTCGCGACGCTGCAGACGTGTCGATCATCCGGCAGCGCGACGAAAACGAGCTCGGATTGCGGCCTGGTTCGCGGTTCACCGTTGGTCAACTGATCGGCTGTGCTGATCATTACGTTGATACTTCGAACGCCACCATCGACGCTGCGGCTCAATTCCGCAACATTTTGGCCGAAATCGGAGAGGCAGTCGTCCTGCGACAGACTCGCTTAGAACAGGCTCACGACCACACACGTGCTCCGATAGATGTGGCATTCGCCGATGGCAGCAGCGCGCACGCGCTCGATTGGCCGCGTAATTAGTGAACAGCACAGAAAGGTGCGTACTACTACTATGATCGACAAGAACAAATTACTGAACCTGGTTGTCACCGAACTCGGTCGGGCGGTCGAGCAAATGGACCAAGCGACCGATGCCCAGCGCCTGGACGTGAGCAAGCAAGAAGGGGCCATGCAATCGCGCTACGACACTCATCGGATCGAGGGATCGTGGCTGGCTGACGCCATGCAAGTTCGCCGTGACGAACTCACGCGTCAACTGCGACTTGCTCGGAGTTATCGCCTAGCAGACTCTGCGCATGCACACGTCTGTGAAGGCTCCCTGGCCTACCTACTCATTCGCGGCAACAGGGCAGTCTACTTTGTGCTTCCCTTTGCCGCCGGCCACGAGCTAGTCCTCGACGGAGAGGAGGTCACTGTCGTCTCGCCGGACTCCCCCCTTGCTCGTGAACTGCTCGGAAAGGTGCGAAGCGATAGAGTCGCTTTTCGAGGTCAGATCGTCGAACTCGAAGACGTGAAGTAACCGGAAATGAGCGTTGCCCAGATCTGGCCACGTCCGGCCCTCCCCGTCGTCGGTCACCTGCACGACGAATCGCGCCGGTTGCGATAATCAGCGAAACCGCAGACAAAGGTCGGCGAATTCGGAGCCGGATAGAGCTTTAACGGACGCTGCGATCCTAAAACGCGCCCACGGCTCGAGCGCTGGGGCTTTCAACGCGGACAGGACGGCGTCCAGGTGCCTAGATTGAGACGAATGGGCCTTGATCGTAACATTGCGAAATGCCAGCAGCTAGCGTGGGGCGCGACCGAT
>CAZAQY010000177.1:0-17889 GCA_964486845.1 uncultured Pirellulaceae bacterium
TACCGCAACCCGCGAAAATCCAGGGACTTCCGCCGCTATGTCAGGAGATCTGAACCTAGCACCTGGGGAGTGTGGGGTTTGCGTGCATAGCGGCAAGATGCGTCACGTCGATGTTGACAACGCCGTCGAGTCCGGTAACGATTTCGTCAAAATCGGCTAAGCGTAAACGCCGGCTTCTCGGAACGCCTCCCACATGGCCATGACGTTCTCCGGCGGCACGTCGGCTTGAATGTTGTGGACCGTGTTGAAAACGTAACCGCCGCCGGGCGCCAGCGCGGCGACGTTGCGTTTCACGTCCTCGCGGACTTGCTCAGGACTGCCGCTGGGCAGGACGCCTTGAGTGTCCACACCGCCGCCCCAGAAGCAGATGTCGCGGCCGAAATCGCGCTTCAAGGCCGCCGGTTCCATGCCGGCGGCCCGCACGTGCACCGGGTTCAGGATGTCCACGCCGATCTCGATGAAGTCGGGAATCAGTTGCCTCACGTTGCCACAGGAGTGGAAGAAGATAAAGCCGTCCGCCAGGCGTTTTCGGATGACGGCGAACAACTCGGCCTGCAGCGGCTTGAACAGCCGCCGGTACATCTCCGGGCTGACGAGCATGGACTGTTGGGTGCCATAATCGTCGGCTTCGACCACGACGTCGACCACGTCGCCCAGATCGTCGAGCGCGGCTTCCCAGAAACGGGCCTTGAGTTCGGCGATCTTTGCCAGCAGGTGCAACGCGGCGGTTTCGCCCAGCGCCAGGTCCATCATCATTTGGTCCATGGCGCGGAGCCGGCAGCCCATCTCCAGAATCCCCGCGCACAGTCCTCTTAGGACCACGGCATAGCCCGCACGACGGAACGACTCGGCCCGCTCTCGGAGACCGGCCCAGCGGCGCGGATCATCCGGCTCGGGCCAGCCCAGCGAGTCGATGGCTTGCTTGGTCAGCAAGGCATCGTCAAGGGGACTGGCGCACAGGCTGAAGTAGCAGCCGTTCTCCTTCGGCATCCGGTACTTGCAGTGCCATTCGTCGACGAACGCCCACGCGTCGCCTTCGTCGCGCAGGTGGATGTTCCAGTTGGTGCTGACGCGTGGAAACAGGCCGCGCGTATCGACCTGCAAACGCTGCATCACGTCCTCGTGCGGTACGCAGACTTGCTGCGCCACGTCCATCGTGTCGGGTTCGATGGGGGCCAGGCCCAGGTGCCGGCGCAGATTGGTATACGCAGTGTTGCTGATCCCGGTGACCTGCGTGGACGCCAGGTCGAACGGTACGCGGTCCGACTCCTGGTGGTTCAGCGCCCGGCGGACTCGCTGGCGGGATGTCATCGCGGTATGGGACATCAGCAGCTCTCCTCAGCCCAAACTCTTGTTCCGCAGTGCCGGCAACAAGAAAGCCACGGCCTCCATGACCCCAGAGTCGGGGCGTTGTCTTCAGGCCAGGGATGTTAGCAGACGCGGTGGAGGGTGTCAAACCACAGGCACGCACGGGTGACGAGGGTGGGGCCGGCGAAAGACAGGAGCGAAAAGGACAAGCGAAGCGAAAAGGACAGGCATTTTTCCGAAAAGGACAGGCATTTTTCTTTCTTGAGAAGCAGGGTCGCACGGAGCCGAAGCCGCGTTCTTCAATTTGTGGTCTTGTTCGCATGCCTACATCTTGACCTCGTCGCAAGCTCAATCGCACAATGGGGCATTCTTGACCGCGACGCAAGCGAGATTCGACGAGCGGGCATGTTGGCGGAGGGCCGGCCTCTGTTCCCGTTCTTCGAGAACGCAACTCGTCGCCTCCGGGAAAGTGACCGCTCCATGACCCTGCCTCGGTTTTTCCGCGGTGACGTGTTTCGCACAATGATTTCTGTCTGGCCCGCACGCCGTTGGTGCGGCGCCGCCATGCTCGTCGGGCTTGTCTTCCTCTGGCTCCCGCCGCTGCTGGCGCAGGGTGTGCTGGGAAACCTCGCCACACCGCAGACCGGGCGGAGCATGCGGGCCAGTTCCACCAGCCGGCTCGGCCCCGACGGCAAGTATGATCCGAATGCAGAGCCATTGGGGGACCTCACCCAGCGCAGCAATTACGACAACCAGTCCGTCCCGCCGGGCAGGGCCAAGGTCCTGCTGGACGCCGCGGGGCCCGGCGTGATCACGCACATTTGGCTGACGTTCTTGGGGCCCGAACCGCACCCCTGGGCGAAGAAAGGCTCGGCCGATCACCAGGAGATGCTGCTGCGCATCTATTGGGACGGTCGCGAGCGGCCGGGCGTCGAGGCCCCCGTGGGCGATTTCTTCGCCAATTGTTTTGGCCGGCGAAGCGAGGTCATCAGCCTGCCGGTCGCGGTGGAGGACGCCGATTCGTACAACTGCTTCTGGCACATGCCCTTCGCCAAGTCGTGCCGCATCGAGATCGAAAACCAAAGCGAAAAGCCGATCAGCCTGCTGTATTACAACATCGACTGGATCAAGAAAGACACCCTGCCCGCCGACACGCCCTACTTCTATGCCCAGTATCGCCAGGAGTATCCCGTGGAGAAGGGCAAGGATTACGTGCTGCTGGAAACGCAAGGCAAAGGTCACTACGTAGGCACGGTGCTGGCCGTGCGCAACCGCAGCCCATCGTGGTTCGGCGAAGGAGATGAGAAGATTTATATCGACGGCGAGAAGAAGGCTTCGATTTGGGGCACCGGCACGGAGGACTATTTCCTCTCGGCCTGGGGCCTGAAGACGACCAGCACGCCGTATTTCGGCGTGCCTTACTTTGACCAGTGGGGCATCGTGGGCGGGCACACCAGCGCCTACCGCTGGCACATCAACGATCCGCTGGTGTTCAACACCGGGATCAAGGTGACGCTGGAACACTTCGGCTGGATTTCGCCCGACGAAAACCCGAAGTACGAAACCAACAGCTGGAACGAGCGCGAGGACGACTACGCCAGCGTCGCGTTTTGGTACCAGACCGGCGAGCCGACGTTTGCGGCCCGCGCGCCGCACGCTCGCGAGCGGAAACTCCCCAGCTTGGAGCGGCTGACCGTGGCGGCGAAGGACTTCCGCGACGAAAAGCACCACGGCGCGGGGGAGGCGGCTGCCCAGCAACTCGATCTGTATCCCCAGCCGCAGTTGCTTTACAAGCCTCAAACTGCGGAGGGAGCCTGGGTCGAGATTCCCTTTCAAATCCAGACGAAGGAACCGCTGCGACTGTTGATCAACGCGACCTGCTCCTATGATTTTGGCAAGTACCAAGCGTCGTTGAACGGCGTCAAGCTGGGCCGGGCCATGGACTTCTACAGCGAAAAGATTGTCAACCGCGAGTTTCATCTCCTCGACTTCTGGCCGGAGCCGGGCCAGTACACGCTACGGCTGGAATGCGTCGGGAAGCAACCGCGGTCGCAGGGTTTCTACTTGGGCCTGGAGTCGGTGCGGCTGCGCACGCGGCGTCCGCGCGTCGAGCAATACGGCCACGACCGCGACAAGGACTGGCGGACCAGTCCGTTGTTGTACAATTGATACGGTGCGATCGTCGTAGAAATCCGGGGCAAGTCTTCACGCGGGCCGCCGCCCATTTCGCTCACAGAACGCGACTACCTTCGCGCCGGTTCGGGAGACTTGCCGGCCTCCAGGTAGACCGGCCGCGGCTCCTCCGTGGGGCGTTGCACAAACACGTCGGCGGCGCCGAGCGCAAAGCCGTCGGGGGCTGCGAGACAGGCTCGCACATGGCACGGGCCGGTGCAGTCTGGCGGCACGACCAGTTGCAGGTCGAAATCACCGCCGGTCGAAGTCAACGGCTGGGCGGCCCAGACGGACTCGTTGGCCTCGCGATAGGTGTCTTGGAACGAGATCAGGAATTCGTGCGTGGGTTCAAACTGCCGGCGGCTGACGAGATTGACGCGAGTCCGGTCTCGGCGGCAGACCAGTTCGATCCGGCCTTCCCCCGCCAACTCGCAACGCCCCGACACGGCCAGCGACTGGCCGCTGCGGGCGACATCGGCCACGCGGATTTCGATCGGGCGTGCGTGCGGCAGCCTCAGCAGCGGGTCGCCCAGCAGGTTGAACAAGGCGACGTGCTCCAAGCGTTCCGCCGGCAGTTGGTCCCCGGACGGACTGAAAGCGGCGGCGAGGGCGTCCAGCAATTGACGGCGCGAATTGTCCGGAGCGTCCGTCACCATTCGCCGCTTGGCTGCCAGCAACAGTTCGCCCAAGGTTGCGCGACGTTGGACGAAGTACTCGTCCAGCAGCGCGTCGCTCATCACGGCCATGCCGTAGGGCATCGTCACGCGCGAGCCGCAAATCGCCGCGACCGGCCCGCCTTCGGCACGCAGCAACGCTTCGGCCAGGCAGTCCTCGGCCTGGTCGAAGGCGCCCGTGTAGCAGGCCAGCAGAATGGCGATGGGCGAACCGCTGGATGCGTGCAGTTTGGCGGCGTCGTCTACGTCCAGGATCGGGAAGGCGGCGCCGGGAACTTGGACCGGGGCCAGAAATCGTTTCTGGCCGTGGCCGATGTAGATCCAGAACAAGCAGCCTTCATTCAGGCGGAACAAAGTCGCTTCGCGAAACCGCCGCGGGTCCGGACAGTAGGGACTCTGCCAACTGGCGTAAGTCATCGTGGTCTGGTAGGCGGCGGGAATCCCGCCGGTTAAGAACTCCTTCGTTGCCATCTCCAGCACCGTGTCGGTCACCGCGCCAAAACTGCCGATTCCGGCGACCAGGTTGATCTGACGCTGCCACAGGCCGGGCCCCAGAGACTTCTCGTACAACAGGATCTTCCGCACTTGAATCTGAAGTTCTTGCGGGCTGTCGACACAAAGTCGCCCGATGGCCAAGTCAGGCAACTGGTCGTCGTCCAGATCGGCGTACCAGTTGTCCGTGGCGATCTCGGGCTCCGAGCCCCACGCCACGTTGACCTTGGCTGGGACCAGCCCCGTGGGCAGGCGGCAATCCCCGGCCACCGCCGCGCGCTCCCCGTCCGAAGATCCGGCGTCACCGACCAGCAGCACGTGTCTCAGCCGGCCTTGCCGTGCGATCTGCCGGATCGTCGCTCGGATTGCCTCCCGGGACGCCGGCGCGACGACCAGTTGGACGCGATGGCCCTGCCGAGTGCGATGCACGATCCAGGGCTGCAATGCCGTGACCAAGGGTGCTGGAGAAACGACCAGCGTGTCCGCCGCTTCCGCGACCAGCGGCGGCGGCACCGCCGTCCAGAGGAGCAAGAACCAAGCCATCGCGACCTCCTTGTCGCCCTGTGGTTCGCCGGCTACACGCCGGCTCGCCATAACCATCCCGCCGCCACATCCAGGGGCAGCGACGAACAAACCACAACCCGGACTGCGCGTCCGTTCATACGCGGTTCAGCCACGCCAGGACGGCCAGCCAAGCGAGAAACAGCAGCACACTGGCGATCAGTAGCCCACGGTTTCCGCGCCGCGGGTGGACTGGAAGAGGCTCACGCGATGCCGTCGCAGTCGCGATCGGCGTCTTGCGGTCCTTGCCACCGTTTGTCCCACTCGCTGGTTTGCCCGATCCTCGTCGACTCATGTCACTCCGGCGAACGGATTTGGAATTGGCGGACGAATGCTTCGTCGAAATCGTAGACTCCGTCAAAATCTTCTCGTCGGTCCGTCGCGGATTTTCGCATCAGGTTCACCGCGATCATGTTGTAGACGATTTCGCCGAAATCACTGGTCGAGCGGATACCCCAGCTGGCAAGCACCCATTTGGCCATGAACCCGAATTGTTCGATGGCAAAGCGGCGCAGTGCTTCGGACAGTTCCTGGCCGGTCAAGTGCGACTCCGGGGCCTGCTTCTCGCCGCGTCCCATCGGCCGACTGGCGCCCAGCTTCAACACGCGCTGGGCGTAATCCAAGCCCTCGCGCACGAACTGGTACGCTTCCAGCCGGTAGCGACGATCACGATTCAGCAATTGGACGAGAGGATGTTCTTCCGCCGACATGTCGCCCCTGCCGTCAATGGCCTCCCTTGCCCTTCCCGCCTCGACGATTCACGGACAACACGTCCCTGGCCTCGACCAGCACTCGCCGCTTGTCCTCAAACTCCACAAGCAACTGCTGAGCCAGGACCTCCTGCCCGATGACCCGCGCCGGCCCCTTCTCGAATGTCACTTCGGAACCAACCGGAGGCAGCTCCCGCTGCAGTTCCACGTACGTATCGTATTCATAACGCAGGCAACACTTCAAACGGCCACAGCGGCCCGAAATCTTGGTCGGATCCAGCGTCGCCTTCTGCAATTTGGCCATCTTCATCGAGACGGGGGGCATTTCGATCAGGTGCGTGTTGCAGCAGACCGGCTTGCCACAATCCCCGTAGTCCGCCAACAGCTTGGCTTCGTCGCGCACGCCGATCTGCCGCATCTCGATACGCGTCTGAAATTCGCCTGCCAGACGTTTGACCAGTTCCCGAAAATCGATCCGTCCCTCGGCTAGGTAGTACACAATGACCCGTTCGCCGCCGAACAAGTGCTCGACGTCCACCAAACGCATCTGCAAACCCAACTGCTCGATGTGCTGCCGACAGACATTGAACTCGTTCTTGGCCGACGCCTGGATGTGCGCGGCTTCGTTCTCGTCCTCGGCGGTCATTTCGCGCAGAATCTGTCCCTCGGACGCCACGTCCGAGTCATTTAGCCTCTCCCTCGCGGCCTCGCACAAGACCTCCCCGACCTCCAGTCCTCGACTGGTGCGGACGATCACCTTCTTGCCGCGGGCCAACGTCGCCGCTCCGCGCGCGGACAGAATCGCCAAGTGACGCATCACGCCGTAGCGGACAAGGTATTTGGCCATGGGCACACGGAACAGAGGTGCGACAATGCAAGCACGAAACGCCAGCGTGTGGCCGCAAGCGCAAGGCATTCACTCGCTCGCGATTCGTGCTTGCATGACCGACGAAAGTGGCGATCTCCAACACCGAAACGGTGCAAGTATAGTCACTAGCAGGCGTCAAGCAAAGATTGACGAACCGACGTAGCCGCCACAGATAAGGGCCTGACGGATGCCAAGAACCGCCCTACCATTCCATCATTGACGGTAATTTGATGAAATCAGGACAAGAATGCCTTTGGCCCCTTAAATATGCTTTAGCGCCATCCGCTGCAGCGGCGACGGATCGAGACTGTTGCTCCGCTGGATCGAAAGCTGCCCCCTGTAGCAGTGATATCGGTTGCCAAGGCTCTTTCCCAAATCATCAACAGCTTGTCGATAAGCTGCCGATCAACCGGCTAGCGGAGTTGGGCGAGGGGGATGGACGAAGTCCTCCAATCGCATCGAATACACGCCCGGCCCGCATTCCACGGAGGGACAACGCAATGAAATGTCCACGTTGCGGATCGGAGAAACTGCGCAAAAGTCCAGAGGACGACAGCCGGCTGTCCCTGTTCATTCGTCCTTTCCTGATTCGCGTCCGCTGCTATCTGTGCGGGCACGATTTTCTTCGCCCGACAGCCTGGACCGACACTCTGCGGTCAGCCCCGAAATACCGAAGCAATCGACGTGCGGCCTGAAAGTCAATCGACTTTGCAGCCGATGCGAACGGTGACCTGGTACTGCTTTACCTTGCCATCCTCGATGGCGCCTCGCAGTTCTACCACCTCGAACCAGCTCAGGCCCGACATCGTCTCCGAAGCTTTTGCAACTGCGTTGGCGGTCGCTTCATCGAAAGACTTGCTTGACGTACCGACGATCTCGATCTTCTTAAACACGGAATCTGACATCACCACACCTCTTATCTCTGGGAGGCCAAGAAATCGTGAAAACTGGGCACCAGTGTAGAGAGCGCGGCCGACTTGGCAAAGGGGGAGTGGCAGTCCGCATCCCTCGCTAGCAGCCTCTCCGGGTACGGATTTCAAGAATGGGTTCGAGATCGCGCCGGATGTTTCCGATGTAAAACTTTGCGGGTTGTACGATGGCCGGCCCTCAAGTTGTCCTTGCGAAGTAATTCGCCGGCTTGCCCGGTACGGTTGTCCAAACGCCATGATCGCTGCTGTCGGCAGGTCCGGCGTGGAACCCGCTCGTGGATCAGATTCATTGTTGCGGCAGCTCGTTAATGACGATGTATATATCGCATAGACCGCATTTTGACAGGCCGCCAGTAACGTAGCCATTTGCCTAGATTGACAAGCCAGCGGGCAGAATCCGGAAGACAAGGGGGCGGAATTCCTTCCGTTGCCTGCGGAGTTCACGGATGCGACTGGCTACGAAACACGGACGGGGGCGGCCGGAGCGGTGCAACCGCCTATTGGGAGAGCAGTCTGACCAGACCCTAGAACCCGTTCAAGCTTGCCAAGCAAGGAGACCGCGCAATGAAGACGATGTATGGCGTAGCGGCGGCAGCCGTGCTGCTGGTCGCCGCGTATACGAACACGGCCGGTGCCGCGTACTTCGGTGCCAGCTGCTACCAAAAAGCCGGCTGTGGCGTCGAGGTGGCCGAAACATGCACCCAGAAGCCGCAGTGCTACACGGTCATGAAGACCTGCCGCAAGGTCGTATACGAGAAACAACAAGTAACGTGCTATCGAACGGTCCGCGAGACCGTTTGCGAAACCCGCACCATCGACTGCGTCAAGTACGTCCCGCAGACGTGCTACCGCGAGTGTACGTATACGGTCTGCCGGCCGGTGTACGAAACCTGCTATCGGACCGTGAACTATACGGTCTGCCGGCCGGTGTGGGAAACCAAAACGAAGGAAGTCTGCTACACGGTCTGCCGGCCGGTGTACGAGACCTGCTATCGGACCGTGAACTACACGGTCTGCCGGCCGGTGTGGGAAACCAAAACCAAGCAAGTCTGCTACACGGTCTGCAAGCCGGTGTATGAGACCTGCTACCGGACGGTCAACTACACGGTCTGCAAGCCGGTTTGGGAAACCAAGACGAAGGAAGTCTGCTACACGGTCTGCAAGCCGGTCTACGAGACCTGCTACCGCACTTGCACTTACACGGTCTGCAAGCCGGTTTGGGAAACCAAGACGCGCACGGTTTGCTACAACGTCTGCAAGCCCGTGTACGAAACCTGCATGAAAGAAGTTTGCGAAGTCGTGTGCAAGCCGGTCTGCTATCAAAAAACGATTCGGACCTGTGGCGGCCACTGGGAAACCTGTATGATCGAAGACCCGTGCGGCGTGTCGCAGAAGTCGTGCGGGTGCGAGCAGAAATGCGGTTGCGCGCCGCGGATGATCTGCAAGCGGGTCTGGGTGCCCGAAGTCTGCGAGAAGACGATCGACTGCGTCCGCTACGAGCGATGCGTGATCAAGAAGCAAGTGCCCGTTACGGTCTGCCGCATGGTCAGCGAGCCGCGGACGAAGACCTGCACCTACCAGGTTTGCCACATGGTGCGGGAATGCCGCACGAAGCAGGTGCCCTACACGGTCTGCCGCATGGTGCCGGAAACCCGCACCAAGCTCTGCACCTACCGCGTCTGCCACATGGTGCAGGAGTGTCATACCAAGCAGGTGCCCTACACGGTCTGCCGCATGGTGCCGGAAACCCGCACCAAGCTCTGCACCTACCGCGTCTGCCACATGGTGCAGGAGTGTCACTCCAAGCAGGTGCCGTATACGGTCTGCCGCATGGTGCCGGAAACCCGCACCAAGCTGTGTTGCTACCGGGTCTGCCACATGGTGCAGGAGTGCTGCACCAAGCAGGTGCCCTATACGGTCTGCCGCATGGTGTCGCAGACGTGCGTCAAGCAGGTGCCCTACACGGTCTGCAAGCCGGTCCACTATTGCAAGACGATCCAGGTGCCGAAGACGGTCTGCCGTCAAGTGCCCTGCACGGTCACGCGTTGCGTGCCGAAGGTCGTCTGCGAGCAGGTCCCGGTGACGGTTTGCTGCCCGACGCCCTGCTGCCCGAAGAAGCCCTGCCTCCTGGGCAAGGGTTGCTGAGCCGGCCGGCGGATTAGGCAAGTTTCATCGGTCTGGTCAAACCGAAAGGCGTCCCCTTGCTTGCAAGGGGACGCTGCTTTTTCGAAGCCTACGTCGCGCGGCGCAGCACCGGCAAGGTATCGAGATCGAGTTGGCTGATCCAATCGGGCAAGTGCGCCTCGATCTGGGCGGCACAGCGTTCGTACTCCGCAACGTCGCCGCCGATGGGATCGGCCACGTCCCGCCCGTCCCGGCAAAGGAGTTGGATCTTGCCGGCGGCTGCGGGCCAGTGCTCCAAGACCGCATGGCGATGGCCGCGGGTCATGGTCAAAACCAAGTCCGCAAAACGGACCAGCGCGTCGGACACGGGCCGGCTTTCGTGATTCGAGAGGTCCAAGCCTCGCAAGCGCATGGCCTGGATGGCGGACTCGGAGGCGGGGGTCCCGGCGGCCGCGGAGACGCCTGCTGAAATCACCATCACGCCGCGGTTGGGAAGGTCCGCGATGTCGCACTGGAGCGTCTCCGCCACCCGCCGTTGGAACATCACCTGGGCCATCGGACTGCGGCAGGTGTTCCCGGTGCAAACGAGCAACACGATCAGGCTGGCGAACCGCTGCAGGGCCATTTCACTCAACACGCCCCGCCGCAGAACCTCCAACGCCCGTCCCTGGACGCGCACGACGGAGGACGGCTGAGCGTACTTGCTGCGTCCATCGCTCAGCACCAGATCCACGTCGTCGCCCAGCGCTTCGACCACCTCCTCCGCGCTGGCGGCGTCCGATTGTCCGCTCCGGTTGGCGCTGGTCAAAGTCACGGGAGCGGCGAGCAGGCGGAGCGTTTCCAGAAGAAAGCGATGATCGGGGACGCGCAGGCCGACGAATTCTGCCGGAGCAACGGCCTGCCGCACGGCGGCGGGCAGCAGGCTCAAAGGACTGCGCGGATGGCTGCCTTTCAGAACCAGCGTCAAGGGGCCCGGCCAGCAGCGCCGTCCCAACCGCTGCCCCACCGGTGACACCTCCGCGCAGAATTCCAGCGCTTCCTCGGCGCTCTTCACAGCCAGCGTCAGGGGCTGTCCCGGCCGGCGCCCCTTGATCGACAGCAACCGTGCCACGGCCGATTCGCTGCGGGCGTCGGCCGCAATTCCGTAGACGGTCTCCGTCGGAAACGCCACCAATTTGCCGTCGGCCAAGGCCTGGACCGCGAGCTGAATCATTTCACGCTCGTTCTCGGCGCACGCAGGATCGTTGAGCACACGCGGCATGGGACTCTGTCGGGGCCAGCGAAAAGGAACTCAAGCGCCGTTTATATCGAAGCTTGCGTCTGTCGGTCAATAGTCAAATTGGAGGCGCAAGGCACAAGGCGCGGTAAATCCGGGCGTCGGCCAGGCTCTGGGCGACCAGGGCGACGCCGCCGAAATCGTGATGCCGGCTGTGGGGACCGGGCACCGCGACCGTGTATGCGCCCGCGGCGACACCCGCCCGGCAGCCGTTTTCGCTGTCCTCCAGCACCATCAGCGCCGCGGGGGAGAGGCCGAACCGTTGAGCCGCAGTCAGGTAGACCTCCGGCGAAGGCTTTCCCTCGCGCACGTCTTCACCCGTGAGCACGAACTGAAAACGCCGCTCGAAGCCGGCCCGCGAGAGCACCGTTGCCGTGTACCGGCGCCCGCTGCTGGTGGCGATGGCCTTGGGAATGGGAACGGACTCGAGCACCGTCAGCAACTGTTCCAGGCCGGGCAGAGGCCGCAGACGCGCCGGGAGGAGTTCGGCGAGCAGTTGATCCGATTCAGCCTGGAACTGATCGACCGTCACGTCCAAGCCGTGCCGGTCGATGATGATCTGCAGCGAGACGCGGTCGGGCAGGCCCATGGTCTGGCGCTTCAGCTGTTCTGTGAAATGAAAGCCGCGGCGTTGCAGAAGGATTTCCCCCACCTCTTCATAAAGTTCCTCGGTGTTAAACATCAGGCCGTCGAGGTCAAAGACGACGGCTTGCAGGGCGGGCGGTGCGGGCATCGTCGCTCAGGATACTCCCTATTCCCTCTGGATTCCCACCAGGCAGATGTCATCGTTCTGTGGCTGGCCTTGGGTAAATTGTCTGACTTCCGCGAGCAGGCTTTGGCACAATTCGTCGATCGGCTTCGGGCCGGACCGCAACGCCTGCCGCACGCGTTTGCTGCCGAACACGCGACGATCCGGATTCATGGCCTCGTTAATGCCGTCGGTGTACATCAGCAGGGCATCGCCGGCATCGAGTTGCACGCGGAAGGGCCGATAATGCACCGCAGCGTCGCAGCCCAGCGGCGGACCGGCGAGTTCGTCCCCGATTTCCCGCACCTCGCCGTCGGCGAAGCGGCGAAGAATGGGAGGCATGTGACCGGCGTTGATCAACATCGCTTCGTGCCGTTGAGGATCCAGAACGCAGAGCACGAAGGTCACGAACCAGGCCTCGTTTTCCGGGCGGCAAAGTTCCTGGTTCAACTCGTTCACCGCGTCCCAGGGCGTGGCGGCGGAAACCAGGCGGTAGCGGACTTCGCTGCACAGCCGCGCCATAATCAGCGCCGCCGTGATGCCTTTTCCGGAGACGTCGCCCAGCGTGATCGCCAAGCGGCCATCAGCGAGCGGCAGGTAGCCGTAGTAATCGCCGCCAACCTCCTCGGCCGAGTTGTAGAATTCGAAGAAGCGATATCCGGAGACACGGGGCCGGCTCTGCGGCAGGAAGTGCAACTGCACTTGTTTCGCCGTGGCCAACTCGCGCTGCCGCCGGTCCATCCGCAACTGGGCTTCATGCGTGCGGGCATATTCCACGGCTTGACCCGCCGTGGCCGCCAAACTGAGCAGCACCTCCAGGTCGTCTTCGTGAAAACGCTCGTAAGGGTCGTTGGTGTCAACGTAGATGATGCCCAGCGGCTTCTGCATCGGGCCGATCAGGGGAGCGCACATCATCGAGCGAATGGGAAAATCCAACACCGAGTCGCTGGCGGGAAACTGGTTGTCGTCCAAGCCGTCCGCGTTCAGGATCGCCTCCCCGCAAGACAAGACGCGATTGGCGATCGCCTGGCTGATCGGCCCCAGCGACGAGGTGATCATGGTGCCTTCGTCCTTGCGCTTCTCGCCGCGGACCTGCAATTCCCCCGTGTCCTCGTTGGGGAAAAGAATGTAGGCGCGATCCGTCTGCGGGAAAACCGTGATCAAGCTGTCGAGAATCTTGGGCAAGACCAAGTCGATGTTCAGGCTGCTGCCGAGCGTGCGATTGATCTCGAGCACCGTGCGAAGCTTCTCGTAGGCGTTCACGCCCACGTTGCGCCGCAGATCGTCGATCCGGGCGGCCGAGGGCTCTAACGTCTCGGTCGTCATCCCCGCAGCCTGGTCGCCGGCGCCGACGCTCGCTGAGCCCGCATCGCGCACCTTGGCCGCCGGGGCTTCAGGTTCCAGGGAATCGCGAAACAGCAGCGTCACATCGTAGACGCGGATCAGATCGTGATCGCGCAGCTTGGTGCGCGTGCGGACGCGCTTGCCGTTAAGAAACGTGCCGTTGGTGCTGTCCAGGTCCTCCAGATAGTGCTCGCTTCCGGACCGCACCAATCGCGCGTGCTGACGGGAGATGTTCTTTTGCGGCAGAATGACGTCGCAATAGGCCAAACGGCCGATGACCGTCTCGTCGCGCTCCAACGGAAAGACTTTGCCCTTCTCCGGGCCGTCCACAATTTCGAGCCTCGGCATGCCCTATCCCCCACCAACCCTCGTAAAACCGAATGCGGGATGCCGCTCTCGCTGCCCACGACGCCTAGCCAAACCATCCTTTTTTCTGGAACGATTTCACCGCCTCGTCCACGGACTCGTAAATGCTGAAGACCTTGTTCAGTCGCGTGATCTCGAACACTTCCATGATGCTGGGCGCGATGTTGCACAACTTCACGATCGTGCTGCTGGCTTTGCACTTCTTGTTGAGCAGGACAATCTTGCCGATCATGGCCGACGACATGAACGTGACGCCCGAGAAATCGAGCACCATTTTGCCATTCGCTTGGTCGGCGAACTCCAGCAACTCGCGGCCGATCTGGGCAATCAGCACGTCCGACAGAATCTTCTGCGAGGTGAACTGTACGAGCAGGATATCATCCTTGTGTTGGGACACCAATTCGGGCATGGCCCAGACCTCCGGCGGGACAAATCAAGTGCTTCGATCGACACGTTCTATGTTACCAAAGTGCGGCGGAGATGAAAGGTACTCTCAAGAAAAAGAACGCTCTGGGGGCGTTCAGGTCAAGATGGGCCAGGGGCGATCCGCAAACAACGGTGCCTGGCGGGCGACTCCGCGGGCCTTTTCGTCCCCACTTTTCCGCCAAAAATCACAAAACCCCCCCGACGGGGTTCCGTCAGGGGGGCTCTGATGCAAACCTCAGCAGCCATGCCGACTTGGCATAGGCACGTGCTGAGTCTTAGTCCATGTCGTAGTCGCCGCCCTGCCCTTTCTTGGCCGAATCGTCTTTTTTCGGCTTTTCCGCGACTAGGGCATCGCTGGTCAACAGGAGCGTGGCCACACTGGCGGCGTTCGCCAAGGCCGTGCGGGCGACCTTCGTCGGATCGATCACGCCCGTCTTGACCAAATCCTCGTATTTATCCGTCAGGGCGTTGTAGCCGACGTTGCCCTTCGCCTCCGCCACTCTCTCGCCGACAATTCCACCGTCCTGCCCGGCGTTTTGAGCAATGATGGTCAGCGGCGCTCGGCAAGCTCGCAATACGATGTCGTAACCCACTTTTTGGTCGTGCGTCACCGACTCGCCCGCCTTGGAGGAGGCCGCCGCCCGCAATAAACCTACGCCGCCGCCGGGCAGAATGCCCTCTTCCACGGCCGCACGCGTCGCGTGCAGCGCGTCCTCGACCCGCGCCTTCTTCTCCTTGACCTCGCTTTCCGTCGCGGCGCCGACATTGACCTTGGCTACGCCGCCCGCCAGCTTCGCCAACCGTTCCTCCAACTTCTCGCGGTCGTAGTCGCTGGTGGTGTTCTCGATTTCCCGGCGCAGTTGGTCGATCCGGGCCTTGATGTCGCTGCTCTTGCCCGCGCCTTCGATGATCGTCGCCGTATCTTTATCGATGATCACCTTCTTGGCCCGGCCCAGATCCGTCAATTGCAGCGATTCCAGCTTGATCCCCAACGATTCAAAGACCGCCGTGCCGCCGGTCAAGATCGCAATGTCTTCCAGCATCGCCTTGCGGCGATCGCCGTAGCCGGGAGCCTTGACGGCACAGCACTGGAACGTGCCGCGGAGGCGGTTGATGACCAGCGTCGCCAGCGCCTCGCCCTCGATATCCTCGGCCACGATCAACAGCGGTTTTCCCTGCTGCACGACCGCCTCCAGCAAGGGCACGATGTCTTTCACACTGCTAATTTTCTTCTCGTAAATCAGGATGTACACATCCTCCAGGACGCATTCCATCGTCTGAGGATCGGTCACGAAGTACGGCGAGAGGTAGCCGCGGTCGAATTGCATGCCTTCCACCCATTCGACTTCCGTCTTCAGGCTCTTCCCCTCGTCGACCGTGATGACGCCGTCTTTCCCGACTTTTTCCATCGCGTCGGCCAGCAAATCCCCGATCTCGCGATCGTTGTTCGCGGCGATGGCGGCCACGTTGGCCATCGCTTCCTTGTCTTTGATCTTGATGGACATCTTGCGAAGCTTCTCGACGATGTCGTTGACGGCCATCTCGATTCCCTGCTTCATTTGCACCGGATTCACCCCGGCCACGACGGCTCGCAAGCCCTCGTTGAAAATCGCCTCGGCCAGGATGGTTGCCGTCGTGGTGCCGTCGCCTGCGACGTCGCTGGTCTTGCTGGCTACCTCGCGGACCATCCTAGCCCCCATGTTCTCGTAAACATCCTCCAACTCGATTTCCTTGGCCACCGTGACCCCGTCCTTGGTGACGGTCGGCGAGCCGAAGCTTTTCTGCAGGATCACGTTGCGTCCCTTCGGTCCCAACGTGACTTTGACTGCCCGCGCCAGCTTGGATACGCCACGCCGGATTGCTTCACGTGCCTCTTGATCGAACGCAATCATTTTCGCCATGAGCTGTTGTCTCCTTCACTTTCTGCAATGTGACTTGCCTGAGTTCTTGCGCGCTGCCGAGCACAATCAGCCATCCGCCGATTCCCCGCCGCGCGTGATCTGCTTTCAGTCTTCCAGGATCGCCAGGATGTCGTCCTCCCGCATGAGCAGCAGTTCCCGCTCTTCCGCCTTGAACATCTCGCCCGCATAGCTGCTGAACACCACGCGATCTCCCACCTTGACTTGCGGGGTGCTGCGTGATCCGTTGTCCAGAAGTCGGCCGTTGCCGACGCTGATGATTTTGCCGCGAGCCGGCTTGTCCTTGGCCGTGTCAGGCAGCACGATGCCTCCCGCCGTCTTCTCCTCGGATTCGTCTCGCTCGACGACCACGCGTTCGCCCAATGGCTGAAGCTTCAAACCCTTCTTCTTTACTGCCATGAAGCAATCCTCCCTTAACTTGTGCACCGGAAGTATTCTAGAGTCCCACCCGCAACACCAGCGCGGATCGGCTTGCCGACTGTCACTCTGGCCGGAAACGATGACCCGCGAGTAGGACAGCAACTGCCGGGCCAAACTCCTGGATATCCAGCGCAACTGTCGATTCCAGACAACTTTAGACAATTCGCCTGTGGCCTAGTTGCGTCGCAGTATAAGGGGCTGCCGCATCAACTCGCGGAACCCCTGCCATTTTGACAGATCCTGTTGCGGTCCTCGCAGATGCGGCGCACAATAGCAGCAACCTGTCGTGATTTCTTGGCCCTTCCTCCGGTGACAGTGAAGCGACTATGCCCATCAAAGTCAGTTGCCAGTGTGGCCAGCAGTTTGCCGCGAAGGACGAGTTTGCGGGAAAGGTGGTCAAGTGCCCGAAGTGCCAGCGACCGCTGGCGATCGGCGCAGCGCCAGGGGCAAAACGGGCGCCGGTCCAGGCCGGCGCGCCGTCGGCGGTCGCGGCCTTGCTGGACGAAGTCGGTTTCCACGTACACAACGACAAGGAGGAAGAGGCCGTTCAGCACTGCCCCGCCTGTGACGCCAAGATCTCGGACCATGCGGTGCTGTGCGTCTACTGCGGATTCCATTTGGAAAGCGGCAAATTCATCAAAGGGGTAGCGGGTTCTGGACCCGGCGGAATCGCGCAGAAAGCCGAGGGCCACGAGGGCGTCGCGCAGTTGCTGCTGAAGCGAGCCGAGCAGACCATTGAAATGGACAAGGATGAAGAACGCAAGATCCGCACGCAGGGCATGCCGATGTGGATGATCATCACGATTTTGTCCATCATCGCCACGTTTGCCGTCGGCATGTCCGTCCTGCCACGCGATCAGGCGTTCATGATTTCCGGTTACGTGTGGATGGGAGTGACCGGGATCATCTCCCTTGTGTACTGGGTCCGGTTGGTGATCGCCGCCTTCACAGAGAAACTCGCCTGCGGCCTGATGTTCCTCTTCGTGCCGTTCTATGCGCTGTTCTACGTGATCACGCGGTGGAGCGAGTGCGGGAAACTCTTTCTGATTTGCTTGACCTTGTCGGTCCTGCAGCCCCTGGGCTTGGTGCTGGTCATCGTCGCGCCGAAGTTCAAAGAGGCCCCAGGCCAAGACGTTCGTTTGCCCATCCAACCTCCTGCCATCGTGGCCTGCGCGATGTTCGATCCCAGCTTTCCGAAGGGACTGGAAGATGTCGCACGTCGATCCCAATCCGTTTGAGCCACCCGTGGCGGACTGGACCAACGGCCTTGCCACGCGTCCCGACGGCCTCCAGTACCTGGAGTGTTATCAGTACATCTTTCGCAGTCCGGATTGGCTCCTGAACGTCCTGTTCGTCTTGATTTGCCAATTCATTCCCGTCATCGGGCCGATCGTCGCGCTGGGCTACCAGTTCCAGATCGTCGAGGAGTTGACTCGCAATCCGGCGGCGGTCTATCCGCGTTTTTCCTTCGATTTGTTCGTCGAGTACTTGAAGCGCGGAGTGTGGCCGTTTTTGGTCTCGCTGGTGGTCTCGATGGTCGTCGTGGTTCCCG
>CAZAQY010000178.1:0-17825 GCA_964486845.1 uncultured Pirellulaceae bacterium
CCGATCCAACCCCCCGGCTCCGAAAAACTGGCTCCCTGTTCCGCCGGGCGCCGCAGTAGTTCGCGGCCTTCGAGGCCCACCACATCGGCAGCGTAGTGATCGATCCGCTCCGCCGCCATGTTCGGAACCGCTTTCAGGGATTGCGTCCAGTCCTGGACATTGGCCACCGTCGTGGCAATCGGATTGTGATGGACAACGACGATCTTGAGCCAATCGAGATACGGATGCTGCCGCCATGTCTCCATAAGCGCTTCGGACTGCTGCAGGCTCAGGTGTCCGCGGTGGTCCTCAGGCCGATGTGATTCTAACTCGCACGTGTTGAGTGCCGCGACGGAGAGCCGCAATTCAGGAAAATCGTGCAACCAACCTCCAGACGCCAACGGCCGATGGCTAGGCATCTCGTCGAGGGGCTTACCGTAGAGGCCGGCGAGCATGGCGTCGTAGAATTGGAGTTTTACGGCATCCATCCGGCGACGGAGTTCGGCGTCATCGAAGCCTTCGATTTCCTGGTCGGCAGCTACCTTCTTACACAGTGGCCACGACAAGTCGTGATTGCCCGGCGCGAGGACGAATCGCGTAGGCACCAACCCGATTTCCCCAGACAAGGCGTCGAGGAAGACGTTTGCCTGCTTGAACTCCAAAGGCTTGCCAATTTCGGTAAGGTCCCCACTGACGATCACCATCTGGATCTTGTCCTGGATCCCAATTTGGGACCGAGCGTGCTCGACCGCGCGAAAGAACGCCTTTCCGAGCTTGTGGAGATCCTGCTCGGCAAAGCGGCTCTGATTGCCGAAATGCAGATCGGACAAGTGCAGGATGAGAAAGCCGGCTCGGGCGATCGTCTTGTGTTTTCGAGCCGGACTGTCCTTGGTCACCCGTTCGCCACCGGTCCAAACCTTCAAAGGATCGGGCGTACCGCCCGGAAACGCGCCAATACTCGCATCCAATAAATCAAAATCGTCGAATTGGCCTCCATCCAAGGCGCCGAACAGTCGCTCTGGTCCAGGGATTTGTAGCAACATCCGAATCAGAACATTCCGCGACGAGGCTGGCCCGACGTGGAAATGGAGAACCGATTCGCTGCCGGCGACATTCTTGACGCGATTCAGTACTTCGCTGGGATTAGCTTGCTTGACGATCTGCAGCAGAACGACAGCACTCGCCGGAAGACCATACTTAGCCACCAGCATGTTGCGAGCGTGGCGAACATCTTCCGGTTGAACGTTCTTTCCCTGGCTCTGCACCGAGTCGTACTGGTTGTGGTGCCGGAAGCAAAGAAACACCAGATTATCTTCCGACGCATTTGACGGGTCGCGGTCAATATGCGCGATCTGCCCGTCCTTCTGCGAATCGTCTTGATCCCAGAAGTAGCACAAGCAGCAACGCCGACGACAGGCGATCAAGTCCTTTGCTTGAAGGTCGCTGGCAATGTGCTTTCTGGCCGGTTTCATTTCAGCAACTCCTGCAATGTGATATCACGAATGCCGCCGCCCCAGGGATCACTCAATCTGAATGTAGTGCCCGTCTTCCCAATTCCCGTACAGATACTCCCGGAACTCCGCCACGACGCTGTCGATGTCCGACTTCTCCCAGATCACCGTGGTCCGCAGTGCGAAGGACTCGATGTTGACGACCTTGGCAGTCTTTTCGCCCAGGGCGCGTTTGAGATCCTTGGCCAGCGATTTGCGGTCGGCTTTGGACAGGATCAACAAGGTGTCGAAGGCATCCTGGTCGGACGTGGCGGCCACGATCCCTGCGAGTGCATCGCTGGGATTCTTGACCGCCTCGAGTCGGTCGGCGACGCCGGGGGACTTCAGGAACGCGGAGAAGCTGAGCAGGGCGTCCTTGGCGGCTGAAGGCAAGGTCGTGACGGCCTGTTGCCGTTTGTCGCACTCCTGGACCAGCCGCCGAAAACTGAGTTCCTCGCTGCGTAAATCCTTGACGCGTGCTTCACGCCTCACCTCGGTTTCGGCAGCCGTCCGGTCTTCGGGGCTGCGCCGCAGGCGTGATGGCGCCGCTTCCACGGCGTTTTGGCACTGCTCGCGGCAACGATCGGCTTCGGCAACGTCGCTGGCGAGGTCTGTTAGGACTTCCAACTCGGAGCTTTCCTCCAGTTCACCAGTGATCGTGCAACAACTTGAGGGCATCGTCGGCGGTCGCTTTGTCGTATTTGGGGCCGAGGCTTGCCTCTGGCTTGTCGAGCATTACTTCCAAGTAGGGGCAGAACCTTTCCCAGTCTTCGAGCGGCCGCGGCAACTCCACGCGGACAAGGCTCCGCAGCGTGTCCGGCTTGAAGTCGACGGTGCCGATCGTAGCCCGATCGATCCAATCGCCCCGTCGGCCGTAACTGATCCGGATGACGCCTTGTTGCGCGAGGCAAAGCAGGTAGATACCCGTTTTCCGTTGATGGCCACCAGTCGAGTAAGCGGTACCTCATGGTTGCCAAGGTCGTAAGCATACAACAACTCGAAATCCGCCAGCACCAGACCGACGGTCTCCGGGATTTCGATGCGCCGTGTGATCAGATCGCGGAACGTCTCGGAGAGAATGCGGCGAAACTCCTCCTCACGATGGTCCTGGGCCAACTGTGCCGCCAGATCGTACATCTTGCGGGTCCGCAAGTGTTGCACGATCGCGCGGTTCAGTGACAGGTACTCCACTCGGCCCAACGAGTTGAAGTTCCCTTGCTCGACTTGCTCGCAAAAACGCTGCTGGAAGGGGCGCAGCGTGGCGTAGGGACCGAACACACAGTACACGTGGCGGTCGTAAGCATCGACGGAGAATACGCGGGCCAAGCTCTGCAGGATCTTCTCCGGTGGCAGCTTCGGAATGTCGTGGACCATACGGCGTTACCCCCCGGACGCGTTGGTTTTGCAGGAGCGAGATCGCGACCTAGCTCGGGGCTCACCGGTCGCCAGCGCCGACTCAAGTGCGAACGGCGTGGGAAATGGGACGGCAAGTAACCGATCCATGCGACTGGCGCCCGATCCGGCCAAGGTGAACTGGTGGTACTGGTCCAGCTCCGAGATTTTGCTGACGTGGCCCAACCGCTCGGCCTCCTTCAACAGCGATTCGACGCTGGCCTGGGGCCAGAGCATGGCCCGGAGGATCGGCAAACCAGCGAACAAATCTACCTTGACCATCGTGGGTTCTAGGTACAAGGCGGCCAGCACGTAACAAAACGCTTCGACCGGCGGTTCGGCCCAGACAGGAACGTACAGCGCCGGCTTCGGGGAAGTCAGCTTGTTGCACCGCCGGAACACGGCTACTGCAGCTCCTGCCACCTTGTCCGCACTGCGGCCGCCGAGACGCGGCTCCAAGAAGGCCAGCAGCGAGGGGCGGAGAACGCCTTCCCTGGGCACCTCGGCCAGCCACAACGAGGCGATATCGTGCAGCACCGGCATCGCCCGCAAATACTCAAAGTAAAAAATCTCGCGGCCGATTCGCGAATTGCCGTACTTGGCGATGGCACGAGCCAGGTCGCGATTCACGATGCCACCGTGAGAGAAACGCTGCGCGATGTACTCGGCGGCCCGGAAGCGGGTCTTCTGGCTGTTGTGGTGCAAGTGTTCCTCCAGGTAGGCGCGGAACGCGGACGTCGTGGGGTGTTCGACGGCGGCGCCCAAGTGCTGGAGTGCTTCCTCGACGAGCGGATTATTGAAATACGTGCGCCGGGTCTTGGAGGTCGTGGGATTGCTCATAGGAACGCCTCCTGGAACGCCTCGTCGGCTTTTTCGACGAACACCAGACGCAGGCCGCGAGAGACGTCCGGCGGGTAGTCCTCGACTTCCCGCTGGTTTTCCTTGGGCAGGATCACCTTCTTTGCGCCGGCGTCGCGAGCGGCGGCGATCTTCTGCGCCAATCCGCCGACGCCCAGGATATTGCCGTGTAGCGTGATCTCGCCGGTGACGGCGACATCGTTCCTGACGCGACGTTGCGTCAAGACCGACACGATGCCGATCGCGAAGGCCAGACCGGCGGACGGGCCTTCCTTGGGGACGCCGCCCTGCAGCGCCAAGACGGACAAGTCATAGCCGTCCTTGAACTCGGTGACGATTTGCAGCGACTTGCGGCGGTGCGAAACGAAATCGTAGGCGGCCTTGACCGATTCCTTCATGTTCTTGCCCATCGAACCCAGGCGATTCAAGGCCCCGTGGCCCTTCTGAGCGATGACCTCGATCAATTGGATCGTGCCCGCCGTGTCGCCGGAAACGGCCAAGCCGACGACCACGCCGATCTGCGGATCACGCGGCAGTTGCAGGGCTCGGCGACGAGTCCGCTCCGGCGGCGCAGCCGGCAGGCGACTGCCGTTCAGCTGGCATTCCACGGTGTACTGCTGGTACTCGCCGGGTGCGATGATGCTGAGTTGGTCTTTGACCCGCTGTCGGCATTCGGCGGCCAGTACCACGTACTCGGCCAACTCGGCGTCGGTGGCCTTGCCGTCCGGATGCAGGAGCTTCATCAGGCCGCGGACAATCTTCTGGATCGCTTCGGCGTCGCGGCTCTTCGCATGGTGCAAGACGTAACGCGTCGCGGGGTCCACGGGCAGGAGCGTAGTCCGGAGGAGGTGGAGCAGTTCGGCGAAGTAATCCAGCGTAAACCCGTAACCGTTGGCGAAGCTGGCATCGGTCAGCTTGGGCATTTCCCAGCCCGGAATAAATCCGTGGATGCGTTCGAACAAAGCCGTGTCCACGAGTTCTTCCGGCAAGGGCTCGAAGAGGTGCTCATACTTCGAGTGCGGCACTTTCCCCAAGATATCGATGTTGCCGATGAACACGACGGAGGCTTCGCCCTTGACCTGGAATTTGCCCAGGCTGAAGTTGCCGTATTCCATGTAGTCCTTAAAGATCGACACGGTGGCCGTGGGATCACGAAACTCGGTGTGGGCGATCTCGTCGAACACCAGTGTATCGAACTGGGCGACCAGCCCGGGCTTGCCCGTGCTCCCGTGGACGAACAGCGCGGCAGGGGTCGCCCGCCCGCCGGAAAGCATGTAGGAGTAGTACGACAGGTTCTTGAATCCGTAGCTCTTCCCGGTTTCCCTGGGTCCCACCGACAGGCTGACGTCGATCCGGGACTCGACGGCCGTGACGGCCGATCCCCGCAGCTGGGCCTGGATGTAGACGCTGGTCGATGCTTCACGATGCCGCAGTACTGCCAGGGGAACGATGACTTCGAACAGGCTCAGTCCGCCGTGGCGATATCCTGCTCCGGGGCGCCCGGCCGTGTCTTGCGCGCGCCGCAGGTAGAAACCGGGTTTGGGAAACACGTACCAGCCGGGTGATGCGTGGCCGAGTGTTTTTGCGGGGATCTGGAAAACGTGGGCGGCATTGCGGCCCTCGATCTTCTTGGATACGTAGGCTGCGTGATAGCCGACGTCGTCCGCGTCGTCCAGGTAGATCGGGCTACCGCCCCGTAAGCGGTTGTGACCATGGTCCGCCGCGATGAACACCAACGCATCCGTGCCGGCTTGGGACAGGACCGCCCGCACCTCGCGAATCAGGGGCCGTAACGCATCCTGGAGCATGTGTGGGTCCCAGTCGACCTCGTGCGAAAGCCGGTCGGGAAAATCGAACACAGCCGCGTAGGTGAGCTTGTCTTTCGTCTCGACTCCAAAGACCATTCCCGGACGTTCGGCTCGCACCTTCGACAGCGAGGTGGGCACAGCGTAGAAACGCGTCAGTTCTGCAGCCAAGAAGTCCGACTCCATGCCGCTGGTCGATACCTCCGCGGGCGGCTTGCCGGCAAAGAGACAACGACGTGAAACGCGGGTTTCTGAGGGCAGTCGCGCCAAACCGAGTGATTCTTCGACAGCGTAATCACGCTCCAAGGCGGGCTTGACCAGTTGCCGCCAAATGTCCAGCCGCATGCTGTCGATGAGCAGGATGACGGGCTTACGCACTGCCCCGCTGGCCCCGCGGCGGCGCGGGCCGATCCACTTGTCGTGAAGCTGATCGGTCGTCAGGTACTCGCCCGGCACGAGTTCGCCGTAACGGGCCTCGATGAGCTTTCCGAAGAGGTAATCCAGATCATTCCGCAGAGTGGCGGCCTCGCTGATCGTGTCGCGACACTCCCGTGCCTCGCGGCCCCAGACTTCCTCGAACCCCTTCACGGTTTCCCAGTACCGCCTCGCGGGGCCCTCGACATCGCGCATCAAGCTGCTCAGACGCCCAACCAGATGATCGACCTGATAGAAACCCCCGGCATCGAACACGGCCATGATCTTCCCAAGCGACAAATCGCGGAGCGGGGTCAAGTGCAGGCGTGCAACGGACTTCTTGATGAAAGCCACCAATTCGACCAAACGGCGTTTTGTCTCCTGGAACTCCGGAACCAATCGCTCCAAAAGAGAACTCGTCTCGGGTTTCGGTCCGTCTGGTTCTGCGCGTGCTCCTCGGGATGGCGAAAGGTGCCAAGCCGCGAAGGGCGTCTGAAAACCGCTCGCGTTGGACAAATCCGCGTGCCTTCTGCTCGTCGCCCAATTCCAGCGTGCCGTGCAAGTGATCCCGAAACGCTTTGGTGAGCAGCTTCTCGAATCTTGGGACTTCATGGTCTAAGAACCACGAAGGGGCTTCAAGGCAGAGCCCGATGCTGCAGTCTTGATACCCCGCCAGTGACGGCGAGAGAATCGGGAGGTGCCGCCCCGGTTCTTCAAAGTGCTGACGCAAGATCAACAACGCGACTAAGGCCATTCGTGCGTTTTCCGCACTCTGGCCGAATAGATCTCCGATGGGCTGCGGAATGGACTGCAGACGCTGGCGAATCAAGTCGATTTCCGAGGAGTTGAACAAGTCTTCGAGATTGAGCCAGCTCTCCGGACGGTGGAAAGCCAGTTCCAGGGCGGGCAACGGCTGGCTGATGTCGAACAAGTCCACGCCGAAGTAAGCACTCGCACCGACGACCACAAGATCACCCGTACATAGCGCGCGGCCCGTACGCCGAAATGTGTCGAACGCTTGTACGAACCGATGGGGATCATCGCGGGCCAGCTTCTCGTACGGGTAAATGCTCACTTCAACCGGCCAGTGTTGATCGCCCGTGAGATGACAGAGAAACTCTCGGACTGTGGGCGTGAAAAACGCCTCTTGGCTAACCAGCGGCTTCCAATCCGGCGCCCGCAGGGAGACCAAGTCCGTTGGTTGCGCATCTTTGGGCAGGAGATGAGGGTCTCGCAAGGTGTAGGACTGGTCCGGCACAACGAGCTTCGCCGAGGCCGGTTCGCGGTCTTCCAATCCCTCGCGAAGCTGCAGGGCATTCCTGACGGTCAGCAAATCGCGGCCCTTGGATCGCAACGAGTCACGCAGGGCAGGCAAATCACACGGGTCGAGCAGCTCGTAGGGATCATGGACGCACACAAGGCGGTGATGTTGTGAGCGCGCTTCGATCTGATCTTTTGCCCAACCAGAAAGGCTCATGTACGTGTCAGCCTGTTTGTTGTCGACCCTTTGATGCCGCGACCAATCCAACTCGTGATGTTACCAAAACGGCAGGTCCGTCGAAAGTCCCTGGGATTCGGGCAAAGCGAATGGTTCCGCCAAGGATCACGAGGAATCCATTGGCCGATTGCTTTCTGAGGGCAGACCAGCGAAAATGTGGCAACTGGCGGGGTCGGCGGCGGGTTTTGCCGTTCGTTCACTTTCAGTTGTCTGCAGGTGCGATTCCACCCCGCCTCTTGGACCGCGCCCCGCCGCCCAAATCGCACCCTCGGACAACGGCTTGCACCAAGGAACGTATTCCATGAACATGAGACCGATGTACGCTGGACTTGTCACTGCCCTGCTGTTGCTGGTTTCGGGCGTCACCGAAGCCGCAGACCGGCAACTGGCTCACGCGGTGTATTTCAAACTCAAGGACTCGTCCCCCGCCGCGCGCGAATCGCTGGTCGCCGGCTGCCGGAAATTCCTGGCCGGGCACGACGGGGTCGTGTATTTCGCCGCGGGCGTGCTGGCGGAAGAAATGAATCGCGACGTCAACGTCCGCGACTTCGACGTGGCCTTGTTGATCGTGTTTGCCAACAAGGCGGCCCACGACCAGTATTCATCGCATCCGCGACACATGAAGTTCATCGAGGAGTTCAAGTCGTCGTGGGACAGCGTGCGGGTCTTCGACGCCTATTTGGCAACTCCTGCAGCCGAACAGGGTAAGTGATCCGAATGGGATCTTCTGGGCGGAAGATCGACACAGAATTGTCGATCGTGAATTTGGATGGTCTCGTTTAGGATTCGATTGCCGCGTCAGGTTCAACTCTCGAAACGGATCCTATGACCGATTCCCTCCCTCCCACACCCGCCGCTTCGGACACCGACCTGACCGGCCGGCGTCTGGGGGACTACCATCTGTTGCGCCGCCTGGGGCGGGGCGGCATGGCCGAGGTCTACCTGGCGGAACAGGAATCCCTGGGACGCAAGGTCGCCTTCAAGGTCCTGAAGAGCCACCTGGCCGCCGACCCGTCCTACGTGCGACGGTTCCAGCAGGAGGCCCAGGCCGCCGCCGCGCTGGTCCACGCCAATATCGTCCAGATCCATGAAGTCAGTTGCATCGACGGCATCCACTTCATGGTCCAGGAGTACGTCGAAGGCCAGAACCTGAAGCAACTGTTGGATCGCAAGGGCACGCTGGACGCTCCGGCTGCGGTGAGCGTCATGCGGCAAGTGGCGGCGGCGTTGCACAAGGCCGCCCAACAGAAGATCATTCACCGCGACATCAAACCGGAGAACATCATGCTGGCCCGCACCGGCGAAGTCAAAGTGGCCGACTTTGGCCTGGCCCGCGTCGAACGAGAAGGCCGGGCGGCCAACCTGACGCAGGTGGGCGTCGCCATGGGAACGCCGCTGTATATGAGCCCGGAACAGCTCGAAGGACGAGCGGTCGATGTCCGCAGCGACCTGTATTCGTTCGGCGTGACGTGCTACCAGATGCTCGCCGGACGGCCGCCTTTCGAGGGCGACTCGCCGCTGAGCATTGCCGTGCAGCACCTGAAGAAGGACTGCCCCCGCCTGGAAGACCAGCGCTCGGACCTGCCCGGCGGCTTGTGCCGGATCGTCCACAAGCTGATGGCCAAGCGACCGGAGGACCGCTACCAGACCGCCGTGGACCTGTGGAAGGACCTGAAGAGCCTGAACGTGCCCGGCCTCGACGAAACGTGGGCCGCGACGGATCAAGGTTGGACGGCGTTCGACCTGGGGGTTCACACGGCCGCTGGTGCGGAAGCCACCCAGCAGTTGGCGGCCGTGATGGAACGCGAGGCGGCGGTGATGGGCCGCCGGGGCTACGCGGGCCTGCTGCTGGCGGTCATGCTCCTTGCATTCGTGCTCGGCGGCGCCTTGGCCTGGGCTCGAAGGCCGCCGCCGCTGTTGGCGGTTTCCGATCAGGAACTGCCGGCCATCGAACGCAAGGCAACGGTCCGCGACCAGTACCTGCATGCCGCCGAGATCGCCACGGAAGAGGCGTGGAAGAGCATCGCTCGCGAGTTCCCGCCGGAGGAAAACGAGCAAAATCAGTACTACGCCCTGCGAGCCCAGCAGCGTTTGGCCGAACTGTACCTGCAAAACGACGATCTCGATCAGGCCCTGCGCTGCTACGAACAATTGGCCGACGCAGAGACCGCCGACCTGCAATTCCGCGCGATTGGACTGTCCGGCCAAGCCAACGTCTACATCCTTCGCGGCGAACAGAGCCTGGCCCACCAGAAACTGGCGGCTTTTGTACAACTGTTGGATCGACTTCCGGTGGAAGTCAGGCAACTGATTCTGACGGAACTCCAGCCACGCCTGCGGCCGGAGTTGGATCGCTTGAGGAGGGATGTGAAAGCGGCGCCGGGAAACCCCGGCGGCACGGCCACTGGACCGCGACCTTAATCTTTCACCCAATCTTTCACGCAATCTCCGCCCCGGCTCCAAGGCAGTAGAAAGAGACCGAGTGGAAAATCAGGTGAAAGATCAGCGTCGCTTGAAACCAAGAAACCCCATTACCGAGGAGCGAGCAATGACAACTCTCAGGCATGCTGATGCCGTTCGAGTCTTCTCTCTGCTGCTGGGCGCAGCTCTGGCAGCCACCGGTGGTCCGGCGCTGCGAGCGGCGGACAAGCCCAATTTCATCTTCATCAACATCGACGACATGGGCTATGCGGACATCGGGCCGTTTGGATCGACGCTGAACCGCACGCCCAACCTGGATCGCATGGCCGCGGAGGGTTGCAAGTTGACCTGTTTCTACGGCGCACCGGTCTGCTCGCCGTCGCGTGCGGCGCTGATGACCGGGTGTTATCCGAAACGCAGCCTGCCCATCCCGCACGTGTTGTTTCCCGGCAATGACGTCGGATTGGACCCGCACGAAATCACCGTGGCCGAATTGCTCAAGGAGCAGGGCTACGCGACGGGGATCATCGGCAAATGGCATCTGGGCGATCAGCCGGAGTTCTTGCCCACGCGTCAAGGATTCGACAGCTTCTTCGGCCTGCCGTACTCCAACGACATGGGGCCGGCCGAGGACGGCGTCAAGAGCAACCTCGGCGCTCCTCTTCCCAAAACCAAAGGCAAGGGCCGAGGCCAGCCGCCGCTGCCGTGGCTGCGCAATGAAACGGTGGTCAAACGCGTCTTGGCCGACGACCAGACGACCTTCGTGGCAGCCTACACCGAAGAAGCGGTGGAATTCATCAAGAAGAACAAAGACAAGACATTCTTCCTCTACCTGCCTCACACCGCCGTTCATTTTCCGATCTATCCCGGCAAGGCTTTTCAGGGAAAATCCAACAACGGCATCTATGGCGACTGGGTCGAGGAAGTGGACTGGAGCGTCGGCCGGGTGTTGGATACCGTGCGCGAGCTGAGACTCGACCGCAACACGCTGGTCATGTTCACCTCCGACAACGGCGGCACACAGCGAGCGGTCAACGCGCCGCTGCGCGGCTTCAAGGGCAGCACGTGGGAAGGCGGCATGCGCGTCCCCACCGTCGCCTGGTGGCCCGGCAGGATTCCCGCCGGCACTTCGACCGCCGCCGTCACGGGCATGATCGACGTCCTGCCGACGTTGGTCAAGCTGGCGGGCGGCATGGTGCCCGGCGACCGCAAAATCGACGGCGGCGACATCTGGCCGCTGCTGGCCGGCGAGCCGGACGCCAAATCGCCGCACGACGTGTTCTACTACTACCGCGGCCTGAACCTGGAAGCCGTCCGCAGCGGTTCGTGGAAGCTGCACCTGGCCAAGGGCGAACTGTACAACCTGGACAGCGACATCGGCGAAAGCACGAACGTCGCCGCGGCCAATCCGGAGGTCGTCACACGGCTGCACGGCATTGCCGGCCAGATGCGGGACGACCTCGGCCTTGACGGCATCGGCCCCGGCTGCCGTGCGCTGGGCAAGGTCCAGGATGCCAAGCCGATCATCGACTACGGCGGGAGCATCCGCCCTGAATTCCGCCCAAAATCGTCGAACCCATAGCTGACCCGTTCTTGTCTGCGATCATCACGCGGAGCGTGATGGCCACTTTGCTCCCCAGACCGATGAGACGTCGATGAATGCGTTCGGCCGGCACGCTTCGCGAGATGGCCTGTTGTACGGCCTGGGCGCCTACGGGCTGTGGGGGCTGATCCCGCTGTACTTCAAGGCGGTGGCCGACGTGGCGCCGCTGGAAGTCCTGGCGCATCGGGCGCTGTGGTCGTTTGTGATGCTGGCCCTGTTGATCGGTTGGCTAGGACGCTGGTCCGAGCTGCAGCGGGAAATGCGCAATCCGAAGGTGTTGGCGCTGCTGGCCTTGACCTCGCTGCTGATCGCCGCCAACTGGCTCACGTTCATCTACTCCGTCTTAACCCGCCAACTGCTGCAGTCCAGTCTGGGCTACTTCGCCAACCCGCTGGTCAGCGTCGTGCTGGGCGTCGTCTTCTTGCGCGAGCGGCTGCGGCCCTGGCAGATGCTGAGCATCGCATTGGCCGCTGTGGGAGTTCTCGTCCTGGCGGCGCTGGTCGGGCAGGTGCCCTGGATTGCCCTGACGCTGGCCTTGACGTTCGCCTTTTACGGATTGCTGCGCAAGGTCATGCCGGTTGACGGGATGGCGAGTCTGACGGTCGAGACGTGCGTCCTGGCGCCGTTCGCCTTGGCCTGCCTCGGCTACCTGGCCGGCACGCAGCAGATGACCGGTCACACCCTGTCCGCGGTCGGCCGGCTGATGCTCAGCGGCCCGGTAACCACCATCCCCCTGTTGTTCTTTGGTGCGGCGGCGCGGCGCTTGCGGCTGTCGACGCTGGGCATCCTGCAGTATGTCACCCCCAGCGGACAGTTCCTGCTGGCGGTATTGGCATTTGGCGAGCCCTTCTCGACGCCGCAACTGCTGAGCTTCGTCTGCATCTGGGCCGCCATCGCCATCTACACGGCCGACTCGTATCGGGCGGCTCGGCGGAGACGCGTCGAACTCATCGAGCCCTTCGGAGCGGACGACTGAGAGCTGCGCGAAAGGGCTGTCGGAATCGCACTGGGTATCGGCCCGCGCGTCGGCGTGCTTGGTGTCCATCGCCTGCTCCGGCGGCATGTAGTCCACCGTGCCATGATCTGGCCGGTGTCAGTCAGCTGATTCTGCCCGGCACCGGCCGTATCCAGCCGTGCCAGTCTCATGTCCAGGATCTTGACGGTTCCTCGCTGGTCCAGCAGCAGGCTCGCCCGCTTCGCCGGCATCGTGGGCGATCACGATGTTGGGATGCGTCCGCCGGGCCGCCGCTTCGACCTCACGCTGGAACCGTCGCAAAGCCTCCGGCGTCTTGGTCACCTTGGGCGCCAGGACTTTCCCTGGGAGAACGCAAGCACTACGAAGCGAGCCGAATGCGGAACCCGCTGGCCGCCGCTGCGATCGTCGCGCTAGCCGGGCGCCGAGACGCCTTCGAGCGGGTCCGGCGGGCGATCTGCCACGACGACTACGCGAAACTGAACATGGCCGAGTTCTTCTTTGCCGAGTGCGCGTACTGCGCCCTGCCTGGCGAGCCAACCGAAGCAAAGTGAAGACGGCCGTCGCATACCAAAGACAACCAGTTACAATTTGAATCGTCGTCCTCATTCAGGATCGGGCCGTCCTGGGCGGAAACAACAGCTCGGAAGTCCGCGTCCCAACGAGAAACTGAACGATCCGAAAGTCCAGGAGCGAAGCCAAACGTTGGACGTCCAGCACATATAGTCATGGGGTGTCAGGCAGAAGGAGTCTCGCGATGAAAAGTCTTGATCGTTGCAAATGGTGCCTTGCGCTGCTTTGTCTGTGGATCGCGGGGCGGTCAACAGCGGCGGAGTACTGGGTCTCGCCGACCGGGAATGATGCCAACGCCGGGACGCAGGCGGCGCCGTGGCAGACGTTGGGTAAGGCCGCGGCGGTGGCTGCGCCCGGAGACACCATGTTTCTCCGCGCAGGGACATACGGCGAGACACTCCGCCCGGCGAACTCCGGCGAGGCGGATAAGCCGATCCGCTTCGTGGGTGCGCCCGGCGAGCGGCCGATCCTCAGCGGCGCGGACGCGCTTTCCGGTGCATGGCAGCCGCATCGGGGCAGCATCTACAAGCTGCAGACGAATCTGAAATTCATCCAGCTTTTCGTGGACGGCAAGATGATGCCGGAGGCCCGCTGGCCGAACACGCCCCCCGGCGAGTTGATGACCTACAACCGCGCCGCCGCCGGGGAGGGCACCGGCTACGAGGTGCTCGCGGACCAAAACCTCCCGGCAGGCGACTGGAATGGCGGGATCGTCCTGTTCTGGCCCGGCTCGCGGTGGGTGTGGAACTGCAGCGGCAGCGGCATCCGCATGAACAGCGACGCGCTCAATCACCTGGTCGCCAACAACACGATCCAGCAGGTGCGCGAGCCGTTCGGCACCTACTGCTATTCCGGGTACACTCCCACGATGAAGGGAACGCGGGTCCTCAACAACCTCGTCAACGAAGCGATGAACCCCAAGAACCCGTGGGAATTCGTCCAGGGTGAACTCGGACCGGAACTGTCGCACTGCGCTCCGGGCGCGGTGGACCGGGACGGGTATCCGACCGAGGGCTCCGCGGCCATTGACGCGGGCGTCACAGTCGCCGGCATCACGGACGGCTTTCGGGGCCAGGCCCCCGACCTGGGCGCGTACGAGTTCGGCGGCCCGCGGTGGACGGCGGGTGCAGACTGGAAGGATCCGGAGGCTCCGCCGGTCCCGGCGCGCAACCTCGCCTACACGCCCCACCCGCCGATCACCGAGAAGACGATGATCACCAAGGGACTGGCGGTCTGGCTGGACGCCGCCGATCGCGCCATGCTCGACGTCACCGCCGACGGGACGGTCACCGCGTGGCGGGATAAGTCAGCCGCCTGGCGCGTGGCACTGCCCGCGTTGCCGAACGGCTCGGTGAAGTGGGTGCCGGACGGGATGAACGGCAAGCCGACGGTGCGTGGCAATGGTACCGGCAGCCTGCGACTGGAAGACCTCCAGGGCGAGCCGAAGCCGATCACGGTCTTCGTGGTCTCGCAGTCGCTGGAGCCCCGCGGGCCGGACTGGCAGCGGATCATCGCGAGTTTCACCGGCGTCGGCCAGGAGTGGGTGCTGCCGAACTGGATGATCGGCGTGCCCGGCGGCAAGACGCCGACCACGTGGGCCCCGCGGCTGTTTCTCTTCCAACAGCGTGGAGGCGCCGCCCTCGGCAAGATCACGGTTCTCGGAGCCTCGGCCGCCCAGGGCCAGGCGCTCGGCGGCGACATCTCCGAGGTCCTGGTCTTCGATCGCTCCCTGCGCTTCGACGAGACGGAGGCCGTCACGAAGTACCTGAACGCCAAGTGGGAACTCAAGTAGCCGTTGCTGAGCCCCGCGGCTAGAATCTGGCGGGAGGACCGCAGAGACCGACGGCAGAACGCTGATCGGCGCAGCCGTTCTGGTTGCCGTCCCGATTCACGGTCAAGCTGCTCCCGACGCCAGTTCGTCGAGCGACACGCCGAGAACGCCGGCCAAGCGGGCGGCAATGGACAGCGTGGGTTCACGCTCATCCTGCTCCAATTGCGACAGGTAGCCCTGCGAGATCCCGGCCGCCGCCGCAAGCTGGACCTGGGTCTGGTTTCGAGCTTCGCGTGCGCTGCGCAGCTTCTGCCCCAACGTGGGAACGCCCGCACGGGTCGCCGTGGCCTTCCGCCGCGCGGCCAACTGAGCGCGGATGCGGGCGTTGATCTCCGGTTTCTCCTGCTCGATTTGCTCGCGGATCGCGTCGTACTTCGCGGCCTCGTCGGGCGTCAGGTGTCGGTCGCGGACGATGCGTTTCATGCTCAAGTCCTTTCCCGCCCTCGCGGCGACAAATCGTTCCTTCCCGGGTCATGGCCGATTAGGGTTCCACCTCGTACGCCGTTACCGGGTACACGGCATCCTCGTCGACCTCGTCGTACACGACTGCGATCAATCGCCCCGTACTCGTCTCACCAAAAGCGATGAACCTGCCTGAAGACCGGCTCTTTTCCGTGCCCTCCGGATGCTTCAGCACTTCCTCGACTTCCTCCTTGGTCACGTCGTGTTCGGCGATGTGTTGAACATTGCCGCGCGGATCATCGTCCAGATCCCAGTACGTGCACCTGAATCCCATCCCGTGCCTCCCCACGACAATTAAATATAGCTATTGCAATAGTCTCCGACAAGGCCGGTTGGCCTACGGCCGTGGTTTTGCGGGCGAGACGTGCGACGATTGACGCGACCCAGAGCCAGGATCAGAGTGAGCCAGCATTCGCCCCCAGCTTCCTGGACGTGGGCCAACACTGCGTGCTGTCGAACTGGATGATCGGCGCGCCCGGCGGCAAGACGCCGCCGACGTGGTCCTCGCGTCCGTTCCTGTTCCAGCAACGTGGCGGCGCCGCCCTCGGCCGGATCACGGTGCTCGGAGCCTTGGCGGCCCAGGGCCAGGCGCTGGGCGGCGACGTCTCCGAGGTCTTGACGCCCCAGGAAGGCGAGTCCCGGCAAGGACCGGCATCCGGATGCTACGGCTTGCAAAGCAATTCGGCGTTGTCCACCCACATCACAAAGAACGGACGCTCGGCACCCCGCTTCTTGACGACGATCAGGAATGGGTGATCGAAATAGAAGTCGGGCGTGAGGCCCCTGATGGCGACTCCAGCCTCCGACTCCAATTCCACCCCGCTACGTTCCAGGCGAAACTCGACGGTCTGCATTGCCGCACCAATGAAGAACGACTCGAATCCCTCGTTGAGCAGACGCTTGTCGGCACCCTCCAGTTGAGAAAAATGGTGGCTGAGGCTCCAGTTTAGGTTGGGCACGAGCATGTTGGAGTTTGGGCCTAGCTTCCACTCATATTCCCCCAGCGGCTGTGCAGCCTTTCGATCCAAGTCCCGTACCATTTCCAGGAGCGTCTTCTGTTTCGGAAGGCAGGCAACGATTACCTGATTTGGTCGCGAGTCGCGGCAGAGGTCAAGCGCAAACTCGGTCGGCTTCCCCTTTTCATCTTCTTGACCGCAGTAGAGCACCTCCACCTGATGACGCAGCACGTGATAAGCCGAATGGTCTTCAGGCCGCAGGCCAAACGAAGATACGGGAGTCGTGCGCCCCTGGCTGTCCGTGAATAGCAGGGCCTCACGGTTCTCGAAGTAGGGCAGCGTAAACGGAACGGATGCCCGGAGGTAGGCATAAGCCAGGATGATGGATTCCGATTCCAGCTCTTCCAGGATGACCGGCTCCTTTCCAAACTGCCGTCGCATCTCGCGTCGAACCTTCTCAGCAATGCCGTCCTTCGTGAACCCCGCGGCCGCGTAGTACGATGCATCGGGAAGGTCGTTGCCGGTGAACGAAGTGCGATTGAGCCGGTGGGCCAAATCCTCGGCGTTGGCGACACGAACGGGTTCACCAATTACGTCGTTCTTCAGCCGGTCCCAGGCCATTTGAAACGTCGCGCACCAGATGGCGTTCATTCCTTCGGGAATCGGCGTATCCAACGTGGGCACAACCACGGATTGCCGCAGATCGCCGGAATCTCCCCTGAACGCGACGGCCGGCCGCGCATCGGGCAAGTAACCGCGCAAACGCAGGGCTCGGGTCAGGCGTGCAGTCCACGGAGACACGGCACCGCCGACGACGAGTATGAGACCCAGCACCAGCGTCAACCTGAATCGCCTCGAAGCCACGGGAATGGCTCGGGAGAAGCCGCACGTCATTGCGGCGATGAGGCTTGCGATCAAGTACCATTGGAGCCCGCCCAGGAGGACGTACATCGCGAAAAAGAGGACCGCCCTGGCTGTCGGACTTGAAATATGGTCCAACGAGACGGCAAAGAATGCAACGGGCAAATCCAGGATCATGAACAGCGTCGGCTGGTCGAATATGATGCGTTGAACTGCAGAGGAACGACCGCCCGTGAAATGCACGAACCCCGCGGACACGACCAGCGTCGTGTGTACGCCGACAACCAGCCACCTGAGCAGCGTCACAACACGTAGCGTGCGACCTGTGCTGGGGATCATGGACCACCTTCACCTCGTTCATTCTGCGCGCGATGTTTCATGGAAACCGTTCGGTGCTACCGCGACCGGTACGGTCCGCAGACCTTGATCACGTTGTGGCTCTCCGACGCGTCGTCGACGATCGTCACGCGATACTCGTCGCCGCCGGGCGAGACCCGCAAGACGATGTGGCCGTGACCGCTGGCCATGCGGTCGATGTCCTTGATAGCCGTTCGTGCGTCGGGATGCACGTCGGTGGCGAAGATGTCGCGCGCACCCGGATAGAGACGTTCGGACTGCAAGCGTTCCCACACACTCGGCGTCGGATGATGCGCGTCCCAGACCGAGATCGTCCAGACCCGGGCGCTCAACGTGGCGACGAGCGACTCGT
>CAZAQY010000179.1:0-4614 GCA_964486845.1 uncultured Pirellulaceae bacterium
CGCTCCAACTGGGCCGGCGCGATTGCCGGCAGGTTGAAAAACATCGGCCGCTCGACGATCGGCGTCACCTCGCGGAACTCGTCGCCCCGCTCGATCAAGTCGGCCAAGGTGCCCACCTGCGGCCAATGCCGCAAGCCCGTGTAGAACACGACCGGCAATACCGGCCGCAAGCGGATTCGGGCCGCCGAAGGATGCGTTTGCAGCCATTTGCGCACTTGATACCGGAAGATCTGCACTTGAGAGTCGGCCAACCGTAGTGGCATCAGCCGGTCGGGTTCGGATTGGTGCTCGATCAGCAGGTAGATCAGCAGCTCTCTCCGCGATCGGCCGGCGCTGATCAACGGCGCCGTGAATGCAACGTCCGATGCCAGATGCCGGTAGTCGCGGCGGATAAATGTCGTCTTGACCGCTTCCAGACGGCTGAAATCAATCTCGTCCAGCCACGCCACGCGCAACACGCCCAACGCGTCCCGCAGATTGGCCGGATCTTCGAGCATCAGCTTCATGCCGTTTTCCTTGAACTGGCGAACCAGTTCCCGGATGCGGCTTGGGCGGATCTTGGTCATTGAGGCGTGGTTGTTGCTTGTTGCTTGGTTCGTGGTGTTTGGTGCGTTGCCGGAAACCAGGAACTACGCACTAATCGCGTGGAATTGTCGTTCGGGTCTGCGGGCAGGTTGCCGAACAGGTGGTGCGTAAGTACGGAGCTTTTCGACGCCCGAAGAATCGACGATCTCGTCGAACTTGCGTTTGATCTCCTGCCGCGTCATGCCCAGGATGGCGCCGCTGGGTAACACGTTTTCCCGCCCGGTCAGTTCGGGATGGAACCCGGTGCCGACCTCCAGCAGGCTGGCCGGTCAGGGGTCAGGGAACAGGGGTCAGGGAACAGGGGTCAGGGGACAGGGAACAGGGGAGCTGTCTCCTGACTCCTGACTCGCTTTGCCGTTGCGGTGGAAGAGGGTGGCGAAGGCTTCGCAGGTCCAGGCGGCAAACTGGGCGCGGAGGCGGCGGTTGTAGTCGAATTCGCCCAGGAAGTAACGCTTGCCCAGGTTCTCGACGCGGATGACGGGAGGCATAGTTGCTAGTTGTCAGTTGCTAGGGATCTGCTACTGCACTTCAACGAGCAGTCAGCCTTCGGCGTTTCGACCATCTGCTGGTATCCAGGGGTTCAGGACGGGCACGCCCATCGGGGCGAAATCATCGAGATTGCGGGTGACGACGGTCATGCCGTGGACTTGTGCAGTGGCGGCAATCAACGCGTCGCGCACCGGACGCGGATCAGGCACATGGAGCCGCGCTGCCTGGCGGGCAACCGCTTCATCCACAGGCAGAATGCGGCCTGCAAAAGCTGGATGCACATGATTTTCAAGCCAGTTTCTTAGAACTGCCCCTTGAATCGGGTCGCGCCGTTCGGCCAACAATACGCCCAGTTCCAACTCATGCAACGTGATGACGGACAGATAGAGTTCCAACGGCACGACGCGCTCTGCCCAACGCGAGACATTCGAGTCCGCCGTGCCGGCCCGCACCTTGCGGAGTTCGGAGACCACGTTGGTATCGAGCAGTAACATCAGGACAAACTGGCCGGCTTGGGCAGATCGCGCAGGGGAGGCACCTCCAGTTCGATCGCCTCGGCTCCGGGCATGGCCAACAAATCCGCAATACTTGCCAGGTTGCCGGTCAGCCGCTGGTACTCGTGAAAGCTCAGCAACACATGCGCCAAACGCCCCCGGTCGGTGATGAACACCGGGCCCCGCAGGGCGGCCTGTCTCGCCTGGCCCACATCCTGATCCAATTCTAGGCCTGTAAGCGTAGTGATCGTCATTGCGCTGTCCTCATTCCTCGTGCCACGCTCAAATTATACTGACATCGCCGAACACTGGCAACAACATCGAGGGCTCTCCGCCTGTTCGGCCCAGGCTTCATGAACCGCGCGAACTACCTCTTAAGGATTATTTGTGCCGCCATCTGGTTGCGGGTAGCCGAACCGCATGAACGTCTTGCCCTACAGACCCAATTCAAAATGGTCCGCCACCGGCTTCCTCCAATGCGTGTCGTCGGTGAACACGGCAATCGGTACAATCTCCGTGTCGTAGCGCAAGAACAGCTGGCAGAAGTACCGAAACATCCGCCGCGGAAAATTCCGCTCCTTGCGCGACGATTGGAACTCGGTGTGCATCAACACGAACCGCTCACCGCCCGCCTTCAGACGCACCTTGACCACCAAGTCCAACAGGCGACGGATCCCCGCCGTGGTGTCGGCGAAGTGCTCGTCCAGCAGGAATTCCACGCTGGAAAAATCGATCAGCCGGGCCAAGGCCGGAAAGAACAGGGCCATTCCCATCTGATTCCTGTCTGTCGGGCTTTCAACCCACTGTTCCGTCAAACGACAACGGAACTCTTTGACGGTGCCACGTCATTCGCCCAGCCACTCCTCTGGGGTGATGCCCGCTTGCCGGAGCAGACGTCGCAGCAGGGCCACACCAATGTCGTCCTCGTGTCTGTTCGGAATGATCAAAGTCAGGTCGCCGCGACGCATTTGAGGATGGCGACCGCCCGCGTAGGGACCCTCGAAACCGAGTTCGCCCAGGCGATGCACCAACTGCTGCCACGCGACGGGAGTCAATCTTGACACGTGAAAGCATCAGGCTGGCTGCATCAGTTGATTCAGGTCGATATCCGCCAGGACAGGGATCTCCAAACCCAATGTTAAACGCAGGGCAATCCAATCGCTCAGCGCCTCGCGCAGTTCGCGACGGCAGCCTTCCAGAGTCGCATGTCGCCCCCAGACCCCCTGCAGCGCCGGGATCTCGCCGTAGTAAGTCCCTTCGTCCTCAAGGATTTCGTAAACGGCCCGCTCCATCGCCTGATCCAAGTACTTCGCGAGCAAGACTGGTCCCCTCGTCACCTGCTCCCGCAATGTTGGTCCCTGAGGCTCAACTCCCCTCTGTCCCCTCGCCGATCCCGAGTTCGTCCAGCGTGCGGGCCGTCACCAAGCGGTCGAGCCAGTTGTCGAGCTGGTCTACGTTGTCAGTGGCCTCTACGACGCTGACCACTTCCGACGGGATGTCGCCAAACCGTCGGCGAAGCAGCCGGATCAGCGTTTGCCGCCGGATCCGCATCCCAGCCAGTCGCTCGCCTCGCTCCATCAATGCCTCTGCGCCTGTTTTCCTCATTTTTACGACCTCCTGACGAGTCGCCTCGTCCTGAACCGAATTTTCCATGACTTCTTGCAGCCTGCGTTGTTCGCTGTCGCTACGTTCATGATACACCATGGCCCGGATGTCACGTTTTCCCGCCCGGTCAGTTCGGGATGGAACCCGGTGCCGACCTCCAGCAGGCTGGCCGGTCAGGGGACAGGGGACAGTGATCGGTGATCGGTCGTCGGTGATCGGTGGCGGCCGTGGTCCGTTGGCAGGTGTCATTGATCATTGGTCATTGGTCATTGGTCATTGGTCATTAGTCATTGGTCACCGATCACCGATCACCGGTCACCGGTCACCGGTCACCGGTCACTGGTCACCGGTCACCGGTCACCGGTCACCGGTCACCGGTCACCGGTCACTGGTCACTGGTCACTGGTCACCGTCCTCCCTCTTCCGCTCTCCGCCCCCTTTCTCCTGTCTCCTGTCTCCTGTCTTCTGTCCCCTGTCCGCTGTCTCCAGTCCCGTGCCCTCTGTCTCCTAACAACTAGCAACTAAATCACGTCCACAATCGTCCGTTCCATGCGGCGGAAGAAGTACAGGCCGGCGACGAACAGGATGGCGGTCACGACGACCGAGGGCAGCAGCATGCGGGCGGGCACGTCGGCCGTGCCCAGCACGGCCCAACGAAAGCCTTCGATCACGGCGACCATCGGATTCAGCTGGTAGATCCGCATCGCCCACACGGGCAGATCGTCCTTCAACACCGCCGTGGCATAGATCACCGGGCTGACGTACATCGCGAACTGGACCGCAAACGGCAAGGCGTAGCGGACGTCGCGGTAAATGGCGCTGAGTATCGACAGCCAAAAACCAATTGCCAGCGACGCGACGACGGCCCAGCCGGCCAGCACCGGCACCGCAACCATCCGCCACGTGGGCATCACGCCGAACAGGGGTATCAGCACCAGCAGCAGCGCAAAAGCGATCAGAAAGTCGATGATGCCGGACAGGACCGAGGACAGGGGCAAAAGCAGCCGGGGAAAATACACCTTAGTAAAAATCGACTCTTCCGCGGCCAGACTGTTCGACGATCGATTCACGGAGCTGGCAAACAGGTGCCACGGCAACATGGCACAAAACGTAGACATGGCGTATGGCACGCCGGGTACCGTGGGCTCGTTGCCGGCGCCCATCAGCAGCCGGAACAAGAACACAAACGCGCCGGTGGTCATCACCGGCTGGATGATCACCCAGGCCACGCCCAGCACCGATTGCTTGTAGCGGACTTTGATGTCCCGCCAAGTCAGGAAGTACAACAGCTCGCGGTACGGCCAGAGTTCGCGCAGGTCCAAATGTCCCCAGCCGCGGGTCGGACGGATGTGGATCACCGGGCCGGCGTCCGGCAGGGGCTCTGCGGGGGCGGGCGCCAGGTCAACGTTGGTCGAGGTCATTAGTTGCTAGTTGTCAGTTG
>CAZAQY010000179.1:4714-6860 GCA_964486845.1 uncultured Pirellulaceae bacterium
TAGTTGTCAGTTGTTAGTTGTCAGTTGTTAGTTGTCAGTTGTTAGTGGGCCGACTTCCGCCCTCCGACTTCCGCCCTCCGTCCTCCGTCCTCCGTTCTCCGTTCTCCGTGCTCCGTCCTCCGCCCTCGGCTCTTCGCAAGCCAGCATCAGGACGCCGCAGCCGATCAGGACGACATAGTAGGGGAACTCAAGGCCCTCCAGTGAGACGAAACTGACCGCGGTGCAAAAGCCCGCGATGGAGGCAATGGTCATGCGTGCCAGGTGGGTGGCCCAGAAATCGGTGAAGAAGCCGTCTTGAATCGCCCGCCACGGCCGTAGGACGGCAAAGCCGTAGAAGGCAAGCAAGAAGCCGATGCCGGGAAAGCCCATCTCGGCGCCGGTCGTAAACCACAACGAATGAGCCTCGAGTCCCACCGGTCTTCCATCAGCTCCGCGGCTCCAGCCGTAGTTGCGCTGGGCGGAGACCCAATTATCCGGCCCCACCCCCACCACGGGATGATCCAGCATCGCTCGCCAACAATCCCGCCACTGTTCGAGTCGACTCTGTGCCGATTGGTCCCGTTCCTCTTTGGAGGCGAACACCGTGGCAAAGCGTGCCACGACCGGCGGGCCGGCAAGCGACAGCGCTACCACGACGGCCAGCGCAAAAACCGCATACTGCTTGGGCTCCTTAGGGATCAACCAGAACGCCACGACGCCCGTGACGATCAGCCCCAGCATCCCGCCGCGCGACATGCCGAACATCGGCACGTGGGTCATGAGCGCCGCCGCCGCGAAGGCCAGCAGCTTGCGCCACCACAACGACTCGGCGATCCCCAAAAAGAAGGCCAATCCCACGCCCGCCACCATGCTGATCGACACGCAGTTGTTGTCCATGCCGCCAAAGCCCGCCTCCATCAACCGGTTGAACCCGTCGCAGTAGGCCATGTTCAGATCGTAGGCCACGTAGCCCTGAGACAACACCAACACCCAAGCCAACTGCTTGACTCTGTCCAACGAATCGATCAGCGTCGCGCCGACCAGGAACGGTAGGAAGATCTTCGACTTGGACTCGACAAAACCCCAGGCTGCGGCGCTGTTGTCCGCAAAGACCCCGCACAGGATCGACCATGCCCAAAACGCCAGCAACGCGTACACGATCGGCCGGGCTCGTCCAAAACTCCAATTCCCGAATCCGTGCAGCCCCCACCCCACCAGCAGTCCCATCGCCACAATCCGACTGTAATTCCCCACCGGCACCGACCAGAACCATAGCGAGTCCGGCCTGACCGTCGCAAAGCAGATGTAAATCAGCAGCCCGTACCAGGGGTTGAAAAGTGAAACGACCGCCCCCCCGTAGGTCAGGGCGTAGGTAAAGAGGAGGCCCTTCACGGAAAGTTGCTAGTTGTTAGTTGCTAGTTGCTAGTTGCTGGTTGCTGGTTGCTGGTTGCTGGTTGGGATTGGTCATTGGTCACGGGGTAGCGATCACCGGTCAGCGGCCTCCGACATCTGTCCCCTGACTCCTGTCCCCTGACACCTGTCCTCCGTCCTGCGCTCCCGCAGGCCGGGCAAGCTGTCGAATTCTTCCAGACGCGTTGTCCAGCAAAAACGTTCTTCCACGAATCGCCGGGCGGCCGCGCCCAGGGAACGACAGCGCGCCGGATCGCTCAGCGCCTGCGCGAGCAACTGGGTCCACTCGTCCGCGGTCGCCGCCTGCCAGGCGTGCTCGCCCGGCACGGCTCCGATTCCTTCCAGCGCGGCAGGAGTCGCAATCACGGCCTTGCCCATCGCCATGCCTTCCAGCACTTTGTTCTGGATCCCACGGGCCACGCGCAACGGGACCACGACCACCGCGGCGTCGCGCAAATACGGCCGGACGTCGGCCACCTCGCCGACCAATTCGACACCGGGCAGGCTCCCGAACCGCCGCGCCTCCGCACCGGGGCGGCTGCCGACCAAACGGAATACGACGTCGCGATGCTCGCGACGCACCGCAGGCCACACCTCGCGGCAAAACCAGCTGACACCGTCCAGGTTGGCTGCGTAGTCCAGCGCGCCGACGAAGAGGCAGGTGAGAGGTGAGAGGGGGGGGGTAGCAGTTGCTAGTTGATAGTTGCTAGTTGCTAGTGGAGAGTTGCCAGTTGCTAGTTGATAGTTGCTAGTTGCT
>CAZAQY010000179.1:6960-17687 GCA_964486845.1 uncultured Pirellulaceae bacterium
TGGAGAGTTGCCAGTTGCTAGTTGATAGTTGCTAGTTGCTAGTGGAGAGTTGCCACTGTCGCTCTCTGCTCTCCGCTCTCTGCTCTCCGTGCTCTGTTCTCTGCTCTCCGCTCTCTGCTCCTGCTCCTGCTCCTGCTCTTTCCCAACTGACCACTGACCACTGACCACTGACTCTTCCGGGTGAAAGTATTCCAAATCCACGCCGTTGCGGATGGCGTAGACTCGGTCGCTGGGGCAGAAGGACTGGTACAATTCCTTCTCCTGAGGGCTGACCAGGGTGATGGCGTCAACGCGGTCCGGCAGCGAGGCTTCCAGGCGGCGCAGCCGGCGGGCTTCGAGGCGCAGGAGATACTTCTTCGGCCCGCGGGCGTGCATTGCGTAGTCGAACCATTTCTGGCTGTCGACGTCGACCAGATCGACGAGAATGCGAGGTGTCAGGTGCGAGGTGTCAGGTGTAAGAGAGTAAGCAACGCGCCCTTCCCGCGCATGCCTCTCCCTTACACCTCTCACCTTAGACCTCTCATCTAGATACTGCACCATGCTGGAGCAGAAGACCAGGACGGTGTCGTAGTGGGTGTCGCGGGTCCAGGCGGCGAGCGCTCGGCGCAACTGGCGGGAACGGAACAGACCCTCGGTGGCGCTGCGGCCGGTGGCCAGCGACCAGGCGGCGTTGAGCCAACGGCCGCGGGGGTGCAATTGAGCCCAAGTCACTCGGCGGCACATCTTTTCCAAGACTTGTCGTGTCTCCGGTTCCACCGGCGAGTCGGTCAGGAACGCCAAATCGACGTCCATCCGCTGGGCCAGGTAGCGGATCATGTGGTAAGACCGGATCCGATCGCCCCGGTTCGGCGGATAGGGGACGCGGTGGGAGAGGAAGAGGAGGGAGGACAAGTTGCTAGTTGCTAGTTGCTAGTTGCTAGTTGCTAGTTGTTAGTTGCTAGTTGCTAGTTGTTAGTCACGGGCGCGGATGCTGCGCATTAGGGCACCGAGCATTTTTTCCAGTTCGATGCACTCGCGGATGTGGCTGTTGGCTTTGGCCTCATCGAGGAACTTCGCATCCCGGAATTTGTACAGCCAGTTTTCGGTTTCGTCGGCTTCGCCCAAGGCGATGTCTAGGGAGTTGAGGAATCTCGCTTGGCTGCGGTTAAAGCCTTCGGCAATGTTCGCGCCTACGGAGCCCAGACTTCGCACGGTTTGGTCTACGAGGATATCCACCGCTCGGCGCTGTGGCAATCGTTCCATGTCCAGAAGCAGATCCAAGAAGAGCTGATGCGACCTCCGCCAAACCTCCAAATCCGTGAAGTGATTCACCTTCTGTCCGGACATGTTCTGTCCTCGTATTCTCACCAACAACTAGCAACTAGCAACTAACAACTAGCAACTAGCAACTAACTTCTCACCTGAAACACCGGGGCTTGGCAGGCGGGTTGGCCGTTGCTGCGGTAGTGGGGGCATTGGGCGCAGGCGGGGTGGAAGGCCATGGGGGATTTGCGGCCTTTGCCGTTGGGCGACGGGGATGCGGCCAGCGGCAAGGGATGGATCGGGGCGTCGCCCAGCGGGCAGTTCTCGTGCGGGCCCAGGCGGCTGACGGCATGGTCCAGACGGCCGAAACGGAAGTGGCGCAAGAGGCGGTCGACCTTGCGCTCGGTAGAGGCCAGATTGACATAATGCCGGGCACGGGAAAGGCGCGTTCCGACTTTCAAACGCGGCTGGCCGGGGTCCAACTCCCACGGGTGGACGTAAAAGATGAACGGGCGGCCGCTGGCGCGGTGCGCGGCGCGCAGGTGCCGCCGGGTCCACCACAGGGGCATCAGGCGGAAGTAGCCGCCGCCGGAGACGGGGATGTTGAACCGGGCCAGCCGGCGCGTGGTCGAGGGGACTTCCCATAACAGGCCCGCACGAGTCGTAATCCGGTGCGCCGCCGGCTCGGCGCCCGGTATCCCGTACCGATCGTGGTGGATCGGAAATACGCTGCAATCCACCTCGAAGCCTTCCTTCGCCAAAATCTCCCAGGCCCATAACGAGTCCTCGGTGATCGAGAACGTGGGCGCCCGATACGCGGTCACCCGCTCGCCGATGATGTCCGTCAGCAAGTCGCGAGACTCCTGGACATTGCGGCGAAACTCGTCCGGCGTCTGATGGTAAATCCGCCGGTGCCACATGCCGTGCGAACCGATCTCGTGGCCCGCCGCGTGGATCTGCCGCACCAGGTCGGGATAACGCTTGGCCACCCAGCCCAGCACGAAAAACGTGCCATGCACGTGGTGCCGGGCCAACAAGTCCAGGATCCGCTGCGTGTTGGGCACGACGCGGGCCGCACAGTCGTCCCAACTGTCGCGCGAAATGTGCTCCTCGAACGCAGTCACGTGAAAGTAGTCCTCGACGTCCACGGTGAAGATGCCGGGGGGGGTAGTTGCTAGTTGATAGTTGCTAGTTGCTAGTTGATAGTTGCTAGTTGCTAGTTGATAGTTGCTGGTTGCCGGTCGGCCTTGGGTCAGAACTCCAACCCTGACCCCTGCCTTCTGACCCCTGACACCCAGGTCTTCACTGACGACTGACTCTTCATTGACAACTGACAACTGACAACTGACAACTGACTCTTCACTGACTCCTGACTCCTGACTCCTGACTCCTGGCTCCCCGTGCAGCAACTGGGTTACCTGGTCGCGGAGCTGGGCCTGGTCGGCGGGGAGGGTGTCGCCGTATTTCACTAGTGCTTTTCGCAACGCTTCGCTGTGCAGAGCGGCGGGGGTCATGCCGGCACGAGGGTGGCCGTTGCCGATCAGCCGTCCGTGTTCGTCGAACTGGTCGTCCGGCAGTCGCACGATGCGCTGGACGCGCGCCAAGCGGATGGCGTGCGCGCCGCTGATGCCGATGATCCGCAACGAGGTGCAGGCCATCATTCGCAGGTCGAGCCAGAAATTGGCGGTGCGGGCGTATTCCAGGTCCAGCACCTGCTTGCGGCGGACACTGGCCAGGTCCGTGTCGGGCGGCAAGTTGATCTGGGCCAGGCCCGTCACGCCAGGCAGGATGGCCAGCCGATCGGCGTAACCGGGAATCTGGTCGGCCAGCACCCACACGAATTCGGGCCGTTCCGGCCGCGGGCCGACCAGCGACATTTGGCCGAGCAACACGTTGAACAGCTGGGGCAGTTCGTCCAGGTGGACTTTGCGCAACACTCGGCCCACGCGCGTGATGCGCGGGTCGCCCGGTCTGGACCACTGCGCGCCCTCGTCGTTTTCGGCATCCGCGTGCATGGTGCGGATCTTGTAGATCGTGAACACTCGCCCGCCGCGGCCCACACGCCGCTGGCGGTAGATGCCGGGACCGCGGGAGGTGATCCGGACCAGGACCACCAGCAGGCCGATCAGCGGCAGGCCGGGGACCAGCAGCACCAGCGCGGCCGCCGTGTCCAGCAGACGCTTCCAGCGGAAGTAGGGCAAGCGCGGCGGCACGGCACGGGACGCGCAGAGCCTTTCCAAGTCCGGCGTCTGAACTTCCATCGAGCAACGTGGCAGATCCAATTCCGCAGTACTCATGGCAGGGGCCTTTAGTTGCTAGTTGCTAGTTGTTAGTTGCTGCATCTGTAGACCGATCTTCGCAACTAACAAGTGCTTTCCCCACTAGCAACTAACAACTAACAACTAGCTACTAGTCCTGAAACACCTTCCGGTTCAGGGCGGGGATGAAGTCTTGGAGGAACGTTTGGCAGGGGTCGTTTTTTTCCAGGTCGGCGCCGGGGGGGAGCGTAGTGGCGAGCTGGATTTTGTACAGGTACGGCTTGCCGGCATAGGTGAACCGGGGGCTCTCCACCGCGTCCCAGCGGCCGTCGGTGGTCCAGGCATAGAAGACTCGCAAGATGGTTTTCTCGAGCCCTGTCGAGTCGAAGGTGACCGTCCAGAATTCGTTTTCCGTCTCATCTGCGCCGCGCACGGTCGCCAACCGCCGATCGCCACGTTGCTTGAAGTCGCGGCTCGAAAAGCAGACCTCCGGCGTGTGGACCGCGATCGGGCCGGCCGGGCCCAGCAGCAAGGCGACGTTCACCGTCTCGCCCGTGTCCTGGTTCACATAGGAGCGGTTCAGGTAGCCGGCGCACTGGAGCGCCGCCAGTACGGGCTTGGCCAATTCGTGCGATTCGCGAGACTGCCAGCGGCCAAAGGTTGCCGGAAAGCCCGTCAGCCGCTGGGCCGCCGCCGACACGTCCTGGCGCGGCCCCCAACGATGACTGATCCGCCCGTGCAGCACGCCGGCAGCGGCCGTGACACCGATCGCGATCAGAAGCAGGATGTAGGTGGTTAGGCGGGGCATGGGGAGTTGCTAGTTGCTAGTTGTTACTTGCTAGTTGCTAGTTGCTAGTTGTTAGTTGCTAGTTGTTAGTTGCTAGTCACGGGCGCGGATGCTACGCATTAGGGCGGCGAGCATTTTTTCCAGTTCGATGCACTCGCGGATGCGGGTGTTGGCTTTGGTGTGATCGAGAAATTTCGCATCGCGGAACTTGTAGAGCCAGTTTTCGGTTTCGTCAGCTTCGCCCAAGGCGATGTCCAATGAATTCACGAACTTCGCCTGACTGCGGTTGAAGCCTTCCGCAATGTTCGCGCCCACGGAACCTAAGCTTCGCACGGTTTGGTCTACGAGGATGTCCACCGCCCGGCGCCGCGGCAATGTCTCGATGTCCACCAGCAGATCCAAGAAGAGTTGATGAGACCTCCGCCAAACCTCCAAGTCCGTGAAATGATTCACCTTTTGTCTAGACATAACCTGTCTTCGTTCCTTTCTCTAGCAACTAGCAACTAGCAACTAACAACTAGCAACTAACAACTGGCAACTAGCAACTAGCAACTAGCAACTAACAACTAGCAACCAACAACTACTCCCTCAGCAGTTTCTCCAACTCTTCCAGGAGGCGTTCGTCGGTTTCGGTTAGCATTTGGCGGCGGAGGTTTTTGTCCAGGGCGGTTTGGTAGGCGGTGCGGGCTTCGACCACGTCGCCGACTCGCTGCAGGGCCACGGCCAGGTGGAAGTGGTAGCGGGGGTCGGCGCGCGGGGCGGCGGCGGCCTGCTGCAGGATCTTCACGGCGTCCTCCGGGCGGCCGTCGTGGACGAAGACCATGCCCTTGGTGTCCAGCAGCGCGGGCTCCGGACCGGTCAACTGGATTGCCCGTTCGATGTACCGCAGCGCCTCGTCGGCCTTGCCCGGCGATTCCGAGAGCAGCGTGGCCAGGTTGTTCAGCGCCAGCAGGTTTTTGGGGCTGAGCCGCAGCACCGAACGGTACAGGGCCACGGCCTCGTCAGTGCGCCGCTGCAGCACGCGGAAGTTGGCGATGGCCAGCAGCAGGTTCGGGTCTTCCGGGTAGGTGGCCAGCGCTTTGTCCAGCACGCCTTGGCAGGCTTGCAGCTTGTCCTCGCCGGCTTGGGCGGCCACCAGCGCGGTGGCCAGCACGCCGGCCGCGTCCGGCGAATTCGTCTTTTCGGCTTCCTGCCGGCACAACTGGATCGCTTCCGCGTCCTTGCCCTGACCGATCAGCGCATTGGCCAGCAGGGCGTAGCGTTTGGGGTCCAGCGCCACGGCCTTGCGGTACCACGCCTCCGCGGCCTCGTGCAGCTCGTACCGGGAGCACACTCGGCCGGCGGCGGCATACACTTCGGCCCGCTGGGCATCGTCCCCCGTCTCCTTCTCGCGCCGCTGGGCAAACGCTTCGGCCAACGGCGGGATCTCGGCCGTCCGGCCTTGGCGGTCCAGCCAGCGGGCACGGAACATCATGGTCCCCGATTCACCCCCCGCCAGCGTTTCCAGTCGCTGCAGCATGCGGTCGGCCTCGGGCCACAGCGACTGTTCCAGCAGGAAATCGACGTACAGCATCAGGTGCGCCGGTTTCGGCTCGCTCCGCACGCACAGCGTCTCGTACTGCTGGCGAGCCGCCGCCAGCTTGGCCTTGCGCGCGTCGCCCGTCAGGCTCTCGCTCTGCTTGACATACACCCAGGCCAGCAGCAGGTGGTCGCCGTCGGCCCCGGTCCGGCGGTTCTGGACGAGGTCTTCCAGCAGCAGTTGGGCGCGTGCCAGGTCCGGCTTGGTCCGCTGCGTGAGCAGCACGGCTTGCAGCCGCTGGTCCAGGTCGGCCACGCGCTGGTCGTCGCCCGTCTGTTGCAGCAGTCTCATCGCGGCGTCGAAATCGCCTTCGTCGCCGCGTGCGGCCAGCAGGGCGGCCAGGGTGCGCCGGGCGTTGTCGGCGATTTGCCGCGTGGCCTCGTTCCGCTGGGCCAGGTCCACGACGCGCCTCAGCGGCTCTTCCGCGCGGCGGCTGTCGTGCCGCAGCAAAAATGCGGCGAATCGGCTCCAGATGGCGATGCTGTCCGCCGCCAGTTGCGACGCCTGGCGGTAGTTCCGGTCGGCCTGCTGCGTGTCGTCCAGCATCTCGTGGCCCTGGGCCAGCACGAACGCCCGTTCGGCGTCGGACAGCTTGGCTTTTTTCGCCAGCTCCTGCAGCGTCTGGGCCGCCGCCTGGCGCTGATCGGTCCGCATCTGGAAGCTGAACAGGCCGCTCCAGGAGCGGACGTCCTGCGGCGCGACTTCGACCGCCTTGCGGAACGCCTGCTCGGCCTCGGCCTGCTTCTTGTCCAGCAACAGCACCTGCCCGTACCAGACCCACGTCATCGGGTCCTGCGGGCGGCGATCCACGGCTTGCTTGGCCAGCGCCTGGGCGCGGCCCACGTCCTTCATGCCGGTGGCCACGGAGATGGCCAGCGGCGAGAGGCTCTCCGACGCCGGGATCTGTTCGCTCAGCCTTGCCAGGCAATCGTCGGCTTCGGCGAACCGGCCCTGGCGGTACAGCAACGAGACCAGGCGTTCGTAGACGGACAGCCGTTGCTCGCCCTGGCGGATCGCGGTCTGATAGGCCTCGATCGCCTGCTCCGTCTGGCCCCGCACCTCGGCCAGCGAGCCTTGCAGCGTGTGGACGGTGGGCCACGACGGACGCCGCTGCAGCAGCTCGCCCTGCAACTGCTCGGCCTCCTGGAATCGGGGATCTCGCGTCCGCGACAGGCCGTGCAGCAGCCGGCGGGCTCGCACGTACCGCCAGTACGTCCCGTCCGGGCCTTCCATCTCCTGCAGCCGCTGCTCCCACCGTTGGGCGGCCTGCAGGTCGCCGTCGTCCAGGGCCAGTTCCGCCAGCTGGCGAGTGGCGGCCAGGTTCGGCGTGCCGGATTCGGCCAGCGGCGCCAGTTCGCGGCTCGCCTCGTCCAACTTGCCTTCCAGCAACGCGACCTGAGCCAACGCCAGGCGCAGCGCCGTGTGCTCGCCCGCCGGCAGCGCCGTCAGGCCCTCGCGCAGCACTCGCCGGGCGCGATCGTAATCCTTGCGTCCCGCGTACAGCCGGGACGCCACCAATCGCGGCAGGCAGGTGCGGTCGTCCAGCCGCCCGCATTCCGCCAGCGCCCGATCCGCGTCGACCCGCTGCCCCAGCCGTTCGTAGCGCAATGCCAACTCGCCCCAGAACGGCGCCACGTCCGCGTAATGCTGCTCAGCAGCGCGGAGCAGAAGAAGCGGAGAGCGGAGAGCGGAGAGCGGAGAGCGGTGAGCGGAGAGCGGAGAGCCGGAGGAGTCAGGGGTCAGGGGACGGGAGTCAGGGGTCAGGGGACGGGGATCGTTTGTAGTGCCGCCGTCAGGCGGTGTTTTGGCGGGTTGGGAGGCGGGATCGGGGGCGCGCGGATCGGGTTTCGGATCTGAGATTTCAGATTTCAAATTTGAAATTTCAGATTTCGGATCGTCGGATTTCGGATCGTCAGGTTTCGGATCTGAGATTTCAGATTTCAAATTTGAAATTTCAGATTTCGGATCGTCCGTCTTCCGCCCTCCGTCCTCCGCCCCCCGCTCTTTCTCCCGGGCCAGCGCGTAATCGGCTTGCAGCAGGTCCACGCGCCAGGCGTCGGGCATGGTCTTGCGATAGTCGCCGTTGGCCAGTTGGGCGAGCATTTGTTCCAGCGGGGCCCACTGGCGGCGGTGCGGGGGGAGAGTGGATTGCTGGGCCAGCCAGGCGATTCCCCACTGCAGGCGCAGTTCCGGCAGATCGCGGCGGACCAGGGCTTGTTTGAACAGCTCGGCGGCCCGTTCCGGCTGGTCCGCCCGCAGCCAAGCGGTGGCGGCGGCCACGCGCGCCTGCTCCTGCCGCGGATCGGTTCCGGCGGCGTTCTCGTAAGCCGCGGCGGCCTGGTCCCACAGGCCCAGTTGGGCGTAGCTGTCGCCCAGCAGCAGCCGGGCGCGGAGCCGTTCGTTGGCGTCGGACAGGCCGCTGACGGCGATGGGCCGGGCCAGCGGGATGACCGCCAGCGGCTCGGCTTTCTTCAGATGCACGGCGGCTTGCAACAAGTTGCGGCTGCGGTCCCAGGCGAGCCGGCGAGTGTCGCCCGCAAGACCCTGCTGCCGCGTGGCCTGTTCCAGCCGGCGCAGGGCCTGCTCGGCTTCCGCCACGCGATCGCTGGCGATCAGCTGTTCGGCCAGTCGGGCGTTCAGGGCCGGGTCGGACTCGCCGACCTGTTCCAAGCCCTGCTGCGTGATCTTGATCGCGGCCTCCGTTTCGCCGCGGCTCAGGTACACCTCGCCCAGTCCCAGGTAGGCGATGGCGTTTTTCGGATCCAGCTTGTCCGCGACGCGGCGGTACTGCTTCTCCGCCTCGTCCGTCAGGGCCCGGACCTCGGATTCCGCAGCGCCGCGTTGTCGAGCTGCGGCTGCCGCTTGCTGGTAATGCCGGGCGGCGACCAGGGCCACGTCCACCTGGTCGGTGCCGCACTGCAAGGCCCGCGCCAAGTCGTCCTCCGCGCCCGCCAGCTGATACCGAGACCGGTACTGATAGCGGGCGATGTACGCTTGGGGATCTTCCGGATTGGCCTTCACCAGCTGGTCGAGCACTTCGTCGGCTTTCGCCGTGCGGGCCTGCTCCGTCAGCAGCGTGCGCCGTTGGGCTTGGCTCAGCAGATCCGGTTGCTCGCGGAGCACCGCGGCCCAGGTGGCGGCCAGTTGCACGTCGTGCGGATTGACGGACACGGCCAGCGCCAGCGCCTCGCCGACCGGTGAACCCGTTTTCGGGTCCTTGCCACGCTGGCCCAACAAGGCCTGGCCGTACAGGGCCAGCGCGATCACGCGGCGTGAGGCCGCATCGCCGGCGCGGGCGGCGATCAACTGCCGCGCCTCGCGTTCCGCTTCGGTGAATCGGCCCGATTCCAGCAGCAGCTCCGACACGCGGCGCCGCAATCCCGCCAGTTCCTCGTCGGGCGCCACGCCGATCGCCTGATAGTACAAGTCGATCGCACGCTGGCGCCGCACCGGGTCGGTCGCCGACTTGTCGAAATGCCGGGCCAAGCGGATGCGGGCCTGGGCGTCGTCCGGGCGAATCTGCAAGTAGCGAAAGACATAATCGGCCGCCGCCCGCCAGTCGGAATCCTGGGCCAGCGCGTCCGCGCGAGCCATCAGCGCCGTGGCGATCCGCCGCAGCTGGAAGCTGTGCCAGTAATACCCGCAGGGCACGACCACCGCCAGCACGAGCAGCGTCCGGGCCAACAGCCGCAGATTCACCACGCGCACCATCGGCGCAGCCGGGGCCGGAGTCGTCGGCCCAGGCGGCGTATCAGACGGGACGTGCGATGCGTCAGCAGTCATGGGCTGAGCGGGGTGAAAAAGTCAAAAGGTGAAAGAATCCAAAAGCGGAAAGTCGCAAAAGGCAGGAATTCCCAAGGTTTTCGGGCGGTTGGCCGTGCCGGAACTGAGCGGACTTGTTCCCGCCTACCTGCCCAGCAACTAACAACTAGCAACTAGCAACTAACAACTAGCAACTAACAACTAGCAACTAACAACTACTCCCTCCTCTTCCGCTTCTCCCCGTAATAGTATCCGCCGTAGCGGTACTTGTATTTGGACAGGGGGATACCGCTGAAGACGCAGCCGATCACATTGGCGCCGGCGGCGACCAGGCGGTCGCAGGTCTTGCGCACCTGCTCCTGGCGGCTGACGTCGCGCCGGGTGCAGACCAGGGTGGCGTCGGCGGCGGCGGCCATGACCAGGGATTCGCCGGCCGGCAGGACCGGCGGCGTGTCGATAATGATGTAACGGTACTTGTCGCGGGCTTCGTCGATCACATCCTTGAACGCATCGCCCCGGACCAGTTCGTGGGGCCGGCCCTTGAGGTGTCCGGCGGGCAGCACGTGCAGCCGCGCGTCCCAGCTGCTCACCACCGCCTCGTCCAGCGTGCATTTGTGGCTGAGCACTTCGGCCAGCCCGGCGTGGTTTTCGACCTCGAAGATCGTGTGCATATCCGGCGCCCGCAGATCGCCGTCCACCAGCAAGACCTGGCCTTCGGCCGAGCGGGCCATGCTGATCGCCAATTGCGCGGCCAGCGTGGTTTTGCCCTCTTGCGAGGCCGCGCTGCAGACGGCCAGGACGCGCGTGTCGCTCAGCGATTTGGTCATCACCAGGCAGATCCGCAGCGCCTCGACGCTCTCCTCGAACAGCCGCACCTGGCGGCCGGATCGCTCGGCGCCGAAGTAGCGTTTCTGGCCCACGCTGCTGGGCAAGCAGGCGATCTCGCCCACCACGGGCAGCGCCGCGTGGTCCGTGAGCTGCTCGGCCGACGTGACCCGGCGGATGCGGAGGTCCCACAGGAACGCCAGGCCGTAGGGACCGGCGAACGCGGCTGCAAATACCATCAGCATTTTCTTGTACGGTGCGTCTTCGATCGGCC
>CAZAQY010000180.1:0-17599 GCA_964486845.1 uncultured Pirellulaceae bacterium
GACGCCGTGCTGCTGGCCCTGTGGCTGAACAGCATCAACTTCAAAGCGGGCCGCAGCACGCAGCCGGAGAGCATTCTGGCTTCCTCCGGATACGGGTTGCTGCCCGCCTTCATCGACGGCATGCTGGACGCCGTGCCGCCCGGCATGATCCTGGTCGACGGCTGCGAGAACGGTTACTACATGGACTCGGCTGAAGCCTATCTGCAGGCCGCCCAGGAGATGCGTTCCTGGCACGGCGCCGGCGTCCGGTTGGTGTCGCCGCAGAACCGCGCCAAGTATCGCCAACAAGTGCAGGCGGGATTCGGCTTCTACCTGGACATGTACTTGAACCAGGAAGGCAACCGCTACTACTTTCCGCCCTTGAACGGTTCACGTCTGGCGCGGCTCCAGCGGAACTTGGGGTTTGCCCGCGATGCCGCTGACCAGTACGTGTGGATCTACGGCGAACAGTGTCGCTGGTGGGGGCCGCCACGAGAGTTGCCGAACACCGTCGGCAAGGGACGGCCGTGGGAAGAAGCCATGCCGGGGATCACGCGGGCCATCGCCTACACGCGCGATCCGCTGGCAGCCGCCAAGGCAGAGTTGGCGGAACTTCGCAAGTCCGGTCAGCTGACGAACCTGGCTAAGAACGCCGACTTCCGCCAGGCGGCGAATCCCCAGGCAGGATCGCTGCCGGCAGAGTTTGGCGCTTGGCAAGATGAAAAGACGTCGGCCGGCACGTTCGCCTGGGATGCTGAAGTCGGCGACGGCTCCGGGCTCGCTACAAAAGTGAAGTGGGGCTGCTTTATCCAGGGCCTGATCGTCAAGCCGGGCGAGGACTACGCCATCGAGGTGGCATGCCGCCCCCGTGGCCATTCGCAGCCCACGCTGGTGATTCGCTGGCAAACGGCCGAAGAACGCTGGACACAGGAGCACCTGGATCAGACGTTCCCGTTTGAGTCCGGCAAGGACGAGTGGCAATCGGCGTTCGGCGTCGTCACCGTGCCGGAGGGCGTGGGGCGATTGGTCGTGCTGCTGAACGTCACCGGACAGATCACGGACGAGGATGCCTGCTGGTTTGACAATCTGGGCGTGTATCGGCTGAACCCCTGAATGGTCTCCCTGACGGACAAATTCTTAACGGGTGACCGACATGAACCGCCTGTTTCTGCTCTGGTGCCTGGCCATGCCCGGCAGTTTGGCTTCGGCTGCTGCCACGCTGACATGCGACGACATTGGCACTTCGGCACGTATTCCGAGCGTCGGCCGGCCAGTGACTTACACGGTGCGTCTGCGCGCTCCGGCGGACCGATCGCTGACAGGATGTTTTCGTGTTTCGCTTGAGGTCGCAGAGCATCCGGTTGCGGAAAAGGCGGTTCACCTGAAATTGGCCGCCGGCGAGCACCAGGACGTGACGCTCCCATGGACCCCGCAGGCGGACGGCTGGCATCGTCTGAGCTTCCGCGCCATTGGTGCCGACTCGACGACACCGTGGGCGCAGGTCGAGCAGGACGTGCCGGTCACGCACCGTCCGCTCGTGTTCCTGTGGTTCGGATCGCCTCGGCACTTCAAGTGGTGCAACGTGCCAACCACGGTCAAGCCCGAGGAACGGGATTGGTGGCTCTGGCGCGGCACCTTGCCCTGCGCCTGGAAAGGCGGCGTGTGCTACAAGGAATGGTCGGTCGAGCAGTTCACCAGGTCGTACACCGACTCGCCCTGGATCGCCATTGACGAGATCGGCCCGTACGACGAAACCGGCCGGAAGATCATCGCGGCGGTGCGTGCCCACAAGCAGGCTCACCCCACGGGCTGCCGAGCGCTGTGGTACATGGGCGTACACGACCACTGGCGGGAGGTGCGCGACGCCGTGGACCTGTTCGTACCCGAGATCTACCTCAACTACAGCGGCAACCATCTGGGCAAGATCGACGCCTACGTGCGGCGTGCGCGGCAGGTGGGCTGCCTGGACCGGACGATTCCGGGGCTGGGAATCAACGTGATCGAAGACCAAGAAAAAAAGCAGCCTACGGTGGTTCCGACCCGCGAGGACGTGCTCCGCCAAATCCGGCACCTCAAGACCATCGCTCCCGAACTGCCCGGCGTGGGCTTCTTTACGAGCAACGCGGCGCCCGGCGTGGCGGAGTACGCCGACGGGTTGTGCGGCGAGTACTACGTCAATCCGGTGCTGACGCTCGTGCCGGGTTCGCTGCAGGCGCGGGTGAAGGGCCAGGCGTTGGAGTTGAGCGCCGTTCTGCGGAACGACGGCGGCATGACGGCCCGTGCGGTCCCGGTGCAATTCGGCCAGGGCCACGGCTCGGACTTCCGTGTGACGACGCAGCAGACTGTGGCCACGCTGGCACCGGAAGGCGAGGTCACGGTGACGGCTCGACTGCCCCTGCAGGGCGGCGTGCATGCGTATGGCTTGCGGCTTGTTCCCCCACTGGGTCTCGCCGTGCTTAATACCGACTTGTGGACCATGGCCGCGCGGGGCTTGCCAGCGGGGGCCTGTGTCGTTTACCAGCCGCCCACGGAAACGCCCGGCGGCGGTCTGCCGCTGTTTGCGGATGCCCCGGTGGGCACGGAGATTTGCGTGGCTTCCGTCTTGGGCCCTGACGGGCGCGCCGCGGAAGCCGTGGCGGCGACCGTCCTGCCGGGTTTGCCCGACGACTCCGCTGACGTTCTGACCTGGACGCCCAAGTCACGGCCATCGGACCAGCCCGTCGCGTTCCGGCTGAACAGCAGTCCCGCGCAGAACGTGGCCGCCCTAAAGGCCACACGCAGCGGAGATTGGCTGACAGTCACCGGCTCCGGCTACGTCGCCACCTTGGACTTGTCGAAGGATCAGGTCCGATCGCTCAAGGTGCAGACCGATGGGCCCGAACTCCTGGGCTCGCCCTGGGCCTTCTCCAGCACCGGCTACACCGGGGCGCAGCCGGCTCAGTTGAAGGAACTCCCCGGCGGCCTGCTTGTCACGATCCCCTTCGGCAACCCGCAGGCTGAGGGCTTCAGTCGATATTTCTGCTATGCTTCGGTTCCGGTCATCCGCATCGAGCGGTTCTTCCGACCCCGTGCCGAGATGAGGGTGACGGCCTCCGCCGAGGGCTGCCGGATGCTGCAGCGCGGCGGAGTGTATGCCTTGCAGCCCGGCGTAGGCGGACCGGTCCGGCGGGGAACCTTGCGCGACGGTTCAGACTACTCAGACCTGTTGTTCGGCTACCTCGGGTCGGGCCCAAGTCCTGATAACGCCCGGTTGGCCGGATGGTTCGACTGCGCTTTCACCCGGGACGGCGGCGGTGGGTTGGGCGTAGTCATCGAGCGTCGCTGGGAAGCGGCACATTCCGACGTAGGCTATGACGTGACTCGCTACTATGATGGCGGCGATTGGTTGTCGGTGCTGAACCTGTGGGGCAAGGAGCTTTCGGTCAGCACGCCCCAAACGCAGATTGTCTACCTACTGCCGCATGGTCCATTGGCGCTCGACCAGGCCGCCGTGGTCGGCCCGGCTCAGAGGCTATGGAATCACCTGCAAATGCGGGCTCATCCTGCGTTGGTTGCGCGATAACTCCCTACAACGGCAGGTACTCCACGCGATTCTCCATGTCCACCGGCTCGTAGACGGAGGCCAGCAGGTCGAGGTCGCGGATGGCTTGTCCGACGGTAATCCGCAGCTGATGCGAATACACCACGCCGCTGAAGCGTTCACCGGCGGCCTGTCGGCGGGCCGCTTCCTGCAGTAAGTCGTCATCTTGACTGACAAGGACCCGGCCCAACTGCGTTGCTCGATCCAGCAGGGCTGGATCTTCGAATCGGGCGGCCCCGTCTTCCTGCGCGGTCAGCACATCCACGCCGCGTCGTCGAAGCCCTGCGGTGATCGCCCAGCGGATATGCACATCCATGTACAGGGCAACGCTCACGGCAGTCTCCCCAAGGCCCGCAGTCGCTGTCGCCCAGGCGAATCCAGCGAGGCCCGGCGGTGCCGATCAGACTCCGCGAGCTGTTGGTCGATCTCCTGGTCCAAGGCGGCTCGATTGTCGTGGTAGTACGTCAGCGCCGCGTGGATTTGAGCCAGCGACAGGTATCCCCGGTGCTGCTCATAGATCTCTTCCGCAGACGACCCATGAGCCAGCTGTTCCATCGCAACCTCTAGCACCTTGATGTTTGTGTCGTCCAGCCACGCCGCGCCGCGTTCGTCCAGCCATACATGGCTCGTGATTACTGCTGTTGACATACCGCTTCCCTTGCTGAATTCCAGGATCTCACCCAACGTATTCTAGCACGGTCAGCGGTCGGGGATAGGACCCAACTCGTCGCCATGAGGCCGCTGGCGCGAGCGAAATAGGCGGCGGGGCAAGCTGCCCAGCGGCGTCGGCAAAACGGCCGCCGCCTGGGCGCTGGCCAACGAGCTGGGCCGTGACCCGGACTGGGGCGGCGTGGTCGAGATCCCCAGCGGCACGCAGGATGGCCGCGCCGTCGAAGACCTGCTGCGGCGGATGCACCTGCGGTCGATTGCAGCGGCAGCGGCTGCAAACTCGTCATCATCAACGAAGCCGACCGCATGACCCCGCTGGCCGAAGGGATATGGCTCGACGGCCTTCGTATGGAAAAGGCTCCCGGCCAAGACGGTCGTCGTGTTCACCACCAACAACCTTCACAAGCTGACCGACCGCTTCATCCGCCGCTGCGACGTCCAGCGGTTCGACGCGACCAGCGACGACTTCCGCGACGGCATGGTGGACGTCGTTCGCCAAGTCTGGAAGCTGGAGACCGGCAGCGACCTGGACACGATCCCGCAGGACCTCGGCAAGTTCGAGCTGGGCAGCGACGAATACTCGATCGGTTTGGCCCTGCAGCAAATCGCCCCGTATCTCCGGACTGGCGATCCGCTGCCCGCCCGCTTCGTGGTGCCGATCGTTCGCGAGGAATCCGAGGCAAAACTGGTCGCGTCGTACGGCAGCACGAAGGTTGCAGAGTTTGCCCGCGGCGGAAACGGCAGTCGAAAGCGGGGTTAAACCTTCCCGCCGACGCGGAACGCAATCAGTTATGCCACAGTTCGAGAGAATGGAACGGCTGAGTCGCCCGAACAGCAGTCTCCGGGCGGCGCGGCCGGCGGCGCGGTGGACGTCGACGGGAACCCCAGGGGGGCTGAGTTTCTTGGGGGGCTGCGGAGTGTAGGCCGCCTGCCCCTCGATTCCACCTTGCGCGCGATTTTTTGGGGTGGGGGGTGGAGTCGCTCCGGACCTTGTTTTCCGAAAAACACCACCCTTGAACGGCGGCCGGTCGGAGGGGTCCTTTCTCGCAATGCGAGTACTTGCGGGTTAGGTATGCCGAGATTCCCGCATAGCCCCCCGGCGCGAATTGACCCCATGAACTGACGCCCCCCAGTGGGTCCTTGCTGACCCGAGGCCACGGCGCGCGGACCCTTGGCAGGGCGCCCCGTGAACACCTCCCGAACCGGGCTTGTCGTCGTCGTATTTGCCCCGCGGCCGGGACCCGGTGACCAGCACTACGGCGGCCGGGTTTCCGCGGAAACGTCCCCGGCGAGCAAGCGGCGACGATCCGCGAGGGCTCCCGAGAGTCTCGGGATTTTCGTGGTTCTTCCGGCGGCGCTTGCGACGGGACCTACTCCACCGTATCCTAGGGTGGTGTCGCTGAGAGGAATAGGTGTTCTTGTGAGGTCGTTTGAGCCTGGCTTGGTTCGACGTCAACGGTAGGTAAAGGTGCCAAATGCCGCCAGACGCGACAGAAGAGTTATGGGAATGTGTAGCGTGCTGGACAAAAAATGGTTCTAGCCGCAAGGAATGCAAAGAGTGCGGCATCCCACGAATCCAACGGCCGCCTGTCATTTTTGCGGGGGTGATGACAGTTGTCTTTCCCCTGCTTGGGATCCCAGCTTTGGTTTACGCCGTCCTTGCTGAAGTCTGCGTTATCAGACGCGATTTCGCTAGGGCGGATCGGTACGCCGACAAAGCGAGCTGGCTGGCAATGAGCGGTGTAATCAGTTTAGTTATGCTAGTTCTGATCTGCTTCGTGTACTTCAGTCGGTAGCCCAAGGACTGTCCCGGACGCAACCTCGGATGCACGGTGCGGCACGGAAGGACAATCGCGCGACGGCGGCCGGGCTCGATGCTTCAGACCTCGCTTCCCGAATTGGAGGGAGATACATGTCTTTAGACGAAGCTAACGCGGATGCCCACGCGGCTTACGAGGAACTCGCCCAATACGTACAGATGTCTCCCCGTGAGCTTCAACGCGAACTCGACGAGTTGCGAATACAAAGATATTGCCCACGATCAGCGAAAGCCAAGTCACCGGGAACGAAGCCGCAACGGCGGAATGACCCAAAGGCAATTCAGCGAAGAATAGACGCGGCGGAACGGGCACAGAGGATACAGCGTGACGAAGAAAGAATGCCTCCCGAACCCGAGATCGACTTCAAAGCGATCGCGGGAGGATGACCGACTGCACTAGTGACCGTCACCGCGGCGGCCGGGACCCGGTGACCAGCACCACCCGCGCACCCTGCGCCCACGTTCGACGATCAGCACCCAGGGCCTGCAGGTCCAACGGAAACGAGCCTGTCAGCGTTGGTCGCCGCCCCCCATTCCAACGCCTTCATCTTCGCCGGCTCCAGCGGCGTCGGCAAAACGGCCGCCGCCTGGGCGCTGGCCAAAGATCTGGGCTGCGATCCCGACTGGGGCGGCGTGGTCGAGATCCCCAGCGGGACGCAGGACGGCCGCGCGGTCGAAGATCTGTTGCGGCGCATGCACCTGCGGCCGATGGGCGGCAGCGGCTGGAAAGTCGTCATCATCAACGAAGCCGACCGCATGACTCCGCAGGCCGAAGTAATGTGGCTGGACGGCCTCGAAAAGCTCCCGTCCAAGACGGTGGTCGTGTTCACGACGAACAATCTCCACAAACTGACCGACCGCTTCATCCGCCGCTGCGAAGTCCAGCGGTTCGACGATGCCCGGAATTGTCGTCCGCGCTGGCTTGGTCCGATTCCTGTTTGGCTCAGTTTGCGTTACGACGCGGCATCCTCAAACCATGGTCGCGTTGCACGTCGAACAAGTTTTTCTCCCTCAAAATCAGTTGGGAAGCTGGATTCCGATTGATGCGCCACATCCAACAGGACTCACCCGCCGATTGTACATACGAAGCAACTCCGGCACTGCTCGTCCACACGGCCAGCCTTGGTCGACCGTCGCCGAAAACGTTCTCCAAGAGATGAACGAATCCAACGTCCAAACGTTCGGTGCCCTTCCGCCAAGAACCGACGTCAGCAGTTCCCGTTTCACGAATCCGTGCGTGCCATACCTGAACTTTCGCAGATTTTTCGAAGGATTTTGGCCATGCAAAGAGGGCGGGGTTCCTTGTAGACTTCGCGTCGTTAGAAGCGTCGGGGACGCACGCGAAGGACAAGGAGGTCCCGGTCCATGTTTACGAGCATACCCTCTCTCGACTCGATCTTTCAATGCCTGCTGCCAGCGTTTACCCATCCCTCGTTCCAGACGCACATCGAGGTGTTGCTCGGTTGGGTGATGTGCTTGGGCAAGCGAACGGAGTACGGCGTATTCCAGGCCACCCAGGCCGATACCGCCGCTTCCCGGAAAGAGCGACATCCCTTCGACCGCTTCTACAACTTCTTCAGTCGCTCCGCCTGGACCGTGCACGACTTGGCCCACCAAGTCGCTGTGGCGATCGTCGTCGCGCTCAATCCGCGTGGGGTCTTGTACCTGGTCGTCGACGATACCTTGCTGCACAAACGCGGCAAGCATGTCTACGGTTTGGGTTGGTTCCGCGATGCCGTGGCCTCGACGGCCAAACGGGTCGCGACCGCCAGCGGCAACCACTGGGTCGTGGTGGGCTTGGCGATTCGCATTCCCAGCACCAGCAAGATCTACTGCCTGCCGATCCACGCCATGCTTCATCTGGCGGGCAAGAAGAACAAGAGCGAAGCCACCCTGGCCAAGGAGATGCTCCACGACATTCTGCGGTGGTTCCCCGATCGAAAGCTGGTTTTGGTTGGCGACGGGGCCTATTCGGTAAACAACCTGCTGGGGGACCTGAACGATCGGGTGACGTACGTAGGGGTCATGCGTGCCGATGCAGCCATTTACGATGTGATCGTGCCGAAGCAATCCAAGAGCAAACGTGGACCGAAGCCACGAAAGGGGCCTCGTCTTCCAAACCCCAAGGAGGCGGTCAAGAAGGCAGATGGCAACCGACGCGGATCGGGACCGTGGACATGGCAAACGGTCAAAGCCGAGGCCTACGGCGTGCCCCGCAAGTTGAAGGTGCTTTCCTTTCAGGCGATCTGGCCCGAAGTCCGTGGATTGGTGCCGATTCTCGTGGTGTTGGTCCGCGACCCGTTGGGCAAGTTCGACGACAAGTATCTGTTCACCACCGACGTGAACGCCTCGTTGAGCTGGGTGAACACCACGTTTTCCTGGAGATGGTCGATTGAGGTGGCTTTCAAAGCCAGCAAGCAGGTGATGAAGATCCAAGCCCCACAACACTGGTGCCGAGAGAGCATCCAAAAGCTCGCGCCGTGGGTATGGCTGATGCAAAGCGTCATCAGCTTGTGGTATTTCACCGAGGGCCACAAACTCCCGCAAGCTCGGGCCGCACGTCGTCGCTTTGGTGACTGGGACACGGAATGGTCGCTGGCTCATATGCTCCGCATGCTGCGTGCGGAAATCCTGGCCAATACAATTACACCGAAGTCGGCCACCAAGGCCGACCTGCTTCAATTACTCAGTGCCCTGGAGAACTACCTAAACCTCGCCGCTTGACAGGCCTGAAATCTGCGAAAGTTCAGATACACGACAACCGTCAATTCCGTGGATCGTCCGAGTTCAATGCATCTGGCAAGGGCAGCGTCATCGTTCTCGGCGAGGAACGTGTAGTACAGCCTTGATATCCGCCATGTCGCGATCGAAACCGTCTCGATCAGCAAAGGCGGACGCTCGCCCCTCGGCCAAGTGGCGACGAGGAGATCCAGTGACGCCGCGACCAAGTGGCATGCAGCTTCCTGCCGCAGGTTGTCACGGTGAATTTGGGCGAGCAGATCAACGGCGACTGCCCCGCCCAGAACGGTTCGCCAGTCTTCGCGGAGGGTTAGCATACGATTGTACCGATTTTGGGCGCATTCTAGCACGTTCCGATAATGGAAGCAATGGAAAAGTCGGTTCATACGTCTGAGTACCGGGCGCTCCGCGTGGAACTGCGGAGAGTCCGATCGGAAGCGGGTTTCTCGCAGCGCGAATTGGCTGCGCGCCTACGCGTTCCTCACAGTTGGATCGCGAAGGTTGAGAACGGGGAACGGAGAATTGACCTGATCGAATTCTGCTGGTTCGCCTCCGCGTGCGGTGTTGATCCTGTCGCAATTCTGGAAGGGTTGTTGCGACGGACTCGAAAGATTGCGGACCCACGGAACCGGAAGGAGCCGCGATCGTAATGGCCGCCGCTGACGACACTCGCGACCGTTTGTTGACGGCCGCATTCCGGATGCCATCAATTCAGACGATGACCTCGCGCAAGACGAGCATCACAAACGCTTTCGTCAGCGCGATCATTCCGAGCGTCCGTCCCTCGGCTGAAGAAATCGGCCAAGCGCTGTCCATTCTCGGGATGGATCCCGCGGATGTTCGTTGCGCTTACTGTGGCGACAAAGCAAGCGAGTGGGACCACCTTCGCCCGCTGGTCGTGAAGCGTCGTCCGACCGGGTTGATTTCGGAGATCGCCAACCTCGTCCCGGCTTGTGGAAAGTGTAACCAAAGCAAGGGCAATAGCCCGTGGCAGGAATGGATGCTCAGAAAGGCAAAGTTGTCTCCGACCGGGCGAGGCGTCCCGAATATCCCCGAGCGGGTTTCTCGTCTCGAAGGCTACGAACGTTGGCGTGCGCCAACACGGGTTGAATTCGAGTCAATCGTCCCGCGAGAGGCCTGGGATCGTTACTGGGCGCTCTGCGAGCAAGTCATTGAAGACATGCGTCGCTGTCAGGAAGTTGCGGACGCGCTGCGTACCCAGGTGATCGAGTGCGTCCGCCATACGTAGGTGAGTTGCCGACGGTGAGCCCCCTGAGGGTGGACGATACAACTCGCCGGCCCATTGCCGTTCTCGTTTCTTCGGAGGTTTGATCTGTGGAACGGCGGGGCCCGTTAGACGCCCGGCCGTCTCGGACGTCCGCTACTCACCGCCGGCGTCCTGCACCCACTGGAGCAGCTTGCGTTGGAGTTCCTCTTTGCTGGGCAGGTACAGCCGGTACTCCCGCGCGTGGATCTTGGCGTCTTTCGGCAGCGTGATTTCGACCAGGGCCTCGTTCTTCTTCTTGCACAGGATGATGCCGATGGTGTCGTTTTCGTCGTCGGTCTTGACGAACCGGTCGAAGTAGTTGACGTACATCTGCATCTGGCCCAGGTTCTCGTGGGTCAGCTTGCCGAGCTTGAGGTCGATCAGCACGTAGCACCGCAACAGGCGGTTGTAGAACACCAGATCGACGAAGAAGTGCTCACCGTCAAAGGTGAACCGCTTCTGCCGGGCCTCGAATAAGAAGCCTTTGCCCAGTTCCAGCAGGAATCGCTCGAGCTGGTCGATGATGGCCGCTTCCAGGTCGGACTCGGAATAGCGTGCCTGTTCGGACAGGCCCAGGAACTCCAGCACCAGCGGCTCCTTGAGCAGGTCCTGGGGCTGGCTCACGATCTGCCCTTCCCGCGCCAAGCGCCGAACGCCCTCCTTGTCGCGGCTCAGGGCCAGACGCTCGTACAGGCCGCTGTCGAACTGGCGCCGCAGTTCGCGCAGGTTCCAGTTCAGGTCGGCGGATTCGATTTCGTAGAGGCTGCGCTCGTCCGGATTCTTGATGCCCAGCAGGAACACGTAATGGGTCCAACTCAGGCGGAAGGGGCGGGCGTTTGAAGCGGGGACGACCAATTGCCCAGTTTGCGACTGGGCAATCTCGGCCTCACTGCGCAGGACGGTCAGTGATTGCCCAGTTTCTGATTGGGCAATCGGCAACCGGTCTTGATAGGCCAGAAAGAACCGGCGCATGTACTCCAGATTGCTCTTGGAGAAGCCTCGACCGAACTCCGCCGTCAGCTTCTCGGCCAGTCGCTTGAGCACTTCCTTGCCGTACTTGGCCCTGGTTGCCCCCTGCTGTTCGTGGGCCACAATGTGCCGTCCGATTTCAAAGTTCGTATGCACCTGTACCAGGTCGATGCCGCGGGCCACGGTCCGGCGGGCGTTGACGACCAGTTCCCGAATGCGTTCGTACAGCGCCCTCTCGTTGTCGCGTTCGACGGTCTGCGGAGTGCGTCCAGTCTTGCGCTTCATGGCAGCCTCCTGATCCTCCCCAACTTCTCTGCGTTCTGGATCTTGCTGTTGATCTCCCCGAAGAACTCAGTACTCGATCGTCAGTGGCCCGCTGGCCCGCTGCTTGAAGGGCACGCAATGGGAGTCATCCACAGATTTTGGCGCTGCGCACCATCGCGCTCCGCGACGGCACCAGAACGTCGCTCGGGGGGCCAGCGCGACGTAACTGGCCCGGCTGGTCCGCGTGGGGTGGCGACGAGCGGAGCGGACGGGCCTGAGGTCCCGGAGGCCCGGAGGCGTCCAGGCGGCGTCGTACTGCAGTACAACCAGGTACAGGCCACACGGGACTCACCTCGTGTGCACAGGTCAGCCCGCCACTGTGCACCGTTGGCGAAACGCTGGCGACGGTGCTATTCTGGTAGGCAATACCAACGACGGTCAAGTCGGCAACAAGAAATTACGAACTTCATCTCCTCACACGATAGGAGACCCACGATGCACCGAACGCTCTTGTTATCCGTCGTCGTAGCCGCCGTCGCCTGGGGACCGCTAGCCGGGGCAGAAGAACTGAATCGGCACTATCCCACCAACCGGCCACCCCTGCAGCCCACGAAGTTCGTCGCACTGCCGATGGGGTCCGTGAAGCCTCAAGGCTGGCTCAAGGACCAACTGACGATCCAGGCCAACGGACTGACCGGGCACTTGGACGAGTTTTGGCCGCCGCTGGTGAAGACCGGCTGGAAGGGCGGCGAGGGGGAAAGTTGGGAACGCGGGCCGTACTATCTGGACGGACTGGTGCCGCTGGCCTACCTGCTCGACGATCCGCGGCTGATTGCCAAGACCAGGCCCTGGCTCGAAGGCATCCTGGCCAGCGGGCAGCCAGACGGCTGGTTTGGTCCGGCCAAGAACAAGGACCGCTGGCCGCTGGCCGTGGCCCTGAAGGTGCTCACGCAATACCACGAGGCGACGGGGGACCCGCGTGGGCTGGAGCTGCTCAACAACTACTTCGCCTATTTGCACAAAGCCCCACCCGACTGGCCCGACAAGGACTGGCGGGGCGTCCGAGCGATGGAGAACGCGGTCGCGGCTTACTGGCTGTATCGGCGGACGGGAAATCGGCAGGTCGTGGAGGTCGCGGAGTCGATCCAGAAGAACAGCCGCGACTGGATCAGCTACTTCAGCGACTTTCCTTGGACCACCGCAGCACTGAACTCCGGCAAGGTCCCTTACGACTGGAAAGACGTCGGAATGACCGCTCACGTGGTCAACGTCGCCATGGCGACCAAGTACCCCGGCCTGTGGTGGCAGCAGTCCGGCGACCCACGGCACAGGGAGGCGGTCCACGAGGGATGGGCGAGTCTCGACGAGCACCACGGCCAGGTCGGCGGCCGGTTCTCGGGCGACGAGCACCTTTCGGGCAAGCGGCCGACCCAGGGGACGGAACTGTGCGCCGTGGTCGAGTCGATGTTCTCCCTGGAGAACCTGATCGAGATCTTCGGCGATACGGTCTTTGCCGATCGGCTGGAGATGCTGGCTTACAACGCCAATCCCGGAGCTTGCACTCCCGACTATTGGGCGCACCAGTACGACCAGCAGGCCAACCAGGTGCTGTGCTCGGTGGCCAAGCGGCAGTGGAGCACCAACAGCGACATGTCGAACCTCTACGGCCTGGAGCCGCACTACGGCTGCTGTACGGCGAACATGCACCAAGGCTGGCCCAAATTCGTCTCTCATCTCTGGATGGCCACACACGACCAGGGCTTGGCCGCGGTGGCCTACGGTCCCACCATCGTGCGCGCGAAAGTTGGTGGTGGAGCCGAAGTGACGATCGAGGAGATTACCGATTATCCGTTCGACGAGACCATTCGGTTCAAAGTGACCACCGCAGAACCCGTCGAGTTCTCGCTGCACCTTCGCGTCCCCGGTTGGGCCGAGGGCGCTGTGCTCACCGACGGCGACGAGTGTGTGCCCGCCAAACCGGGGCGATTCTTGGTCGTCCGCCATCGCTGGTCGTCCGGCGACGAAGTCGCGCTTAAGCTGCCAATGAAGGTTCGGATCGAAACCCGGTACAAAGGTGCGGTAGCGATTCACCGGGGGCCCCTGGTCTACTCGTTGAAGATCGGAGAACGTTTTGAGGAACTCAAACGGCACCACCCGGCGTTGCCTGTGATCGACTGGGCGGTCCACCCCAAGACGCCCTGGAACTTCGGCTTGCTTGTGGATCGGCAGAACCCGGAGAAGTCGATTCAAGTGCTGCGGGTCGCGGAACCCGGCCCGCAACCGTTCGCGCAGGAGACGGCCGCAGTCATGCTGCGTGCCAGGGGTCGTGTCGTCCCGGCGTGGAAGCTGGAGGCCAATTCTGCCGGGGAAACGCCTGTCAGCCCCGTGAGATCTCGCGAGCCGCTGGTGGATCTGGAGTTGGTTCCGTACGGATGCACGCGCCTGCGGATTTCGGAGTTCCCGGTGCTCGCCGAGTAGTCACGCCGGAGAACTCAGGTTGGCCCGCTTGCGGTTTGCCTGCTCTCCGGGCAAACTCAAGGTCAGACCTGGGGCCCATTCGTGAAGGCGAGGAGGCGAGGGAAATAGAAACCAGGAGCCAGCGCCGTGAGACGGAACGCGGGCTGCCAATCCAAGCGACGAAAGGTCAACCGCGATGAGGATGTGGACCATGATTCTGATGTTGCTCGCCAGCTCTCCCACTTTGGCGGGCGACGAGCACGTCGAGGGGTTCAAGCCGGCCATCGAGAAACCTCGGATGCACTTTGCCGATACGGCCTCCGGGAGGCCCTTCTCGAAAGACCCGGCGGTGGTCCGATTTCAGGGCCGCTATTGGCTCTACTACTCCCTGCCGCCCTATGAAAGGAAACCGACGAAGGGCTGGAACATCGGCATCGCCCAGAGCCACAATCTGGTGGATTGGAAGAAGGTCGGCGAGCTAACGAACGCCGGCGAGGTGGAGCAAAACGGGTTCTGCGCCCCTGGGGCCGTCGTACTCGGCGGCAAGGTGCATCTGTTCTACCAGACCTACGGAAACAGGACACGGGACGCCATCTGCCATGCCTGGTCGGACGACGGCCTTCGCTTCACCCGCAACCCGACGAACCCCGTTTTCCGGCCGGCGGGAGAATGGACCTGCGGCCGGGCGATCGACGCGGATGTAATCCAGCACCAGGAACGGTTGCTCCTGTACTGGGCCACGCGGGACCCGGCGTTCAAGGTCCAGATGCAGGGCGTGGCAGCAGCCCCGCTCGATAGCGACTTTGCCCGCGACAAGTGGACCCAACTCAACCCGGACGGTCCCATCCTCAGGCCGGAGCTTCCCTGGGAATGCGACTGCATCGAGGCAGCGGCGCTGGCCCGGCACGATGGCCGTCTTTTCATGTTCTACGCTGGCGGCTACAACAACGAACCGCAGCAGATCGGCGTGGCGGTCAGCGATGATGGCGTCCGTTTTTCTCGGCTGTCTCAGGAACCGTTCCTCCCCAACGGCCCGCCGGGCTCATGGAACGCCAGCGAGTCGGGGCATCCGTACCTGTTTCAGGACGACGATGGGCAGGACTACCTTTTCTACCAGGGCAACAACGACAGGGGGCGTTCCTGGTATCTTTCGGTGGTGCCGATCGACTGGAGGGATGGTAAGCCAGTGCTTGCGCCGCAGAAGCTGCCCGCGCCATAACAGGGACGACTTCATGCCATGCTTGCCAGGCGGTCTGCTCGGGATGCACCCTTGCCGTTCGTGAGGGGAGATGTGGGGGAGCAATTAGCAACTGCCCGTCGGCCGAGCCTTGGCACTGTCCGTCCCCCGGACAGCCCGTATTTTTCGAGTTCGTGTTGCAGAACCCTTGAGAGGAGTCTTTGACGATGTCCCAACGTCAAGCACATGCCTGCGTGTTGGTTCGCGCTAGGGCCATCGTGGTCATCGCTTGGCTCGTGCCTTCCGCGACCGCCTGGTGCGAATCCAGTGCGCCCCCGACGAACTTGGCTCTCAATCCGTCCTTCGAGCAGGCGGCGGCGAATTCGGCCCTGCCCGCCCAGTGGCACGGTGCCCCGCAGGTCTACGCGTTGGACACGACGGTGACCCGGTCAGGCACGGCGTCGCTCAAGTACGTCAATCGAGATCCGCAGCGGTACGTTCTGTGTACGCAGAAAGTCCCGGTCCAGGCCGGTTGGAAGTGCCGCGTCAGCGTCTGGATCAAAACCCAAGACATTGCCGGGGATGAATCCGGGGCGACGATCTGCCTGGAGTGGCAGGGCAAGGACGGAAAATGGCTCGGCGGCGTGTATCCCACCGGGATCAAGGGGACGCGCGACTGGACCCGAGTCGAAGCCATCACCCGCTTGCCGGACGACGCTGCCTCCTGCAACGTGGCCTGCTACGTCCGGAACGAGATGACCGGCACGGCTTGGTTCGACGACGTCGAGCTGGTTCGCATCGCCGATCCGCCCATGCAGACGATCCTCCTGTCGCCGAACTACCGCGGGCGAATCACTGCTGCCGGCCCACAGGACGCCCGGGTGCGGGTCCGCTGGAACCTGGTGGACCACGACCTGAAGCCGCAACAAATCCAAGTCGTCGCCGTGCTTAGCAGCCGCGGCGGGAATGCCTTGCGGCATACGACCGGACATCCGCAAGGCGGACCACAAGGCTGCCTGGACCTCCAGCTGCCGCTCGGCGGCCTGGAGCCGGGCCAGTACGACTTGGCGGTCCGGCTGAACGGGCCTGACGGCACAGAACTCCAGGTCGATCACCATCGGCTGGTCCGCGCGCCGGAATCGCCGCCGCCCAAGTGCGTCATCGACGAGCATCGCCGGCTGCTGGTGGATGGCAAACCGTTCTTCCCGATCGGCATGTACTGGAGCGGCATCAACGCGAAGGATCTGGCGGTCTACGCGCAGAGCAAGTTCAACTGTCTGATGCCGTATGGTTCGCCCACGAAGCAGCAGATGGACCTGGCCCAGGAACATGGCTTGCAGGTGATTTACTCCATCAAAGACTGGTATGCCGGTTCGGCGTACTGCCCGCAGTTTATCCAATCCGAGGCGGACGAAGAGCCGCAAGTCCGCGCCCGCGTCCGCCAATTCCGGGAGCATCCGGCCCTGCTGGCCTGGTATCTGAACGACGAGTTGCCGCAGCAGTTCCTGCCCCGGCTGGAATCGCATCAGCAGTGGGTCGCTGAAGAGGACCCGGATCATCCCACCTGGGTCGTGCTGTACCAGTTCCGCGAAGTCGCTGCCTACCTGAAGACGTTCGACGTGATCGGAACCGATCCCTACCCAATCGACCGCCGCCCGGCCTCGATGGCGGCTCAGTGGACGGCGGAGACGTTTCGGCAAGTCGAAAGCTCGCGGCCGATGTGGCAAGTGCCACAGCTTCACAACTGGGCCAACTACGCCAAGACGGAGTCCGAGGAGAAACGCGGGCGCACGCCCACGGTTGACGAGGTCCGCAGCATGGCCTGGCAGTGTATCTGCGAAGGCGCGACGGGCCTGGTGTTCTACTCCTGGTTCGATGTGCGGCGGAACCCGGATGTGCCCTTTGATGTCCAGTGGGACGGGCTCAAGGGGGTGGCTGCGGAAATCGACCAGCGGTCGCCTATCTTGCTGTCGGTCGAGCCGGTGCCGGTGGTCACGGTCGCCGGGGCCTCTCCCGGTTGGCTGCACTGGCTGGCTCGCGTCCATCGTGACAGACTCTACGTCATCGCGGTCAATGACGGCGATGGGGAAGGCCACGTCATCTTCCAGCTGCCGACAACTCCTAAGGCAATCCGAGTGCTGGGAGAAGATCGGGCGATCGAACCGATGGGAGCGACGCTCCAGGTCTTGGTGCCTCGGCTGGCAGTACAATGCTACGAGATCGAGCTTGCGGCCCGCTAGCCGTGGAGCAGAGCCGTTTGTGATGAAGAGAGGGATGACCATGACCTGCCGCTGGATTTTTCTCAGTTTCGTCGTGGCGCTGACAAACGCATCTGTCGCCCTGACCAACGAACTGATCAACCCGGGGTTCGAGGAGACCGCCGCGGACCGCTTGACTGCGTGGACGCCCTATGGCCGAGGGTATGCGTTGGACGCGACCGAGGTTCAGTCCGGAAGACTCGCGCTCCGATGTGAATCGATGGGCGACCGGGATGGAATGGGGATCGCGCAAGTGATCCGCTACGATCAGCCCGACAAGCGGCCGATCATCGTCGGCGGATGGAGCAGGGCGGAACACGTCGGGGCTGGCGGGGATTACGGCCTGTACCTGGACATCATCTACGCCGATGGCAGGCCGTGGTGGGGCAAGACGGCCGCTTGGACACGCGGCACGCACGGC
>CAZAQY010000181.1:0-17477 GCA_964486845.1 uncultured Pirellulaceae bacterium
GGCTGCCGCACTGCGTTTCCCGTTGAGAAGCTTCTTGTTCCACCAGCCCCGATCCCAGACCACTGTTCCTCCGCTCACACAACGCGTCTTCGTTGGTCGACCTCATCACACGCTTGCCAGCAGTCCCGGCGTCTCGCTGGCAGGCGTCAGTTCCCGGCGTCTTCGTTGGTCGACCTCATCCGTGTCTGCGACACCCACTTGATCGATGAGTGCCGCGGGGTATTTTCGCACCTCGAAGTAGGGTTCGGCGTAGAGATCCATCAGAAACGCGTTATCCGGCATGGGATTTCGCCGCGTCAGCCGGCATGCCGTACACTGAACGACAAAGAACTCGGACCAGTTGATGACGATGGATGCCTTGGTTTCATATGCGAACGATCCGCAAAACGGGCAGGGAAGGTTAGAGAAGCCGTCCGGGTTGAGACTGGCCCAGGGAACGTGCGCGTCGAGGATTCTCGGTGGATTCGAACTCACCGCGGCCTCCATCATGTCTTTGGGTGTCGAGGTGTGTCTTTTCGAGTGCGTAACGACCGGGGTGACCGAGCGGCGACGAGACGAACCAACCACACCGCCGGACCCAACCGCCGCTTCGGTCCACCCCTTGGTTCGTGCAGAAACCTACGTCTCGTCGCAAGCTGCCGCAATTCGCTCCAACTCCGCACGAGTCACGGTCGGCTGTTTCCGACGCGTCGTGATCAGCTGCCAGAACGTGTTGCTGGCGCCGAGCTGCAATTGATCTTCGTCCAAGTCCGCTACGCCGACCACTATCGCGACCCGGCGTCCCTCACGTGTGACCAGCACCCGCTCTCCTTGCGATTCGCGAACGCAGGCGTCAAGCGTCGCCTGTTCGATTCCCAGCGTCTTCATAAATCGGGGACGCTGACGCTGAGAGGCACGGCTTCACGATCCATCCCTCCAATAGGGTGGAAATCGTGTCTCAACTTGGGCTTTCTCAGCACAAAGTAGGCAGACTCTAAACTGACATGGGAACGCAATACTGTAAACTAAAAGCTCGAATCTTCGCTCCAATCGGGGTACTCTTAACGGTTTTCTCGTTGCTTTCTCAGAAAGGTCCAGTCATGTCTCGCAGGGTTGCACGCACGGGTTTCACTCTGGTGGAACTGCTGGTGGTCATTGCCATTATCGGCATTTTGGTCGCTCTCTTGTTGCCTGCGATTCAAGCCGCTCGCGAATCCGCGCGGCGGACGCAGTGTACCAACAACCTGAAGCAGATCGGCATCGCGTTACAGAACTACTACCACGACACGTACCTGCGGTTCCCGCCGGTGGCCGTTTTCGGCAAGTTCGGCGGGCCCGGGCTGCAACCGCCAACCGTCCCGGCGCCAGCCTATCACCACACGTGGTGCCTGATGATCCTGCCGTTTATGGAACAGCAATCGCTGTATGATTCCGTCGACAAGATGCTTCGGGCCTGGGACCAACCGATCCGCAGCACGGTGGTTCCGAGTCTTCTCTGTCCTTCTGACGATGGATTCGGAGAAGATCCGAGTCGAACCCATGGAATCGCCGTCACTCACTACGTGGCATCCGAGGGATACCACTGGTGGCCGGGCGCGGCGGTGCCGAATTATTCCTTCGCACCCGGAGCCGATTTTCAGGGTGTGTTTGCGGGGGGCCAGTCGACGAAGATGTCCTCGATCACCGATGGCACATCCACCACGATCGTGGTTGCGGAGAGCAATTCCACTGGCTACAAGCCGCTTTCCGACGGCTGGTGGAAGAACGGAACAGGAGTGAAACGACTGGCGACCAGCGAAGCCGTCTTCCATTCCGCCTTTGTGTTTACCGGCATGGGTGGGACGTGCTGCGAGTCGGGATGGTTCAGCAAACCAGACGATAGCGGCACGATGCCGGGGTGGAGTTGGTTCCGAGCGGGGCCGCACAGTTACATGCCCAGTTTCATCCTGGCCTGGGGTCTGAACACGGAGTGGCCGGCCACCGGCAGCATCCATCCGGGTGTCGAACTGGTCGTCATGGCGGACGGCTCCGTCCACAATCTCAACACGGACGTCACCTACGAAACTTGGTGCAAGCTGAATGCCATGAAGGATGGCCAGGCGCTGGAAAGCGTACTGAGATAGGTTCTCGCGAAGTAGTATTTGAAAACATCATCGAAAAAGGAACGAAAAGAATGCTCCGAATCATGACGTTCTTGTTGGTCTGCTCGCTTTCCGTCCTCAGCGGTGACTGCAGCGGTGAGAAGGTGCCCGAAGCAGATCCGAACTTCAAGACCTCGACGAACCCCAGCGACATTACCGTGCCGCCGCAGATGATGAAGATGAAACCGCAAGCTCCGAAACCGTAAGCATCCGCTGAGGATTTCTTGGGTGGTAGGCAAGCTCCGAAGCCCGGCTTTTTCAGAAAGGCCGGGCTTCTTGCCGGCGGAGGGTTTCTCAGCGGGCTTCGAGGATACAAGCACGCAGCGCAACCAAGTGTGTGCGTGCCAAGCCCCCCACTCGCTCGCGATTCGTGCTTGTATGGCCAAGGAACTAGTACCGGCCGTTGGTGGCGGGCGGGCCGGAACGGAAATCTTGTCGGGCTTCCAGCAGCGTCTGGCTGGCCTTGCCGCTGCACTCGATCATCACCAGCGCATCGGCGCGGCCGCTGCTGGTCAGCGGCAGGGCCGGCAGGGGCAGGCCCAGCGGTCCCATGCGCTCCTGGGTGGGCGACGCGACCACGCCGCAGCCCAGCATCAGGACCTGGTTGGCCGGCCAGCGGAAGCGTTCGTGCAGCCGCCAGCTGACAACTTGCGGCACTTGGACTTGCACTCGCTGTGCGCCGCCGGTGCTTACCGGGATGTCCACGTTGACCGGCACCAGCTTTTCGATCTGGTCCACCTCGCACTTGATGACCGCGTCGATCGTGTTCCCGTCCAGCGACATCAGGGGACTGACCTGCAGCGAGTACCCTTCCTGCATCTGTCCGGTCACCAGTTCATGTCCGGGCCAGACATCCGGCCGCACGCGCACCGAACGGACGAAGGTGCGCGGGGCGGTCCGCGTGATGGTGTGCGACTGGCCGTTGTGGATCGGCACGCTGGGCGCGTTTTGTTCGCGGTAATCGGTCCGTTTGCGCAGCTGGGCCAGCAGGATCGCCGCGTTTTCCTTGGAGACAATCCAGGCCTCGACGCCCGCCGCCTTGACATCGATCGGCTGCAACAGCGACATGGCCGTGGTCCGCCAGTTGGGACTGCCGACGCTCACCAGCCGGATGCTGATCGCTTGGGCTTCGGCCTGGCTGCTGACAAAGCGGTCCACGATATCCTGGACCAGCCGCTGCATTTCCGGCGTGTGGTAAACGCGCAGGGCGTTCTTGTTAGCGCTGAGGATCCCCAGCGGCTCGGAGAACCAGACGTCGGTTCCGGTTTCCCGCAAAATCCAGTCGACCAGGGCCTGCTCCGGCCTTTCCGTGTTGGTCACGTGCGAGGTGTAAGGACGGATGTCGTACTCGCGCCATACTTGGCCTTGGTCGTTGGGCAGCACTCCGGCGCCCTTGCTCACCAGCGTGACCGGCGTCCCGGCGGGCGACGCGTCGGACGAGGACACCGCTCGCCCGCTCGCCAGCGGCTCGGCCGCCTCCTTGCCGCCGCTGGTGTTCTTCCAACCTTCGGAAGCGGCGGCGGCGGCGGGGGTCGGACCGCTGTCCGGGCCGAACGAGGACATGGCGCCGATCAAGACGGCGGTCGAAAATCGGACAAGTCGCATCAACATCGCAAGCCTCCCTGCTTGGAATAGCGTCCGCTGCGTGGCGGAACGGGGCCGGGGTCCGGACGTCGCCCAAAAAGCGGGGAAAGTATACGCGCGTCAGCGCAGAGCGGCAAGGCTGATCGGCTGCACCCCGCCCGCTAGCAGCAAACGGCTGCAGTTCATTTGCTAGCAGTGCGCTGCTGTAACTGCTCTCGCACCCAGCGCAGCCAGTCGTCCTCCGGGGGGCCGTAGGGTCGGAATTTCTCAAACTCGCCCTGCTCTTCGTTGTACAGAATCGCCCGGTGGACCCCCAAGCGGCTGGCTTCCGACGTATCCATCAAGTTGGCCGAATCGCCGGCGCTCATCTGGAACAGCACTCGCAGGGCCATGTCGTGGATGACATTCCGATCGACCCAACGGTTCAGGTTGGTAAAGTTGTCGCACCAGATCAGCGTGTGGATGCCGAAGTTGGGCCCCTCGCGCAACAGGACGTTGAATTGCTTGTCCAGACCGGACGAGGGCGAACTGTCGTCCAGCGAGAAACTGTATTCCTCGGTCTTGCGCAGCTCGCGGAAGCGAGCCAGGTTGTAGATGACCAGGAACCGCGGCGGTGCGCCGCTGTCCCCGGCTTGCAGCCGCCGATCCAGTTCGCCGGACAACTCGCGGAGCAGGTCGCCGCAAGCGTTCGTGCCGGCCACGCGAAGGTCCAGCGGCAGTTGTTTTGCCAGGCGGTTCCAGAAGCCGGCGGAGGGCGATTCGGGGCGCTGGCCGTCCAGGACGAAGAATTGCGGGGAAGCGTCCTGCGCGGCGGGACGCCCGCACAGTTCGGCCGCCAGGCTCACGATGCAATTGACCAGCATGCCCAGCGCCATCTGCTCCTGTTGTCCCACGATCAACAAGTTGGTGCCGCCCTGCCGGCGGAAGGCCGCGCACGCGGGGTCCTTGATGGCCACGGCGGCGCCGAGCCAGGCGCGCGGGGCCGCCAACCCCGTGGGCTGCGGTTGCTGGAGACAGGCGCGCAGCAATTCGTTCTTGCTCGCATCGGCGGTCGTGTTGCCTTCGAAGACGATCGCCGGCGGCGGCGTCAGGTGGCGGGCCCGGGCCAGCGCGGACAATCGCTCCAGGTAATGCTCGCGCTCGTGATCCGGCAGCCAGACGACCTGGAAGGGGTGGTTGCCCTCGAACAAGCCGTTGGCGTCGTTGTAGATGGCTTCGCCGGGCCGGCTGAGCAAGCGGGCGGCCGTGTTGTCGTCGCTCAGGATCAGGTGCGCGTCGGACTCGCTGCACTGCAACGCGATGCGGACCGCCATCTGGCCCAGCGTGCTGCGCGCCAGCGTATAGGCCCCAGCCAAGGTCTGGGAGCCCAGCAGCACGTGGATGCCGAACGCGCGGCCCTGCCGCACCAGCCGATCCAGCAACAGGGCGGCGTCTTGGGAGATCTTGTCGTCCTGCACGAAGAACTCCTGGAACTCGTCGATGATCAGCAGCACGCGAGGCATGCGGACGTCCGGATTGGCGTGACGATAGGCCCGCAGATCCTGGACGCCCTGCTCGCGGAACAGATCGCCGCGGCGGCGGAGTTCCACATCCAGCCGCTGCAGGACGCTCATGCCGAACTCCCGCTCGCTCTCGATGGCGATCACGCGGGCGTGCGGCAAGCCCAAGGACGCGTAGGGCTTGAATTCGACGCCTTTCTTGAAGTCCACCAGGTAGAAATGGACTTCGTCCGGGCTGTAGTACAGGGACAGGTTGGTGATCATCGCGTGCAAGAGGGTCGACTTGCCGGAACCGGTCTTGCCGGAGATCAGCACGTGCTGGGACGTGCCTTTGCCCAGCCGCATGTACTGCAGGTTGGTCGCCCCGGCGCGGCCCAGGGGGACTTCGATCTCTGCGCGACTGTCCAGGCTCCACCAGTCCTCGACAGCAGGGGTCACGGACAGGAAGGGCACTTCGACGCGGCTGGCGTCCTTGGCTCGTTCGCCGATCGTGCGGACGATGGTGGTGAACCGGTCATCCGCGGGCGGCGCTTCCAACGTCAACGACAGTTGCCGCAAGCCCTCGTAAGGCAAGACGAACCGCTGGCCGTCCCACTCCAAGCTGAGCGAGTTGGTCTGCAGGTCCGCCAGTTCAAAATTGCGAGGCAGCTTCATTCTCGTATCGACGCTGATCAGCGTGTACACGCCGCAGCGGGCGCCACTGGATGCGATGCTGACCAGCCGCTGCGCCGCTTCCTCGGAGAAGTTGGCGGGAAAATTGGCGATGACCAGAATCTGAAACGGCTCGGCCACCTCGCCGGCGTGCTGGTTGTACTGCTGGATCGATTCGAACTCGTTCCGCAAGTACTTCTGAATCACGTTTTCCATGTGTTCGGTCAAGTCGTTCAACCGCTTGTTGATGTGTACCGCTTCGGTCCAAATGCGGCTGGAGACCAAGCGCTCGTCAAAATCCGCCAGGTGCATGAAGGCCGAGAAATTCTGCCCCAGGCCCGTCGGGTCGACGATCGTGAACCGGACCTTGCCGGGCGGCAGCGAGGTAATCAGCCGCAGCATCGCGTTCTGAAGCGAACGGATCGCCAGGTCGCGTCCTTCACCTTCGGCCAGATACAACAGCGAGGGACACTCCGGATACGCCAGGGCGGCCGGCAAGGAGAATTCGGTTCGCGGCACCTGCAGATGGGCGTGCCGGGAAATGCCCTGCGGCAGCGAGTCCAGACGGAACTGCAGGCTGCCGATCCGCAGCGCCGGCAGGTCCCCGGGCTCCGGCTCGCGCTGTTCCCAGTCCACCTGGTCCCAGGGCGGCATCCACGTATCGCAGATGCGGTTCATCGCGTCGATCGAGGCCTCGAATTCCCGGACGCCGGCTTTCCAATCGCGGACCACGGTTTCCCAGGACCGTTCATGGTCCGCCTGGTTGCCGGCCAACAGCTGCTGCCGCCGGTCGATCAACGCCTGCGATTCGGCGGTAAATCGCTGTTCGCGCGCGTCGATCAGGGGTGGGTACTTCTCGTCCAGCGCTTTCAAGGTGCGGTGATACGTTTCCTGCAGTTCCTTGCGGCGGGCGCGAAACTGCTCGGCCGCCTGCTTGATCTTTGCCTGATGCTGCTCGGCCAGTTCGACGCGGGTCCGCGCCCAGCGCGCGTGGGCCTCGCTGACCGTCCGTTCGCGTTTTTCGACCAGCTCCTCCAGTTTCCGCTGGGCTTCCACCTCGGCCCGGCGAGTCGCGGTTTGCATCGCCGCCCGGCCATCGGCCAGGGCTCGCTGGATCTCCGGCAGGAGGGCCAGCGTCTGACGGCGAGCCGCAGGACGCACGGATTGACGGACTGCCACGAAAACGACCATGCCTGTTGCCAGGCACGCGCCGATGCCCCAGCCCCAGCCCAGAAGATGCACGGCCGGCCAGACCAGCCCGGCCGATGTGAAGAGGGAAATCAGAAACGGCCAACCGTCCTCCAGGAACTTGGCCGCGGGCTGCCGAATCATTTGCTGGAGTCTCGCTTTGGCAGTGGCCAGAGCCGCCGGGAAGATGTCCTGGGGATCGGCGTCCGCCGCCAATTCTGCGCCCGCCGGACCGTCCTCGGACAAAACGCATTTTCGCCGCCGCAGCACCTTTTGCGTCTGCCGCCAGACCTCCTCGATTTCCTCCAGCCGCCCCTGGCATCGCCGCCGGATGCGCTCGCAGTCCTGTCCCGGCCTGTCCTTGTTCTGGTCAAATTCGTCGTTGGCGCCGCGTTGCGTGATTTGAAATTGCCGTTTCGCCCGCTCGGTGGCCCGTTCGAGTTCCTCGGCCGCGTCCTTGTCGAACTTCTCGGCCTGTTGAACGACGGCATAGCTGTTGGACTCGTATTGGTAGACGGCGTCCTCGCGCAGCTGGCGGTATGCGCCGCGCAACGCGGCGATCTCCTCCTCGAACTGGGCCGTCAACTGCTCGCGCTGGGATTTGTGCTGGTCCAGGATCTCCGCCGCGCGAGCCGCGTGCCGCTGGTCGATGTCCTCTTCGCCAGCGGCGCGCTGCGCCACGAGCTGAGCCAAATCGGCCAGGGCCTTTCGCTGTCGATCTACGAATGCGTTTTGCATGATGACGGTCCGGTCACTCGGCTATTTGAGGATCTTCCAATTCCTTCTCGGCCTGTTCCAGCAAGTCGGCCAGCTGTTGCACGGCCGCCACCGCCTGCGTGATCTCGGCCGGCAGATGCTGCAAGTGGTTCTTCTCGAAGTCGCGGCTGACCTGATCGGTCCAGTACGATTTCGCGGCCAGCCAGGCTTCCCGCATCTCGGCCGCCGCGTGCTTGAGCCGCCCCAACCCGCTAACCAAATCGCAGTGCCTCACCACGCAGTTCCTTCTAAGACGCCCTTCAGGCTGCAGCCAAACGGACGGGCAACCCAAATCTCAAATCTCAAAGTGGAAATCTCGAATCTCGGATCTCAAATTGGAAATCTCAGATCTCAAACCTGAAATCTCAAATCTCAGATCTGAAATCTGAAATCTCAGATCTCAGATCTGAAATCTCAAATCTCAGATCTGAAATCTCAGATCTCAGATCTGAAATCTCAGATCTCAGATCTCAGATCTCAGATCCTCTAACATCCGCCGCTGGCGGGCGGCGCATCGGCGGACTCCTGCCCCGCCGCCTCGGTTCCCCCAGGATTCTCCACGGGAACCGATCGCTCGGTGTAGCGATCCAACGCCACGGCCATCCGCTCCAGCGCCGCCAGCGCGCGAGGCAGATCCATGTCCAAGCAGTTGGCGAACTTGGACAGGTGCCCGTGGAAGTCGTCGGCCTCGCGATGCACGGCAATCCGCCAGCGGCGCACCGCGCGGACCTTGTCCTCCGTCAAACGCAATCGCCGTTTGGCCTTGTCCAGCGCGATCTTCAACTCGTAACAGGACCGTTTGTCCTCAGGCCGCAGCGACAGTTCCGCTCGCTCCAAGTTGTTGCGGGCTTCGATCACGGCGTCGGAGGCCCGCTGCATCGCCCGCGGCCAGTAACGAGTCCGATCGTGTTCGATCCAGTCGACGCCTCGCCGCATCTCCAGCAGCAGTTGCGTGACGGCCTCCCGCGCTTCGGTCCGGAATTCCTCCAAGGCCAGCTTGAAGTGCCGCACCGCGTCGATCGAAGTGATTTGGGCTGGGGTGGTCATCGGTCCCTGTCAACTCTTCAGGTACTCGTCGATGTGCTCCGCCTTCCGCAGCAGGTACGGTACGTGCCGCTCGTTGTTTTCCAAAAAGCGGGCGATCATCTTCATGCCTTCCTCGAACTGCAAACTGAATTTCTTGTGCTCTTGATCCCGCCACGTGGTGCTCAGCGCGGCCAACTGGTTCGCCAACGCGCGGCTGTGATCCCGCAAATCGTTGTTGAATTTCTTTAGGTTCCGCGCAAAATCCCTCAATTCCTCCGGATCGACGATCGCTTGCGCCATGACAACATCCTCCCTATCCCCAACTATAGTTTCTCGCGATGAGGTCGGTAAAGGGAACCGGAGTCCCGGCGGTGTCACAAAGAAGAAGCCCGGACTTCTGAAAAAGCCGCCTGTGTGGCACGGCTAACAAGTAACCCGTGCCACTATAACCGCCGCACGTGGAAGCCGCCGTCCACATTGATCCGGTCGCCGGTGCTGAAGGGAAATGCGTCGCGGATCAACGCCAGCACGGCACGAGCCACGTCTTCCGGCTCGCCCCAGCGGCGGATCGGCGTCAGTCCCTCGGCGATCAACTTGTCGTATTTCTCCCGCACGGGGGCCGTCATGTCGCTCTCAATCACGCCCGGACAAACCTCGTACACGCGGATCCGGTGTTCGGCCAGTCGCGTTGCCAGCAGCCAGGTCATCATCTGCATCGCGGCTTTGGCCATACAGTAATCCGCCCGGTTGGTGCTCACAGCATAAGCCGAAATCGACGATACATTGATGATCCAGCCCTGCGGAATCTGCCCCCGTTCGATCCCTTCGATCATCCGCCTGGCCGCCAGCTGCGCCAGAAAGAACGGGCCCTTCAAGTTCGTGTCGAAGACCACGTCCCAACTTTCTTCCGTGGCCTCCAGCAGGTCCCGGCGTCCCTGGGAAGTGATCCCGGCGTTGTTGACCAGCACGTCCAAACGGCCGAAACGGTCGCAGACCTGCTTGATCAGCTCAGCCCGATCCGCCGCCAGTCCCACGTCGCCGCGGACCGCGATCGCCGCCCCGCCGGCGGCTTCGATCTCCCCCACCACGGCAGATGCGGCCTCCGGGCTGCGGAAGTAATTGACGCCGAGCGCGTAGCCGTTGCTTCCCAAGGTCAAGGCGATCCCGCGACCTATGCCGCGGGACGATCCCGTCACCAGTGCCACTGGTTTGTCGATCATGAGCGTGTTCCAATACTGTTCGGCAAAAGATTCGCGCGTGCAGTCTGCGTTCTGCTTGGCACGCGGCCTGCTGGCCTTTTTCCGCCATGGTATGGATTCTACCAGGGCGGCAGGAGCCTGTCATCGTGAACGTGGAGCATCGCGAGTCGGCGGCCATCTGAAACGATACCAGACACCTTCCTCGCCGAGTTGTCCAACGAGTGTGGCTCGTTCGGGCCGAAACGAAAGAAGCCCGGCTTCTTCAGGAAGCCGGGCTTCTGGCGAGGCTTTGCGCAGGACGGATTGCCAATCCGTCCCACGGTCAAGTCGTTCGGTTATTGTCTGGCGCCCTACTATCGTTTGACGGCGCCGCCGATGGCCTTCAGCACGCCCTCGTGGACTTCGAGTCGCACCGTGCAGCCGTTCTTGATCGGCGTGGCGGTGACCGAAATGGTGTCGCTGCCCGCATACTGCTTGACGGCGTCGAGCGCCGCCTGGATCTCCGGTTTCGGATCAGTTGCGGCCACGAAGGCCAGGATGGGGGTTAGGGCAAGACGCAGCTGCGACGGCGGCAGTTGCTTGCCGCGGTCCGCCGACGAAGCGGCCAGGACGCTCTTCAGAAGTCCCGCCGCGTCCTTGCCGAAGGCGACGTACGCGCTGGTCTTGGCCGTGCCGATGACCAGTTCCAGCGGGTCGCCAAGGATCTCGCGAGCCTTGGAATCGGCGCCCCGCAAGGGGATTTTGGCGGTGTGGAACGCGACACCTTCGTACGTCTCGGCGTCGAAGTTGACACCTGGGAAGTTGGGGTCTTTCTGGGCGGCGAATTCGGCCAACTTCTTCAGGGTCTCAGCGAGCTTCACGCCATCGGCCACGAAACCGCCGCCCGCAAAGGCCAGCGAACCCGGCTTCAGCACCAGCGTGGCGCCGGCGTCCATCTTCGCCGCCTTGACGGTCTCGCCGGCGATGTCCAACAACTGGTTCACAATCGCCTTGACCGTCTGACACTCGTCGTCGTTGGCCAGATTGCCATCCCGCTCGATGCCCTGCATGGCTTGTTCGCGGAGCCGGGCCAGCAGCGCCGTGCTCTGCTCGACTTCGGACTTGCTGCTGGCGCCGTGTCCCAGAAACGTCACCGCGGCGTCCGGCAGCGAGAACCCGGCAAAGGCCGACTTGCCTTCCTTGATCAACTTCATCTGCTTGGCGAGTTCCGTGCCTTGGACAGCGGTGAAGCTGACATCGAGATAGGTTTTCTTTGCTTCCTTGTCGACCTGCCAACCCAGGGTAATATGGTCCGTCTCCTCGATCACTTGGACAATCGAGTCCACCAGCAAGCCGCCGAACTGCCTCATCGCCTGGGCCTGTTGGGGGTTCAATTCTTGGGCCACGCGATCTTCAAAACCCTGCCGTACCTGAGTCACGGCCATCTCACGTAAATTCGGGGGGATGTTGCACACGTTCACCCGCAGGGCGAACGTGTACTTTTTGTCCAGGCCGTCCAGGAGGGCGACCGGATCCTTCGGGAGATCGTTCAGGTGCTCCTGGCGGTTCGCGACAAAGGCCCATCCATCGGACTCTTTGACGAACATCGGCTGGGGCCGGTCGGCGGCGATCTTCAGCACGCCATCGCCCAGGTCTTCGGGTTTGCCGATCTGCTGCTCCATCGTCATCAGGAGCATCTTCAAGTCCTTGACGGGCACAAAGCTCATGGCGCGCACGTCGTCCTCGCCCAGCAATGTCAAGTACACGCCGAAGGGGCGAGTCTTGTCCAGCGGCGCGGTGTAGGGGCCGGCCAACATGGCCGCCAGACGGCCAAAGTCGCCGACGCTGGCCGCTTCGGTCACATACAGAATGTTCGACAACACTTCGTCGGAGCCCGCCAACGAGGCCACCACCAGCGGTTTTGGCTCCTGCCCGAACGCCGAGCTGGTCACTGAGGCCCCAAAAGTCGTCAGTGCCAGGGCCAGCACTGCCAGCATCGAAACGCTACGTTTCCAAAATCTCTTCACGATCACACTCTCCTTGGATTACTTGCTTGCCACGTTTTCCGTGCGGACAAACGCCCCGCGCGTTCGTCCCATCCGAGTCACTGTGCATGGGGGGGCTTTTCACGATCAGCCCAGAGCGCACGCCAGACATTACCCGGCAGCCGTGCGAGAAGTTCTCAAAAAACGCAAGATTTGCGAAATAACTGGGCTCTTTCAAACACGTTGCTAGCGGTCGCGGTAGATGATGCGACCCTTGGTGAGGTCGTAAGGCGAGAGTTCCACGCGGACTCGATCTCCAGGCACGATGCGAATGAAATTCTTGCGGATCTTACCCGCCACATGAGCCAGCACTTCGTTCCCTGTGTCCAGCTGAACGCGAAAGCGGGTATTGGCAAGGGCTTGCGTCACCGTGCCCTCGACTTCAAAGGCATCTTCTTTCTTTGTCATACATTTCGCTCCTGACCGTGGGGACAGCACCCCCACGTCTCCAACACGGCCGTTGGAGCGCAGAGACTGCCAGCCCAAATATAACGCAACGGGGCTAACCTTGGGAAGTGCGGTCGTTTGCGCGCGGAACTGCTTGCTCCCGAGCAGTGGGGCACGCCTCGGCTGACAAGTGAGAGGCTGTGAAAAAATTGGGACAGGCGCCTCGCAGCCCCCTGTTTTTCCAGGGATTAACGCGGTGCTAGCTCGGAGCCAGTCCCATTTTTTCACAGCCTCGGAGCCGTGCCACACGGGCACCGAGCGGGCAATCCGTGTTCCCGGCAAACGCCTACGGGGGTGGCAGCGGGCCGTGAGTTCCCACGATCGTTGCCGTCACCAGCAGCAATGTGGCGTTGCTACCTTCGGCCCCTCCCGATTGTCGCGGGCCAGCGAGAACGAGGGTTTCCCCGGAGCTAAGTTCCACCTGTGTGCTGACTTCCAGCGAGCCAACCGCAGGCGAATCGCCGGCACCAGCCCCCGTTTCAGCCGCGGCAACCGGCATTTGGCGGCGGAGATAAAGAGCCAGCGAGAGCTTCCCGGAATCGGTGATTTTCGGCGTACAGTCGAATCGCAGTCCGGCCCTTTTTGCGGCCCCTTGGCCGCTTCGATGCTGGTCGTCCCGCGGGCCGTCAGCGTGAAGGGTGCCTACCTCCAGCGTCGCAGGTCGGCCGTTGACGGTCACCAGCTTCGGCTCCGCGACGACTTGGACCAGCCCTTCGCGGCACAGCAGTTCCATGAACGCACTGATCTGACCGCCTTCGTCCAGCACGGCCGCACTGGACTTGGAATCGAGCAGATTCCGAATGCTGACCAGAGTCAACCCGGAGGCACGGAGTTTCTGTAGCGCGAGTTCGATGACTTTCAACTGGACCACGACCTGGTCCCCCGCCGCGGACGTCGTTCGCAACCGCGCGATGTCGGTCTTCAACTGCCTGATCTGCTCCAGCTTGGCAGCGGCCAGGCGCTGGCGGTCCACGCCGGCTTCGGCGGCGATTTGCGCGTAGATCTCCGCGGCCAAATCGGTTCGCCCGGCCTTCTCCAAATGGGCGGCTGCCTGCAGCAGATGATCCAATTTCGAGATTGCGTCCGGTCTGTCCGCACTCAGGAGGATGACTGGGAGTCCGAGGGCAAACAAGGACGCCGTCGCGAACACGGACATGCGACCAAGTGTTCGGCTGAAGAAGAGTTCGGCTTTTTCGAAAAAGCCGGGCTTCTGGATGCTCTTGCTGAGGGCGCGGTCGAGAATCACAACAAAACTCCCTTCGACTCGGTTGGGCCGGACGACCGTTGATCGCGCTTATACCAAATCGCGCAACTTTGCTACAATGTCGAATCGTCGGCCTGCGCGGCAAGAATCTGTTGCACTCCGGTTTCTTCCGTCGCCCATCCCGAGTATCGTAGGAAAGTGGCGGACACACCTGTCGTTGCGTAGAATCACGAACCATGTTCAGCGTCGTCATTCCAGTTTACAACGAAGCGGAAAGCCTTGGCGAGTTGCACGGCGAGTTGGCCGATGTGGCGCGCGAGCACCAGTACGACCTGGAGTTGATCTTCGTGGACGACGGCTCCAGCGATGGGTCGTGGCAGGAGATCGAACGGTTGGCGGGCAGCGATCCGCGCGTCCAGGGGATTCGCTTCCGCCGCAACTTCGGCAAAGCTGCGGCGCTCAACGCCGGGTTTGCCGCGGCTCGCGGCGAGATCGTGTTTACCTTGGATGCCGACTTGCAGGACGATCCGCACGAACTGCCGCGATTCCTGGCGGAGATGGACACCGGCCTGGACGTCGTCAGCGGCTGGAAGCAGGTCCGCCACGACCCGTGGCACAAGGTCGGGCCGTCGCGCGTGTTCAATTGGCTGGTCGGCGCTCTGACGGGCGTCCGGTTGCACGACCACAACTGCGGATTCAAGTGCTATCGGCGCGAGATCTTTGACGAAGTCCGCTTGTACGGCGAACTGCACCGGTTCGTCCCGGTGTTGGCGGCGGCTCGCGGCTGGAAGGCTGGGGAAATCGCCATCCATCACCGGCCGCGGAGATTCGGACACTCCAAGTACGGCGTGCGGCGTTTTGTCAAAGGCTTTTTGGATCTGCTGACCGTCTATTTCCTGACGGGCTACAGCCAACGGCCTCAGCACTTGCTGGGCACGCTGGGGCTGCTCAGTTTCTTTCTGGGCAGTTTGGGAGTCTTGGCGCTGACCGTCTGGTGGGTCGTCTCCCGAACGGTGCCGGATCTGACGCCGGTGGACCTGCACAAGCGGGCGATCTTCTACTATTCGATCGTCGCGATGCTGCTGGGCGCTCAATTCATTACCGTTGGTTTCCTGGCGGAAATGCTGACGGCTTACCACGCGGACAAAGCGCCCTCCTATTCGATCAAACAGCGGATCGGACCACGATGAACGACTTGCGACCCGACGCCGGCTGCCAGATCCGCTGGTTCGTGTATGCGCTGTTGCTCGTGACGTCCGTGGGCGGCATGATCGGCCGCATCTGGACCGTCAAGTCATCGTTGGGCGAGACTCCCCTGCTGAGCGCCAACGACCGCAGCCGCTGGGCGGCCATTCGCGCGCTGGTGGATCACGGCACGTTCGCGCTGGACGACGTGATCTTCCGGGACCGGGCCCACACGAAGCGCGACCGGGAGTGGTATTCGATCGACATGGTGCGGCACCGGGGTGCTGACGGATGCGAGCATTTCTACAGCAGCAAGCCGCCGTTGCCGGCGGTGATGATGGCGGTCCCGTACTGGTGCCTGCAGAAACTGACGGGCGTGACGTTGGCCGATCGGCCCTTCTACGTGGTTCGCTGCCTGCTGCTGGTGGCCAACGTCCTGCCCCTGGCGGTCTATTTCTGGCTGTTGTTCCGGCTGATCGAACGCTACGGCCGGACGGACTGGGGGCGTTTGTTCGTGGCCGCCGGGGCCGTCTACGGCACGTTCCTGACGACGTTCGCTGTGACCTTGAACAATCACGTGTGGGCGGCGGTGAGCGCGGTGCTGGCGATGGCCGTGACGCTGGCCGTCTGGTGCGACGGCCAGCGGTCCCTGCGCTATTTTGTCGTCGCGGGATTGTTCTCTGCCTTGACGGTGGTCAATGAATTGCCCGCGTTGTCGTTTGCCGCAGCCGTGGCCGCGGCCTTGGCGTATCGGTCTGTGGGCCGCTTCCTGACAGGCTTTGTGCCCGCCGCGGCCGTGGTCGCCGCGACCTTCTTCTTGACCAACTACTGGGCGCACGGCAGTTGGCGGCCGCCCTACGCCCACCGGAGCGACGGCCCCAGGCTGGCTGCCGTGGACGGCAATTTTCTGGCGGAGATCCAAGCCGGCAGGGTCCCGCAGCCGTTGCGCCAAGCACTGTCGGAGTCGGGCATCGAGCTGTCGGCAGAAGCGACCCTGCAACCGCGCTGGTCCGGCCAGGGCTGGATGATCTGGGAGCCGGAACGACAGAACCGGCTGGCCGTAGCGGCCGATGAGCGGGCCGTGCGGGCCTTCGTTTGGGACAATTGGTACGAATACGAACTGAGCTACTGGCTGGAGACGCGCAAGACCGGAGTGGATCGAGGCGAGCCCTCCAGGTGGGCCTATGCGTTTCACGTCCTGATCGGGCACCACGGCGTGTTCTCACTGACGCCGATTTGGCTGTTCAGTTTGGTGGGTGCGGGGATTTGGCTCGCGCGCGGGGGACCCAGCCTGCGCACCGTGGCGGCTGCCGTCCTGCTGCTGTCGCTGGTCTGCCTGGCGTTCTATCTCGCGCGGCCTTTGGAAGACCGGAACTACGGCGGCGTGGCCTGCGGATTTCGCTGGATGTTCTGGTTTGCGCCGCTGTGGCTGCTGGTGATGGTCCCCGCAGCGGATGCGATCGCGACTCGGCCCGCCTGGCGGTGCGTCGCCCTGGGTCTGCTTCTGGTCAGCGTCACGTCCGCCGCGTATGCATCGCTGAATCCCTGGTCCCATCCGTGGCTGTACGAGTACTGGAGTTCTTTAGGCTGGATCCAGTGACGGTGCAAGAACGCAGCAACTCTCGGCTCTGGCTTTGCCTGCTCGCCGTGGCGGCCGTCGTCCGCGGCGGATGGCTGGCCGCCGACTACCGTTCGCTGCGTAAAGATCCGGACACGTACCGGCAACTCGCACAGCAACTTGTCGCGGAGGGGACGTTTGGGTACCGGATCTCCGACGACACGGCGGCGCGAGTGCAGCCGACGGCCTATCGCCCGCCGCTGTACCCATTGGTCCTGGCTGCCTGCGGTTGGGTTGACGACGTGGGCCCGGCGAGCATCGCGGTCCTGCACGCAGTGGCCGGCGTCGCCACCGTCTTGCTCGTCTACCGGGTGTCGCAATCCTGGCAGTTCGGCCGTTGGGGATTCTGGGCTGCGGTTCTGGCGGCCTGTGACCCGATCCTGCTGAACCAGTCTTCGCGGGTGATGACGGAAACCTTGGCCGCGCTGTTGGCAGTCCTGGGCCTGTGGGGGCTGACGCGACCGGCCGCGGTTCCCACGACGTCGCGGGCGATGGTGGCGGGAGTCCTGGTCGCGTTGGCCGCCTTGTGCCGCCCGACGTTTCTGGTCTGGGGGGCAGCGATCGCACTGGCGCTGCTGCTGGTGCTGCAGAGCCCCTTTCGCAGGCGGCTGTGGCTGGCGGGTTGCTTCGTGTTCGCGGGCGGCGTCGTGACGGCGCCTTGGGTTGTGCGAAACGCCCACGTCTTCGATCGGCCGATTGTGACCACCACGCACGGCGGATACACGTTGTGGCTGGGCAACAACGAGGAGTTCTACGGTTTTCTGCGTCAAGCCGAGTGGGGCGAGGTCTGGGATTCCCGGCACTTGGACGAGCACTACCTTCGCGCTCGACGAGAACTCGATTACGACGAGTTGCGAGCGGATCGCTGGGCCTACGATCAAGCTGTGGCGAGCATCCGGCGCGATCCGGCCGGATTCGTGAGGGCCAGCGTTTTTCGGATCGGCAGTTTGTGGGGAGTGCTGCCCCATCAAGTCGA
>CAZAQY010000182.1:0-17325 GCA_964486845.1 uncultured Pirellulaceae bacterium
AGCGTGATGTAGGACAGGTGCTCGTCGAACAAGTTCACGCCCAGCACGCCCAGCCAGTCGGCGATCCGCTTCATGTCCTCAAACCGCAGGTCCCAGCCGCCAGCCCCGTAGACTTCGCACAGATAACGCTCGCGGCCCAACTGGTTGCACAGGCTCTGCACTTCCCGCACGAACCGCACGTTGCCGAACTGGGCGTGCGTGTCCTCGCGGTACTGATTCATCAAGCAATCGACCGCCGGGATGTGCTGCCAGGCGCTCATCGCCATGTTGTCGGTCACGCCCAGGCAATTGGGCCATTCATGGTCCCAGTAGTGGCCGGTGAAGGCGATGCCGTTCTTGTCGCACCAGTTGTAGTAGGGCTTGGCCCAGTGCTCGATGAACTGTTCCAGAACCACCTGGAAATAGTCGTGCCGGACTTGCTTCCAGTTGCCGGCCGGCCGAGCGAGACTCGGCAGATGATCCAGCAGGCTGTAGCCCCAGCGTTTCTGGAATGCGGCGGGCAGGTGGTCGGTCCACGGCAAGCCGCCGGCAGGCCGCACGTTGGGCTCGTCGGTGAACGAGCCCAAGACCCGCTTGCCGAATTGATCGCCGATGTGTTTCTGATATGGGTCCAGCGTCACTTCCAGGAACTTCTCCGTGACGCCGGGGTACATCAGATCGACGTACCAGCGGTCGCCGTGCCAGGGCGAGTCCTTGGCCCGCGCGACCGACGCCACCACATACGGCCCCTCGGGCGGCAGTTCTCCGCCGCGCAGCTTTTCGGTGAGGTTCTCGAAGACATCCGCGGTCCGGCGGTACACCGCGACGGTGTCGGGACCGATCTGCGGAGGCTGTTTCTCGTCGCGGAAGACCAGGCCGCGGCCGCGCGATTCGGGCATCCGTTCAGGCACGTGCCCACCGGCGAAGCCGGACGGATACGAGTTCTCGTCGTAGATCCACACGTTCATATCGAGTTTCTCGGCCTCGTCCAACGCGACGCGCCAAAGGCGGAACCACTCGTCGCTCAGATAGGGCGTCATCAGTCCGGGCCGCGGGTGGACGAAGACCTGCCTGACGTGCTGGCCGGCCAGATCGCGCATCGTGCCCCGGATCTGCTCGTCGGTCAGCCTGTCGTTCCAGACCCACAGCGGCGCCGTGGCGTATTGGCGGGGCGGATCGGCAAAGATCTGCCGGGCCGCAGCCGAGTCGATCCTCTTCGTCTCGGCTACGTCGGCCGCGAACGATACAACGGTGATCAGGCAGAGACAGGTCCACGAGACAGTTATGCATTTCATGTGCGTGGTTCCCAAGGTGGAGTGTGAGGTCTACGTATTCATCAGCATCTTCATCAGGTTGGGCAGGCCGGCGCCCTGATGGTAGCGGTCGCGGCCGAGGTCGTTGCAGTTGTCGAGGAGGATTTTCTTGACATCGTCGGGGCGGTCGCAGTACTCGCGGCGGACTGACAGGAACGCGGCCAGCAGGCCGGAAACGTGCGGGCACGCCATGCTGGTGCCGCTCTCGGTCCGAAACAACTGTTCGAATGACAGCGATTGACCGTCGCTTCCTGGAGAGGCCGGAAAGCCCGCACTGCACGACAGAATCCGTTCCCCCGGAGCGACCACGTCCGGCTTGGGCCGGCCGTCCGCCGTGGGGCCTCGGGACGAGAACCACGACACGCCGTACAAGCGAGGCTTGTCGGTGTGAACCGCGCCCACGGCGACACAGTCCTGCAGGTTCGCGGGGTCGCCGATGGAAAGCTGGGTGTTCAGATCAAAACCGCCCTCGTCTGTCTGAACCTGGATCTGGCCCTCATTTCCGGCCGCAACGCAGACCAGGATCCCCTGCCGCCACAGGTCGCGAAGTTCCTTGCAGATCGGCGAGAAACCGCAGCCGTAGACGGACGCATCAAACGGGCCGCCCAGGCTGAGGTTGACGCCGTGGATCTTCAGGCCGGAAGCGACCGACTGGTTTTGATAGAAGATGTGGTCGATGGCCTTGATGATCCACGCATCGTTCCCGAACCCATCGTCATCCAGCACTTTGTACACGATCAGCTTCGCGTGCGGGGCAAGGCCCTGGATCTGCCGGCGGTCGTCCGAATACTCGCCGGCGATAATGCCGCACACGTGCGTGCCGTGACCGTCGCGGTCACCGTCGCAGGGATTGACCTTCGGCTTGTTGCCCCACCGATAGAGCTGCACCGGCTGGTCCGAACGCTGCGTGCAGTCCCACACTTCGACGATGGTGCGATGAGTGACAAAGTGCGGATGATCCCAGCGAACTCCCGTATCGAGGACCGCCCAGGTGATGCCTTGGCCGGCGGCTGCGTAGCCGGCTCGTCCGGCATCGACTTTCAGCGGGGCGTGCGATCGCAGCAGCAGCTTTCGTTTGCTGGAATTCCTCCAGACCGCGTAGATATTCAGGTCCCGATGCGTTTCCGCCATCGTGTTGATCTCGTCCGGCGTCAGTCGTGCGGAGACATACTTCCGCAGGGCAACGGCGTCAACCTCCTTCCGCAGCGCCGCCTTGTCCGCCTCCGGCGCGTCCTCCGGCAGAGTCCGCTCGACCACCATGTCTTCCACTCGCATCTTGAGGCTGGCGATGCGGCCGGCCAGGGTTTGCTGTTCGTCCGGCTGCTCGGATTCCCGCGATTCCCGTTCTTCCGGAGATTCATCGACCGCCGCATGCCCCGGTTCCAGTACTTCGATGAGCACCGGAACGCGGCGTTCGGGAACGACGAATTCTTCCGCGACGTCGCGGGCCACCAAGAACCGGCCAAAGGAATCGAATCCGATCTGACGATGCACGACCGTTCGCACATCGGGATGAGACAGGTAGCCAATGGATGAATGCGGATTAAACTGCCGCAAGCTCACCGTGCGTTCGTTGACGATGCGCCGGTCAATCACGCGGACGGCTCCGCTGGCCGTCACCCGTGCCTCGAAATCGTTGCCCAGCCCCGCGTCCAGGGCCACCGGATCCAGGCGATCGGCAAAGTTGTGCCAGGCTCGCACCCTGGCCGGAACGGCCAACTCGTTCTCAAAGCCCTCCAGGACATCCTGCACTTCCTTGATCCCCAGTGGCGAGCCCAGGGTCACCAGCAGGCTGCAGTCGGGGCGGGCCAGTTGCGGATCGGAGAGCACTTCGAAAGCGACGACCGTGCCCAGGCTGTGCGAGACCACCACGAATGGTTCGTCCCTGCCCTGGATCTCTGCGCGCAGCTTGTTTTGAATCTTCTCGCGGATGCCGGGCTGATAGAAGTAAGCCGCAACGTCTTTTAGGAACCGTTCCAGAAACGCCTTGGCGACGGGCCGCCGCAGGAAGCCCGGCAGCGGCAGGACTTTCGCACTCGTGCCTCGTCCAGCGCCCGCACGTTTCCCGGCCATCCTGACGCCGGCCAGCGCCGCCGCGATCGCCTCGAGTCGCTCCGCAGCGTCCTTGCGTTTCGCCACAGGGACGGACAGATCTTTCAGCATCTCCGGGATGTCGATGTCGTCCGCGTCACTCGCCTCCTCTGCGTCATCGCCGATCGCCCGCGTCCCCACCGCCCCGCCGCCGGCCGATCCGTGCAGGATGTCGGACCAATACGCCATGGAGGTTCGCTCGCCCATCGGCTTGCCGAACAACGCGATGTCCCACTGCGGCTTCAATTGTTCTTCTGGCGGATGATCGCCGATACCGTGAATGAAGATCACCATCGCAGCCCCCCGTCAATCGTGATGCCGAAGTGAGACAGCCGATCTGGCCGGCTAACCCGTCACCAGTTCGATGCCTTGTCCCGTGCCCAGATTCCGCGAGTACTGTCTTCGTTCGGGACGGTTCCAGTGTTCGTGAACGCCCAAGCTGGCCAGCGGCGTGCCCTGGCCGTGCGGGTCGTAGCGGGTGGCGGAGGGGGGCTGATGGGCCAAGGCGGCCTCGTGCAGGTAGTTGTCCACTTCGCCGACCATCCGCTCGGCCGTCGGTTCAGCCCCGAAGAAACCCACGGCTACCGATTCGATGGCGCGTCCGGGACAAATGCCGCGCGGCTGGCCGACAGGCTGATTCGGCCCTTCGGACGGGGCCCACCGAGCGGCCGCCGGGGACTCGGCGTTCAATGCCGCGGCGGAGGAATGTGGGCAGGTAAGCGTCAGGCCCGCAGCAATGCCGCCGGCCGCGGCCTGACGGAGAAACGCGCGTCTCGAAGCGTTGGACATCACCAATTCCTTGTAGTAAGAAACAAAACGCCACCATGCCAGCCCTCCACTTTACCAGTGGACGTGCCAAATGTCGAGTTGCCCGGCAAACATCGGGGAACGGAATGCTGCAAGCACTGCTGTCCGTGCCCATCGATTTCATCTTGGCGCTGCGCGCCGCTTTTTGGTACCATTGCCCGCCCGAAGGGCTGGATCGGCCACGGCTCGCAGGCGACCGTCCGGAGCATCTCGTTGGTTCTCGGCGGGGATCGCACGATCGCGCCCGATCGTTCGGCAGAACGGGCCTGCATGGAACGCGCTGATGTCAACCAACATCGCCAGGATGGATGCGGATGCCGGGACCGGGATGGAAAAATCGCCGAAAGATCCCACCGTCGCGTTGTTTTGGTCCTTTCTCGCTTTTCACGTCGGCCTGTGGACCCTGGTTCCCATGCTCACCCAGCCCAATGCGCCGCTGGATACCATGGAAATGCTATTCTGGGGGCGGGAGATGGAACTGGGCTACTACAAGCATCCGCCGCTGCCGGCATGGCTTGCCGAGATGGCCACTTGGGTGGCGGGGAATCGGGTCTGGCCCACGTACCTGCTCTCGCAGATCTGCGTCGCGACTTGCCTGTGGGCCGCGTGGCGTTTCGCTCGAGATGTGCTGAGTCCTTGGCTGGCGTTGAGTGCCGCGGCACTTCTGGATGCCTGCTACTATTACAACTACACGACACCGGAATTCAATCACAACGTCACCTTGCGGCCGCTCTGGGCCTTGACAACCCTCTTCCTTTTCTGGGCGGCGTCCACCGGCAAGAAACGCTATTGGATTGCTTTCGGAGTCGCGGCGGCGGCAGGCATGTATGCCAAGTATCAGTTGTTCTTATTGCTGCCGCCCATGCTCCTGTTCTCCGTGTGGAATCCGCGTGCCCGGCGGTGCTGGACGACTGCCGGTCCTTATCTGGCGATCCTCCTGTTCCTGGTCTTGTTGACGCCGCACCTGTGGTGGGCCTGGCAGCATGATTTCCCCGCGATCGGGTACGCGCTGGAGCGGACGCGCGGGGAAGCGACCTGGAGCGAGCACCTGGTCAATCCGATGAAGTTCCTCGGCGCCCAAATGCTGGCGGTTGCTCCCGCGGTGGTCGTGGCGTTGCTGTTGACCGGCAAACGTTTCAAACCGCGCACTCTGGACGAGGGCCGGCGATTCGCGCGTGATTTCCTGCTGGCGGCCGTGCTGGGACCGCTGGCATTGATCCTGGCCATCTCCGTTCTGAAGGGGGCCCATGTCCGTTCGATGTTGGGCGCTCCCTTATTCACTTTGGGCGGAGTCCTGTTGCTTCTCGCAATGGAGGCCCGCGATACGGTCCGGATCAACCGGCAGGTCGCCGGGCGTTGTGCGGCGATCAGCGTCGTGCTTGCAGCGGCGCTGAGCGTGGCCAACGTGGCGGGGCCCTATGTGTCGGGCAAGCCCCGTCGGATTCACTTTCCCGGCGAACCGCTGGCCAGAGAATTGCAGCAACGCTGGCAACGTTCGCACGCGAAAGATAGGAAAGAGATTCCCGTCGTAGGTGGACCCTGGTGGGTGGCAGCCAATGCGGCTTTTCATTTGCCGGGACGACCGCCGGTGTATTGCGATTTGGATCCCTCGAAGAGCCCTTGGTTGGATGACCGCGAACTGCTCGCCAAGGGCGGAGTGCTGGTATGGGACGCCGAGCAGGCTCTGGATGCCGACGATCTAAGAAAGCGGTTCCCGAACGTGCATCTCGAACCGCCAATCACGTTGCCCTACGCAACCGGTGCCGACCTGAAGCGCCTAACCGTGGGAGTCGCCGTGATTGATCCGCCGGCGCCCAGCAACTCGGCCGTGTTGTGGCGGATGCTGATCCGATCGCCCGCTACGCGGCCCTTCCGGTCTTTCTCCAGCGGCCGGTAGGCGTGCATGTCAAAGGCGTGGCCGGGCGCCGGCATCTTCCACCCGGCCGGCGGCGTCCGCGCCGCGATGCGGTTGTAGCGTGCCTCGTACCCCGTGCCCGGATCGCCGCTGCCGGCAATGGCGTGCCACGCGTAGTGAATCAGGTTCGCCTCGATCAGCATCGGCAGTTCGGCCTTGTCTCCGACGACGACCGGGTAGGCGTGTACGTCGTGAATGAAGTTGTGGTGGACGCCGGCGCCACTGGCAGTCCGCTTGGCTTTCGTACTCGGCAAATGCTGAGTCCAAATTTGCACCGGCACCGGCCGTATTGTAGCATGGGCGTTCGGTCAGCAGTATTCGGTGGGCTGGAACCACACCCATACTGCGAGCCGGCATCCCACTCCCAAACGACGAGCGGATGAGGATCCGCATTCGATTAACCGCTTGCATACCGAACAAGGAGCCAACCATGAGACCGACCTTCCCTCAACACCGATTGTGGATCGCCGCGATTCTTTGTTCGCTCTGCCATCTCGCTGTGCGGATCGACACAGCGCGGGCGGATGTTCAAGGCGGGGACGAGGCTCCGCTTGCGATTCCGACGTTTCATTGTCTGGGGCTGTACTGGTCCCCGCCCGGCGGGGCGGCGGACAAGGAAGTCACGGTTCGCTATCGGCGGCAAGGAGCCTCGGATTGGAGGGAAGCGCTGCCCATGCGCTACAACCCTATTCCGGACACGGACGAAGACCTGGCCGACTACCGCGGCAGCATTGTTCACCTGGCGCCGGCCACGACGTACGTAATCCAATTGACCCTCGCGGATACGCAGACGACCGCCGAGTTGACGGCCACGACGTGGAGTGAGGACTTCCCGATCGGCGAATCGGTCCGCGTGCCCGCCGGCGACGCTCCGCTGGCGATCACCGAGTCGGGCACGCCGCAGGCTTGGCGAGTCTACGACGGCCGCGGCGCCACCATCGACGTCAAACACCGCCACGACAGCTGTGTTACGATCGACGCCTCGTACGTGATCGTTCGGGGCTTGACGCTCAAGGGCGCCGGCGTGGCCGACAATGCCCGCAGAACGGTGATCGGGGCCATCCGGATCGAGGGCGGCCACGACATCGTCATCGAGGACTGCGATGTCTCCGATTGGGGCCGGCTCAATCCCGCGACCGGATTCGGATTCAACATGGACTCGGCCATCCTCTCGCACAGCGGCATGCTCCAGCGGATGATCGTCCAACGCTGCAAGCTGCACCATCCGACCTGCGACGGCAGCACGTGGTACGAGCCGAAGTACCCGACGCACACGATGGGGCCGCAGTGCATCTCGTTGTTCAACACCGCGGGAAATCACGTCATCCGCTACAACGAATGCTACTCGGACCTGGAACATATGTACAACGACGTCATCGGCGGCGGCAGCAACGGGAGTTTTCGCGGGTCGCCGGGGCACGATTCGGACATCTACGGCAACCTGGTGAGTCACTGTTGGGACGACGGCCTGGAGGTGGAAGGCGGCAACCGCAACGTCCGCGTCTGGGACAACTACATTAGCCAGTCCATGATGATGATCGGCAATGCGGCGACCTCGATCGGGCCGCTGTACATCTGGCGCAACGTGTGCGCCCGCAGCCAGTGGCAGCCGGACCACAGCGGCGGGTATTTCCTGAAGATGGGGTTTGCGGGCGGCGAGCACTGGATGACCGGCCACCAGTACATTTTCCACAATACGCTGTTCCGGTCTGACGAATGGCTCCCGACGGGTGGCCTAGGCGGAAATCGGATCGTCAAACACACGGTTTCGCGGAACAACATTCTGCACGTGCGCAGCCCGGAGAACCGCTGCGCGAGCGAGGCCCCGCAGAACATCGACAACGACTTCGATTACGACCTGTTCAACGGCCGTGTCCCGGAAGGACACGAAACGCACGGAGTCCGGGGGGAACCGATCTATGCCGCTGGCGCCGGTTTCGACCTCGCAACCAAGACCGGCCAGTTCCAGTTGGCACCGGCCAGCCCCGGTGCAGGCGCGGGCCAGCCCATCCCCAACTTCAGCGACACCTACACCGGCCCCGCGCCCGACATGGGCGCCCACCAGCGGGGCACTGGACCGATGCGGTTTGGCGTTGCCGCAGGGCAGCCAAGACCTTGACGCGGCCTGGCGCCCGCAGCCCGCAGAGCCAACGCATTTCTCCGAGGCCGTCCCATCTCTGCGGTGTTTTCTGAAGCTCCAAGACGAACTGGGCGCCGGCTCTGACTGGCCGTCCCGTGTGCTTCCGCTTTTAGCCGGGCGCCAGGGCGTCTTCGTTGGCCAACACCGCCTCGCAGCGGACCCGCGTGCCGCGATACACGTTCACCGGCTCGGCGAACAGGCACAGCCGCAACGGCGCCAAGCCCTCGAACAGCGCGTCCACCGTGCCGGGCTTCAGTCCGCGAAACGTCGTGGTCAGCCCTTCGCCGCAACTGACGTGGTCGTTCATGCCGGTCAGGCTGTGACTTCAGACTGACGAACAAATGCCGCGCCCGCTCGTCGGCCTCATGGCGGCGGCGGTCCCGTTGCCGTTTGGGGCGGACAGTGACTTGGACCGCGGTGCGCAGTTCCGTCCCCGCCGACCGCGCGTCCCCGTCTGATGGGATCTCCTCCAAGTCCAGTTCCACAAGAAACGGCGTGGGACGGTCGTGCTTGCGGCGCGTCATGGGCAGGTCTTGTCCGGCGATTTCCAGCATCACGTGGTTTGCCTTAAGCTCGATGATCTCGGCGCCATGATCCGCGACAAACCCGCGCAGTTTCTCGGCGGCCACTTGCAGCGGGACCACCGTGACGACGCGGCGTTGCAACAGGGGCTGTCCAGGGCTGGACCGCCACCAAGACAACCAATGCCGCCGCTTGAGTTCCTTATCGCGTGGATCGTTCCGGGGACCTCCCAACTGGACCACCGTATTGCGGCCTTCGCTCTTGGCTTGCAGCAGCGCCCCATCGGCCCGCCGCAGCATCGTCTCGCCGGTGTCCCCCGCCTGCAACTCGGTGACGCCAAAGCTGGCCGTCAGGCACTTGCCGTTGAGCATCGGATGAGGCTGCCGCGACCAGGCTTCGCGAATGGTCTCCGCTCGCCCGGCGGCCGCCGCGGCGTCGCAATCCCAGCACAGCATCACGAACTCCTCGCCGCCGTAACGGGCGACCATGTCGCCGGCCCGGCAGTACTTGCGAAGCAGGGTGGCAAAGGCGATCAGCGCTTCGTCGCCCGCCTGGTGGCCGTAGGTGTCATTGGTCCGCTTGAAGAAATCGAGATCGCAGATGACCAGGCTGTACGGCAGACCGCGCTCCAGGTGCAGCGCGACCCAGCGTTGATGCGCCCGATCGAATTCGGCCCGGTTGGCAACGCCCGTCAGGCCATCCTGGGAGGCTCTCTCGTTCAGTGTTTCCAAACGCTCCTCGAGACTGACGCGAGACGAGGCATCCTGCAACAGCAACGTCGCGCCGCAAATGGCGCCGTCGGCGCCCAGCACGGGCGACACGCAGGCGTCGATCGAGATCTTCTCGCATTTTCCGTCCGAGACCAGGATGCGTTTGTGGGAACGGGCGCCGTTGCGGATCGCCTGGATGACGGGGCAGCGGTCGGCCGTAATCAGCTTGAAATGCTCGTCGCGCCACTGCAAGACCGCCGGATCCCAAAGCTGTTGCTCCATCTTGGCGGAAGAAATGCCGGTCAAGAATTGGATGGCTCGATTCCACTTCAGAATCCGCAAGCCGGCATCCACGAACACGACGCCGTCGTGCATCGTGTCCAGCAGGTGTTCGTGAAACAGGCTGCCGAAGACAGGCGATACGCCGGCCGACAACGGCTGGGACAGTTGCCAGTACTGCTGCGCACCGCTCGGCCTCAAGTCCTGCAGCCAGCGGCGCGCGACCAGACCGCTGAGCTTTTCGTGGTTGCTCCGCAGGTAATAGTCGAATTGCTTCACGAGATGCGGATCAAACTGCGTGTCGGCGTGTTCCAACAGTTCGTTCAGAGCCTGCTCGCGCGAAAACGCTCGTCGGTACAGATGATCCGTGGTCATGGAATCGAAGGCATCCGCGATAGCCAGCACGCGGGCTCCCAACGGCAACTGCTCGCGGCAGCGGTCGAACTCGCCCTTGCGCCCGTTGTACCACGCCCGCGAGTAGTAAATGATGTCCAGCACCTCTCGCGACGTGCAGCAGACCGTCAGGATCTCGCGGGCATGCTCCCGGCTGCGGATGACAGCAACCGACTCCTCGTCCGAGAGTTTGCCGGGCTTCTGCAGAATCTGATCGGGAACCCCAATTTTGCCGATGTCGTGCAGCAACGCGGCGACTTCCAGCTCGTCTTGCTCCTTCACGCCCAGATTCATGAGCACGGCCCAAGAGGAACAGACCATCGCCACACGCAAGCAGTGATCGGCCGACGGCGGATGCTTGGTGCGCAACGCGAGGAACAGACTGCTGGCCACGCCGAGTCTCACCTGAGCCAGCTGATTCTGCAGGCGTCCGCCTGCCTGAGCCCCGGACCGCAACGGGGATTGCGCAACTTCGTCGAGGTTTCCGACCAGCGACGAGATCGTCGTGAGCGCTCGTTCCACGGAATGTGCGGACCCCTGCGTGCCATTCGTAAGCTTGGAGTTCAAGACCTGCTCGACCATGGCTTCGACTCGCTTGGTTTTGGAAGTGGTGGGCAACGACAGCCTAGGTCGTGGATGTCAGCGAGTCAAAGTTCGATGTGCCGGCCTGGGAACGCTTGTCATGCGACGTAAAGCGTTTGAGTGATTGACCTTCCGGTGTGTCGTGAAATCAGGTAAGAGAAGCTGTCCGGCCGAGAAGGCTGATGTTTAGCGGGACTCTGCAGTCTTTTCTGATTCCGATTACCGAGCCCGTTCTATCTATATCCCCAATTCGATCCAGTCTATCTATCCTGAGCAAAGGATACTCGCCGCGTAAACTGCAGTTCGCCTGTCCAGACGCCGAAGTCTTCTTGGGCAGCGCAACTTGGACGGCGGTGTGAGAATTGTGAGATCCAGCGATGGGATTGAGGCGAATCGCGGCGTGCGATCAGAGACGGCGTCGAGTGCTGATCGAGGAAAGCCTGAATGTCGTTGGCGCAGAAGGCGATTCTGCTGCCGAAAGGCAGCCGACTGCAAAAGTCGGCACGCGCAACGGCAATTCGTACTCGGATGCTGCCTCTCCCGGCAACCAGCCTCCCTGCGCTGCCATCTTGGCTTCGCGTCCGTTCACCCAGGTCGTGATATCGCTCTCCTGCCTGGTCGCCATCGTCGGGCTGTTGGCGAGCTATGGTCACTGGCAGCTCTGGCCGACCGGCACGTGGCAAAATGCGTTGTCGTGTTTGGACGTTCGGCATCCCGGCAGTCTGGCCGGCTGGACCTGTTCGCTGATGCTCAGCGTGGCGGCCTTTCAGGGGCTGCAGATCTATCGTCTGCGCCGACACAAGACCGACGACTATCGCGGTCGCTACCGGGTCTGGACGTGGTTTCCGCTCGTGCTGTTCGCGATGGCGACGGCGGTTGCCACGGGCGTACATCGCGACTTGACGACACTCACGGTGTTCGCAATTTGGCGAGGCGCAGCGCCGGGATTCGCGAGCCTCTTGCCGATCATTGCCGTTCTTCTGTGGTCGCTGGCGGCCGTGCGATTGGCGTTTGAAATTCGACCCAATCGCCTGTCCTTGGGCTTTCTGGCGGCGGCGACCGTCGGATATCTGACGGGCACGATTCTTGCGCAGATCGAAGTCCAGCCGATCAGCGGGTTGCTTGTCGATCTCATCAGTTCGACACTGCTGATGGTTGGGCATTGGGGAGTCTTTGTCGCCGTGATGTCCTTTGGGCGTTACGTGTACCTTGATTCGCAGGGGCTGCTGCCGGCCCGCACCGCCAAGCCGCGACGAGCGAGATCGCGTACTCGCGAGTCGGCTGCCGGAAAAGCGCGAACTCGTCACAAAACGGCCATCGAAACGGTTGCGGAGCCCCCGTCAGAGCAGGCCGAAACGGACGCTGCTGAACCGCCGCGGAACGTCTCTCCCCCCGTGCTGCGGCTCGGTGCAAGAGCGGACGAAGCCGTGGACGAAGGCTCGGACGACGGCGTTCTCGCGGCCCCATCGTCCGGCGAGCGTCTCAGCAAGACGGAGCGGCGCCGCCTGAAGAAACTGCGGCGCCAGGATCAACTCCGCCGCGCCGCGTGAGGACCAGTACCGGCATAGCGTCGCCGCGTGCCCAGGGCTGTCAGGTTGGTTGTTTTCCGGCCCCGGCAGAGAGGACGGAGCATGGGTGGAAAGATGGATTCAGGTCGCGAAGCGGCGTGGCGGGGCTCCAACACTGCTCCCCTTCGCCAGCCACGCGCCCGGCGCCGACGACGCGCGATCGGCCGCCACCTGGCAGAGCGCATGAGGATCTCGCAGTGCCCTGCGCGGTCCCGAACGCCTGCAGCACGCCGCTTGCCGCGTTGCTACTGCCGAGGCCAGCTGGGTTCGTAACGAGCCTGCCATCACTCGCGGACACTCGAAACGCCACGCCAGGGCCGCGCACGATCGTCTCGCGGCCGACCTCGGCGCTTCGCAACGGCAAGTCGAGGACACAGTGCGACCGAACAATGCTCATCGGCAACCGGCCGGTACCTCGCGAAATTCGTAGGCCTGTCCGTTGCTTGCCCCGTTGCGTGAATTCTCGACTGCGATCTCGTACAACTGCTGGCCCCAGGGCGTCGGATAGCCGCCCGTGATGCACGCCTGGCACAGCTGGTCGCCGTCGAACCCGATCGCCCGCGCGACCGCCTCGACCGGCAAGTAGCGCAGCGAATCCGCCCCCAGATCGGCCGCCATCGTCTGCAACACTTCGTCCGTCAACCGGCCGTCCGGCACGTGCTTGGGCGCGAACAACTCCTCGATCGTCGACATGTCGATCCCGTAGAAACACGGGGCGATGATCGGCGGGCAAGCGACGCGGACATGGATCTCGCGGGCTCCGCCCAACGTGCGGATGCGGTCCAGCAGCACGCGCATGGTGGTCGAACGCACGATCGAGTCCTCGACCAGGAACACGCGCCGGCCGTGCAGGACCTCGCGCAGCGGCGTGTACTTTGTTTCCGCTTTCTTCCGGCGTCTCTCCCCGCCCTCGATGAACGTGCGGCCGGCATAACGGTTCCGAATCAAACCTTCCATCGACTGGACGCCCAGTTCAAACGCCATCGAGTCGGCCGCCGCCTTGCTCGTGTCCGGCACCGGGACCACGATCGTGTCCTTGTCCAACGGCACGCGGCCGTCCTTCAACTCCAGCCGCGCCAGTTCCACGCCCAGGGCGGTCCGCGAAACATACACGCTGCGGCCGTCCAGCGTGCTGGCGACGTTGGCGAAATAGACCCACTCGAAGAAGCAGTGGGCGCTCCGGCCGCTGCTGGAAAAGCGCTGGATCTCGAAGCGGCCGTCGGCGGTAATGGTGATCGCCTGGCCGGCCAGCAACGACTCGATGCTCTCCGCCTTGAACCCCAAGTTCAGCAAGGCCACGCTCTCGCTGGCAGCGGCAAACAGCGGCCCTTCCTTCGCATACACCAGCGGCTTGATCCCCAGCGGATCGCGGGCCACCAGCATGTCGCCCTGGGCGTTCAACAGCACCAGGCTGTAGGCCCCGTCGAACCGGCGGCTGACGTTCCGCATCATCTCCGGCAACGACGGCCGGAGATCGCCCGACAACTCGCCGCTGAACTCGTGCATCAGGATTTCGGTGTCGCTCTCGCGGGCCAGGTGATGATCCGCGTCGCTGAGCAAGCGGTTCCGCAGTTCCTGGTAGTTCGCCAGTTGCCCGTTGAACGCGAAACTGAACCACTTGTACTTGATCAAGTGGTGCCGCTCGAAGGGCTGTGCATAGCTGCGGTCGTCCGCGCCGCAAGTCGCGTTGCGCACGTGCCCGATCGCCGCGCGGCCCGCGTATTCCTGCATCAGGGCTTCACAGCCCGCGGGGTGTGACAGACGGAACACCTCGGTGACCGATCCCACGTCCTTGTGCGTGTCGATCAGCTGATCTCGCGCCGGGTTGTAGGAGGTCATCCCGGCGGCCAACTGCCCGCGATTCTGAATATCCAACAGCATCCGCGGGACCAATCGTGAGACCTGCTCCGGCCCCTGCCCCGGACACAGCGGGCTGACCTGCTCGCCCGGCAGGTGGTACACGGCGACGATGCCGCATTCGTGCTGTAACTCGCTCATAAATCACGACAACCAAGTACCCATCACGAAAGTACCCATCACGAAAGTAGCCATCACGCTCCGCGTGATGATAGCCGACAAGCAAGTAGCCATCACGCTCCGCGTGATGACAGCAAACAGCCACTGACACCGAATCAACTCGCCAATCCTGCACCGCCGCCATTGTACGTACCCCGTGTCCGCTTCACAATCGAGCGGCAGGCCGGCGCGCACAAGACACGACAGAAGTGCAAGGCGGGCAAACGGTTGTAGCGATCCAACGGACGCGGCCAACGGGATCCACCGGGGATTTGTAACAGCGAGGATTTGAAAAGACTGGAGCTGCAACACCGGGTCGAACATCGGCAGTCCGCCGAAATCACCGTCCACGAATCCGCTGTCTCCTTGATTTCGCCGTCGAATGCCGACTCGACAGCGAATCTAAGGAGACAGCCGATATGTCCAAGCTCGGCCCCGGCTGGTCACGATCGCGCAACGAGCGTATAACGAAACAGCGCGCAAAGGCCCCTGGGCGGTTTTGCCCAGTGCTCTGCTCGCCCATCGCCATCCCGCCGTTCCGACGCCGGCGCCGGAGACTCGACCGTGCAACTTGCCTATCGACTTGCCGCCGATGCAGTGCTCGTGCTCCACGTTGGCTTCGTGGCGTTCGTGATCCTGGGCTTGGTGCTGACCGTAATCGGAATTCTCGCCCGTTGGCAATGGATCAGGAATTTCTGGTTTCGCTGCCTGCACCTGGCGGCGATTCTGCTGGTGGTGGTCCAGGCGCTGCTGGGCGTCATGTGCCCGTTGACCATCTGGGAGAACGAGCTGCGCCAATTGGCCGGCCAGACGGCCTATCGCGGTGATTTCATCGCCACCTGGCTGCACGACCTGCTGTTCATCGACGCCGAACCCTGGGTCTTCACGCTCTGCTATACCCTGTTCGGACTAGCCGTGCTGGCCGCCTTCCTGCTCGCTCCGCCCCGCAGAAAGTAGCCATCACGCTCCGCGTGATGAAAAGCCAAGCGTCGCGAATCCCCCCGGAACTGTCGCTGGGGGGAGAGTCTGCTTTTCATCACGCGGAGCGTGATGGCTACTTTGGTGATGGCTGCTCTACAGCGGTTTCGAGTAGTGAACGTAGTCACCGGCGGCGAGCCGCGCTTTGGCAGGGTTGTCGGCGATGTAACGGCGCAAGTACTCGAACTGTTCGGCGGATCGCACGAGGTGGTCAAATCCGTCCTGCTGCCAGAATCGCCCTTTCCGGCCCAGGCGGCGATTGATCCTCGTGGCGGTAAAGGTCTTCCACGACTCGCACTGTTCCAGCATCGCCTCCTCCGTCTCGAAGGCCGCCAGCAGGTGTACGTGGTTGGGCATCACCACAAAATCGGTCATTTCGTAGCGCTGGCCATCGAAATGCAGCAGACTCCGGCACACGATCTGGGACAACGGGGGCTGCCGCAGCACGCAGTCACCATGACACGCATCGAGGTTCTCGTGCCAACGCTCCGAAAAGGTGCGCAAGAACTCCGCCTGCAGTCCGCGGCTGAGACGATTCAGTTCGTTCCGCCAATCAGCTCGCTGCGGATCGACGCCGTGCTGATGAAGCCAAGCGTCACGCTGCGCATGCCAGCGTGCCAGCACCGGCTTGGGGAGCGAGTCCTCGGTTCTCCAGGTAATGAAGCAGATGGCTCCCGCCTGGGACCAATGCGGCAAACGCCGCTCGATGATCAGTAACTCCCCTCCCGGGTCAAACACGTGAAACGGCCAGAGTCGAGACATGGCAGGACTCCAAAGCAGCCCCAAGAGTAGCCCTCTCGCTCCGCGAGAGGAACAGCCGTCTTCGGGCTCTGGGTGATGTTAGAGACGTAAAAGGGACGTTGCTTTTCATCACGCGGAGCGTGATGGCTACTATGCGTGATGGCTACTATGCGTGATGGCTACTATGCGTGATGGCTACTAGCTTACCAGATGTCCGTACCGTTTCCAACGCGCTGCGAGGCTGTCAAGGCCGCTCGCCGGCCGATTGGCGCCATAGTAGCCATCACGCTCCGCGTGATGAAAAGCCACCGCGAACAAAACTCCGCCCCGCGCAGCCCACCCGGACAATCGATTCTGGACAGGCAAGAGACTCAGAAATCCAGCGTCAGTTGCGTGTAGAAGAAATCGGCATCGCCACGGTACGGCACCTTCGGCGTGTCGTAGAACCGGCCGGAGAAGAAGTGCGAATAGCCCAGCAGCAGCCCCAACCGCGGCGTGAACAAGTAGGTCGCGGTCAAGTCGATCTCGTGCCCCAGATCGCGGTTGCCCGTCGGATTGCTGGTCAGCCCCGCAAACGGCGTCATGTCCACGTTGTACGGCACGTCGCTGCCGTCCTGCAGCCAGAAGTAATAGTACCACGCCAGCAGCGTCAGTTTCTCCATCGGCCGCAACGTCAGCTGGGCATTGACGGCCTCGATGTTGCTGCGCCCGTACAGGTCCATGAAGCCCAGGTACTTGTGACCCAACGGTTCGTAATGGTTGAAACCCGCAGCCGCCGGTTTGCCGTCCGCGCCGGTCACGGTGCCCTGACCGGAGGCCCAATCGTAGAACAGCCACAGCACCGGCTTCCAGCGCACACAGTCAAACTTGCGTCCGCCGCCCAACGTGAAGAAGCCGGCCGAGTGGCCGGAATCGTTGGCGTTGGAACCGAACTGGTAGCCGCCCTCCAACTCGTACAACCAGGCGTCGTAGCTGCCGTAGTAGCGGCCGCCCAGCGTGTCGTAGCGGAAGCCGGCCAGATCGTTGTCGTCCGCCAGCCAGTACGCGTCCACCTTGTCCCGCGGCAGGCCCTTGTACGTGGAAAACACCCCGTACAACTGCCGATCCAGGTCCGGCGGGTCCAAGTCCTGGACGTGGCCCACGCGCCGCATGGGGCGGGCCCAAAAGCCGTCCACGTCCCAGTTCTCGTCCTCCCAAATCAGCTTGCCGCCCTCGAACGTGCGCCGCGTGTTGGCCCAGTCCAGAGGCGATATCAACCGCTGCGAACCGTACAGCAGCTCCTGCCGCCCGA
>CAZAQY010000183.1:0-17307 GCA_964486845.1 uncultured Pirellulaceae bacterium
ATCGGCACACCTCAAGGAGGAGTGATTTCGCCGTTATTGGCGAATATCGTACTAATTGACCCCATTGCGACAACGGGGAGGGAGTGGTTCACCACTACTCCCTTACCCGCTCATGCTACGAAGAATCGCACCGCACGAGGAGCCTGCCTGATGATGGAACGATTTGCCCTGCTGGCCTGGCTGACGGCGTGCGCCGCGCAGGCGGCGGAGCCGAACCTCTACGACCGGCGCGAAACATGGGCCGAGAGCATGGCGGCCACCCGCCGGAACGTGGCTCGGCTGCAAGCGCAGAACCTCAAGCTGCCCGCAGACGGGACGGACTGGGCAGCCGTCTGGGAGGATTTGTATCGGCGTTTCTGGACGGATTGGCCGGAAACCGACTGGGCGCTGCAAGATCGTCCGTTTCGTACTCCCGCGGACGATTTCGATGCTCAGCGCCAGTTCGGCTGGTTCTTCGAGGCCAGACGAGACGCGGGGCTTGAGCAGCAACTGATTCGCCGCGTGCTGGAGGACTTAGGCGACGCGGGCCGGACGCTGGCGCCCCGTCTGGAGGCGTTGATCCAAGCCGCGACGTCGCCCGATGATCCCGCCTGGCTGAACCTGTACGCGGATGCGTGCCGTCTGCGGCGGGCGGTACGATTGCGATCTCTCAGCGGCCAAGTGCCGCAGTTCGTGTTCACCAAGCACTATACTCTGGGCGGCTCGCACTATGCCTACACCGAAGGCCAGTCGGATGCGCAAGCGGAACGTCATTTCGTGCCCGGTGCGGCGCTCTGCCTGGCGTGCTGGGACGGCGACCAGCTGCGTGTCGAAACACTGATCGACGATCCGGGCGGCGTGATCCGCGACCCGGACGTGTCCTACGACGGCCGCCGAGTGTTGTTCGCCTGGAAGAAGTCCGACCGCGAGGACGACTACCACCTGTACGAAATGGACTTGGAGTCGCGCGTCATCCGGCAACTGACCCACGGCCTGGGTGTCGCCGACTACGAGGCCGCCTACTTGCCGGACGGCGACATCATTTTCAACTCGACCCGCTGCGTGCAGATCGTGGACTGCTGGTGGACCGAGGTCAGCAACCTGTACCGCTGCGACGGCGACGGCCGTTTCCTGCGGCGGCTGACGTTTGACCAGGTCCACGACAATTATCCGACGGTCACGGACGACGGCCGCATCCTGTACACCCGCTGGGAGTACAACGATCGCGGCCAGATCTATCCGCAGCCGCTGCTGCAAATGAACCCCGACGGGACGAACCAGTGCGACTTCTACGGAGGCAACTCGTGGTTTCCCACCACGATTTTGCACGCTCGCGGCGTGCCCGGAACTCAGAAAGTGGCGGCTATCGCCACGGGGCACCATTCGCGGCAGACGGGCAAACTGATTCTGATCGACCCGGCGAAAGGCCGCCAGGAGAACTCCGGCGCGCAATTGATCGCTCCGGTCCGGGACACACCCGCGGTGAGGGTTGATGCGTTCGGGCAGAAAGGCGAGTTGTTTCAATATCCGTACCCGTTGAGCGAGACCGAGTACCTGGTGACCTATCATCCCGTCGGCTGGCGCTGGGCCGAAGGTGGGTTCGGGCCGCTGTTCGGGGTCTACTGGATGACCAGCAGCGGGGCGCGGGAGCGGCTGGTGGACGATCCGCGGTTGCCTTGCAGCCAGAGCGTCCCCGTGCGGCAGCGCACCACGCGCCGGATGCGTCCCAGCCTGGTCGATTACCGCCAGACAACCGGAACGTTCTACGTCCAGGACGTGTACGCCGGGCCCGGCCTGGCGGGCGTCGAGCGGGGGACGATCAAGACGATGCGCGTGGTGGCGCTGGAATTCCGCATCGCAGGCATCGGCTCGAACGGCAACGGCGGGCCGGGCGGCGGGGCCTTAATCAGCACGCCGGTCGCGATCGGCAACGGAGCCTGGGACCCGAAACGGATTCTCGGTGACGCCACCGTACGCGAAGACGGCTCGGTCTTCGTCGAAGTCCCGGCGCGGACGCCGGTCTACTTCCAGTTGCTGGACGAGCGCGGCCGGATGGTCCAGACGATGCGCAGTTGGTCCACGCTGCAGCCGGGCGAGAACGCCTCGTGCGTGGGCTGCCACGAGCACAAGAACAGCGGCCCCGTGGCCGGCCTGCCGCTGGCGCAGGCCCTGCGCCAGCGGGCGGAAACGCTCCATCCTTTTTACGGCTCTCCACGCGGGTTCAGTTTTCCTCAGGAGATTCAACCGATCCTCGATCGCCACTGCGTCCGCTGCCACGATGGCCGGGCGGACGTGCCTTACGCGCTGACCGCGCACGGGGTGCAAGACACGCATGCCAAGCGGCGCTGGAGCCGGTCGTACCTGGCCTTGACGCACGCCCGCGAGGACAAGCCGACCGAGGGATTGTGGCGGGGCGATGCCGACCACGCGATGGTCAACTGGGTAAGCGCCCAATCCGCGCCGCCCGTGCAACCGCCGTACGCCGCCGGCGCCAATCGCAGCCGGCTGATCGAATTGCTGGAAGGCGGCCACGAGGAGGTGCGGCTGTCGCGCGAGGAGTTGGGCAAACTGTCCGCCTGGATCGACCTGGGCGTGCCGTACTGCGGCGACTACGTGGAAGCCAACACCTGGACAGACGAGGAGCGAGCGAAGCACGAACGGTACTCCGCCAAACGCCGGCGGCTGGAAGAGGAAGACCGCCGGAACATCGCGGCCTGGATACGGCAGAGCAACGGCAGCCAGGAATAGGCATCCGCCTTTGCTCTCCGGTCAAGGGAAGGAACTGCTGCGCTGTGAGTTGAATGTTCATTCCGCCTACCTCCTCGCCCATTCTACCCCTGCGGGCCTACGCTTGCTACCTTGAAACGCGGCAATCTTCTGTTCGCTGGTGTTTCGAGACCAGCTGCCGCGAACAGAGGTAGACGCAGGGAAACGCGAGAACGGAGGACAGAAAAATGGAGGACAGGAAGATGTTCCACACCACGAAACGCGTGGTTCGTTACAGCTGGGTTTTAGCGTTGCTGGCCCTGGAGGCCTCGTTGGTTCTCGGCGACGAGGCCAAGAACTTCCTGCGGAATCCCGGATTCGAGCAGGGGGACGCCGGCCAAGTCGCCGACTGGCAGCTGGCTCCTTCGTGGCAGGGCTCGCTCCAGACGGCGACGGACGCGGGCGTTCCTCACGCCGGCAAGCGCTGCGTCCAACTGACCGCCGTCACGAAGAACGGCAAAGCCTGGGGCCGCGTGTTCCAGCCCGTGCGGCCGCCCGCGATCACGGCGCGACGCTTCCGCTTCTCCGTGTGGGCCAAGGGCCAGGGCGAGTGCCTGCTGGGGCTGATCCAGTACACGCCGCCCCAACCGGGCAAGATCCACTACGCCTACGCCTGGCAGGAGAAACCCACACGGCTGACGGACAACTGGCAGGAGTTAAGTTACGAACTGCAAGTGCTCGACCCGCAAGTGCAGAGTTTCGGCGCCGCCGTCGAGGTCCGCGGCGAAAACAGCCGAGTTCTCCTGGACGACGCGGCCCTGGTTCGGGTCGAGCCGATCGACGTCACGTTGCGAATCACCCCGCCGTTTGCCATGGTCGCGCCGGGAAGCGAGGCTTGCCTGGATATCCTCGTCCAAGAGCGCGGCCAGCATCTGAGCCGCGGCAGGCTGAGATTCTTCCTCAGCGGCCCCGATGCCGCCATCACGTGCCAGGATGTGCCCTTGCATGCCACCGGAACGGCCCGTTACCCGTGGCCGCTGCCCGCCACGGCGCCGACCGGCATCCATCGCCTGATCGCGTTGCACGTCGAGTCCGGTGCGGTGGCCGAAGCGTATGCGGACGTTGCAGAGCAGGAGGTGGTCGATGCTTTCGAGCGGGCCGCCGCCAGGGTGAGACTGGAACCGCTGCCGGCCCGCCTGCTGTTCCTGGGCGACAGCCTGACCGACTTCCAGCGCGGCTACAACTACGTGGACAAGGTCGCGTTTTGGCTGCAACGGCGTTTCGGCGACAAGGTCACGCTGCGCAACGCCGCAGTGGGCGGCGACTTCATCTCCCGTGTGCTGGAGCGTCTGAACCGAGAGCCCACCGCTTACCGCCTGTCCATGTACGACGGCCTGTTCGAGTCGCCCCCCACGCACGTGTTCATCTTTCTCGGCCACAACGACAGCAAGGTCAGCAGCGCCTCGAACTACACCGCTCAGGCGGTGCCGCCGGACAAGTTCGAGGCGGACTACCGTACGGTGCTGGCGAAGATCCGTGCCGAGACCGACGCCCGAATCATTCTGCTGTCCGCCAGTTCGTCGGCGTTCGAGATCTGCCGGGCGAATGCCCATAAGGCCACGGCCGCGAACCGGGCGCACTCGCTGTTCGGCAAGCCCGAGGAACTCGAACGCTACAACGCGATGACGAAGGAGATCGCCGCCCAGTCGGGAGCCGCCTATCTCGATGTGTACGAGCCGACCCGCACGCACCCAGACAAACGCAGCCTGTTCGACCCCAACGACGGCGTACACCTGACCAACGCGGGCAACCGATTCATCGCGCTTCGGATCCTCGAGTTCCTCGGCGACAAATGATCTGCTAAAGTAGTCCCCATCGTTCGCCACGGGGCTTGCCCCGGTGGTTCAACGGCTTGTGCATCGAGCAAAAACGCCGTCGAGTCCCTGCGGCAAACCCGCGGGCCAGACAAGGCCGTTGCGGAATCTTGAACGCTGATCAAGGAGCCGCTACCATGACCACGAATCACCCTTCAACCAGGCTTGATCGGCGAGATCTTCTCAAGGGCGCGCTGGGCGCATCGGCAGCCTTTGTGCTGGGCGCGGACGTCTGCGGCGTCTCCCGTGCGGCGCCGTCAGAGCGTTCGTTAACTCGCGAGGAGAATGCAAACACCGGACCCCTGGACTGGCAATTGACCTGCGTCCGTCTCGATGAGCCGGGCGGATACCGGTGCCCCCGAATCGAAGGCTTCTGCTGGCGGCAATCGCTGGCCGCGGGCGAGTCGATCCAATTCATGGTTAGTGCCGATCCGCCGGCCCAGTACGTGATCGAAGTTTTCCGCATGGGCTACTACGGCGGTTGCGGCGCCCGGCTGATGACCACGCTCGGCCCCTTCCGCGGCAAGCCTCAACCGCTGCCCGAGGTCCGCCCGCGGCGGCGCGAGTGCCGTTGGGAACCGGCGGCGAGTCTTTATATCCCGGCGGACTGGCCCAACGGCGTCTATCTGGGACGGCTGTCGAGAAGTTCGGATGCGGACGGCACGAATCCCCGGCAGAGCCATACGGTGTTCATCGTCCGCGACGAACGCCCCGCGGAGCCACAAGACGCACCGCGCGTGCAGCAGATGACGCACAACCTGCTGCGGCAGGCGTAAGAGCCATTCACTTGCTTGCGCTTCGTGCTTGGATGACCAACGAGGATGACGCCGTGCTACGTGCGGCTCGTCGTCCAGGTGACCTCAATCCCCTCTTGCTCTAACCGGGCGGCGACTTCGGCCGGCGAGCGGTGATCGGACAGAGGGAACTGCGCGTCCGAGTCGGCGCACGCCGAACCGTCGGCAGCGTAACCTCCGGGCGCCGTGGAACTGCCGGCGCTCATTTGCGTAATGCAGATCTTCGCCAGCATGTCGCGGAGTTCGGCTTGTTCGCGGGTCGACAGGACCAGGAAGGCCTGTGGAAAGGCGATCCGCAAGCAGCAGTAGAACCGGACCAGATCCTCGTCGGAGACGGCATGGGGAATCTGGAAACCTCCCGGAGCTTCATGAATCCGCGGCAGGCTGAACGCCAAGATCCGATCCGGAAACCGGTCCGCCAGGTACGCGGCGTGCCGCAGCATCGCCAGCAAGTCGGCACGCGGCTCAGCCAGCCCCAGCAGGATGCCGAAGCCCAGTCGCGGCATGCCCGCCTCGGCGGCTCGATCCTGCGTTTCCAACCGCCAGTGATACGACGTCTTCGGGCCGCGAATGTGATATTTGGCGTACAACGTTTCGTCGTATGTCTCCTGGTACAGCGATAGTCCGCAGGCCCCGGCCGCCACCAGTTCGGCATAGGCATCCGTGGTCTGCGGCGCGGTTTCGATGTTCACTTCGAAGCCGTCGGCCGCCAGCGCCCTGATGATCTCCCGGTAGTAGGCTGGCGTCGTCCGGCTGGGGAACTCGCCGCCCACGATCAAGATGTGCCGAAAACCCCGCTGGCCCAGAATCCGCGCCTGGTCGAGGCTCTCCGCCGCACTCAGGTGCCTCCGAGCGATCTGCCGCGGATAGCGAAATCCGCAGTACAGGCAGTAATTGACACAGTCGCTGGAAACATACACCGGCGCGTACAGCAGCGTGCGATGGCCCGCGGCATGTTCGGGTCGGCTGCCCGCCGCGCCGGGGAAATGCAACTGCGTCAGCTGCCTCGCTCGTCCGATCAACTTCGACAGCGGGTACGAAGGATCGAGTGCAGCACAGGCTTGTCGAATGGATTCCGTGTCCAGTTTCGGATCGTGGACCGCGTGCCGCGTTTGCCGCGGGGCCAGGTGACCTCGCCCGGCGAGTTGCCGCGCCGCCCCGTCCAGCGCGTCGACCAACGCCTCGTCCTGTGGCGTGAGCGCCCCGGCGTGCTCGTGCAGGTGCTGATAGCGCCACCGCTCGACTTTCTGCGCCAGACTAATCCGTTCGGCCGGCGCCCCCGCGGCGGTGCTGTCCCAGGCCCGTTCGACTCGCGACAGCAGCGTCAAGTGGTGCTCGGCGTGGTCGTCCGTGGCCCGGATCCAGTCCGCGAACAGTCCGAGTTCGGGCAACGTTACGGTGCTCATATTAGCCATCCCGCAGAATCTCTTCGGCCGCGTTCTTGCCGCAGGCGCCGATCACTCCGCCGCCGGGATGAGCAGCCGCACCGCACAGGTACAGGCCCCAAAGCGGCGTGCGGTAGTCGGCCCAACCGGCGACCGGACGCATGGCGAACATCTGGTGCAAATGCATGGCCCCCTGCATGATGCTGCCGCCGGTCAGGCCGTACGTACGTTCCAAATCCAGAGGGCTAAGGACCTGACGGTGTTCGATTGCTCCCGGCACGTTCGGGGCGTAACGAGCCAGGAGTTCGATGCAGCGGTCCGCGAAATCCTCCTTGATCTCGTCCCAACTGCGGCTCGCCAGCCGATACGGAGCGTACTGGACGAAGATCGACATCAGGTGCTTGCCTTCCGGCACGATGGTCCGGTCGACGCTCGAAGGCAGCGTCAACTCCAGGACCGGCTCGGTGCTGGGCCAGCCGTACTTGGCATCGTCATACGCCCGTTCAATGTAGTCCAAGGTGGGACAGATGTGCATCGTCCCGTGATGATGCGGAGCGATGCCGTTGGACGGGTCCGCACGGAAATTGGGCGGCTCGGCGAGCGCCAGGTTGATCTTGGCCGAAGCCGAACTGTAGTCGATCCGCGCCACCGCTTTGCGGAACGCTTCCGGCAACTCGGCCGGCACGCACAACCGCTCGAAGGTCACGTGGGCGTCAACGCTGGAAGCCACCGTCTCCGCCTCGATCACCGTATGATCCGCCAGCGACACGCCAATCACGCGGCCGCCCGCTGCCAGGATGCGCGCCACTTCCGCTTCGCGGCGGATCTCCACGTGCAGATCGCGACAGGCGGCTTCCAGCGCATCGGCCAATCCGCCCATGCCGCCCTGGACGTAGCCCCAGATCCCCCGCGCGCCGCCAGCCGTGCCCATCACGTGGTGCAGCAGCACGTAGGCCGTTCCCGGCGACGACGGCGGGGCAAACGCCCCGATGATGGCGCCGGTGGCGATCGTCGCCCGCAGCACCTCCGCTTCAAACCAACGTTCCAGGATCGGCCGGGCCGCGCCGGTCGCAATCTCGACGGCCTCCGGCAAGTCGTCGCCCAACTCCGCCAGGGCCTGGTACAGCTCCCACAACCGGGACGTGTCACGGACCCGCTTGGCGACGCCGATCCTGCGCCATGATTTGGACAGCGGCAGCACGTCGGGCGGCGTCTTGGCCAGCACCGGCTCGATGGCCGCCGCGATCCGTTCCAGCAGAGCCTCATACTCTGGGTACGCGCCCGCATCTCGCCTGCTGAACTTGGCGATCTCCTCCTGTGTCCGCTGACGGTCCGGACCCATCAACAGTGAACGGCCGTCCAGAAGCGGCGTGTACGAAGACGGATTCCGCGGCAGGATCGTGAACCCGTAGTGATTCAGCCGCAGTTCGCGGATGATCTCCGGCAGCAACAAACTGACCGCGTAGGCGGCGGTCGATACCTTGTACCCCGGCCACAGTTGTTCCGTGGTGGCGCAGCCTCCCAGGACATGTCGCCGCTCCAGCACGCACACCGACTTGCCGGCCTTGGCCAGGTAGGCCGCCGCCACCAAGCCGTTGTGCCCGCCGCCGATCACGACACAATCGTAACGTTTGCGTTCCGTCATGATCCTCGCTTCCCAATCCCCGATGATCCTTTGTGTTCGGATACCTTGGTGTGTCTCTGAACCCAAGGATCAGCGACGCGACAGGCCTCTGTCCAAAGCGGTGACAAGGCACCGCATTCCAAAACGTGGTCGCGGCCGCAGGCCGCGTCACGTCTGCTCCAACTCGATCGACTGCAGCAGCAAGTCGCGTCCGCCGTCGATCACGATGTCGCCGCTGCCGCAGCGGGGACAGTACATCGTTAATTCGTCGATCGCCTGCCGGGCTCCGCAGGCGCGGCAGTCGCTGTACGCCGTCGGTTCGCTGATGCGCAGCGTCGCGCCCTCCAAAACCGTGCCCGGCGCCAGGACTTCGTAGGCAAAGCGAATCGACTCGACGTGGACGCCGGACAACCGGCCGATGACCAGATCCAATCCGACGACGCGGCCGGACTGGCCGGATTTTTCCACCTCGGCCTCGACCTGTTCGATCAGGGCTTGGACGATCGACATCTCATGCACGGCGATTGACGCTCCTGGGCAGACGGCTGAGGTACGTGCCGTGTCTCGCCACGGCGACAGCTTTTGGTATACTATACCGCTTACCCTTCGCAAAGACACGTACTCGTTGAGCCGCGACCGGGTACCCGGCCGCGGTTCAACAAGCCAGATTCGCCCCAACCTTACACCACGAGGAGACAGCACGTGAACACGAGACGACTCGGCTGCGGTTTGGTTCTTTTGTCGGGATGGCTGGCGATCGCCGCGCCTCTGCAGGCGGCGGACGATGCCAAGTGGAATCGGGAGACCCCGGAGCAGCGCGATGCCCGGATGAAATGGTGGCGCGACGCCCGCTTCGGAATGTTCATCCATTGGGGGCTGTACGCTGTGCCAGCCGGGAATTGGAAGGGCCAGCCGGTCAGGGGCATCGGCGAGTGGATCATGAACAGCGCCAACATTCCGGTCGCCGAGTACGAGCAACTGGCCAAGGAGTTCAATCCCGCCAGGTACGATCCGGCCGAGTGGGTTCGCCTTGCCAAGGAAGCAGGCATCAAGTACATCGTGATCACATCCAAGCACCACGACGGTTTCTGCCTGTTCGATTCGAAGGCCACTAACTACGACATGGTGGACGCTTCGCCTTACGGCAAGTGCCTGCTGAAGCCGCTGGCGGACGAGTGCCGCAAACAGGGCCTGAAGTTCTGCGTCTACCACTCGATCATGGACTGGCACCACCCCGCCCAGACTCGCCCCAACGACAAGAGCTACAACCCGACCAAAATCGTGCCGGGCCACAAGACGGAATATATGGACTACATGAAACAGCAACTGAAGGAACTGTTGGATACCTGCGATCCCGAAGTGCTCTGGTTCGACGGCGAATGGTGCGACTGGTACACCGAGGAAGACGCCCGCGACGTGTACGGTTATCTGCGGAAACTGAAACCGCAGCTGATCATCAACAACCGGGTCGGCAAGGGCCGCCAGGGCATGGACGGCATCAGCAAGGGCGATCGGGAATACGCCGGTGATTTCGGCACGCCGGAACAGGAGATTCCGGGCACCGGCCTGCCCGGCGTGGACTGGGAATCCTGCATGACGATGAACGACACGTGGGGCTTCAAGAGCGACGATCACAACTGGAAGAGCAGCGAAACGCTGATCCGCAACCTGATCGACATCGCGTCCAAGGGCGGCAACTATCTGCTGAACGTCGGGCCGACGGCCGAGGGCTTGATCCCGGAAGCCTCCGTGGAACGTCTGCGGGACATGGGCCGCTGGATGAAAGTCAACGGCGAGTCGATTTGGGGCACGCAGGCCAGCCCGTTTGCCAAGACGCCCTGGGGCCGCTGCACGAAGAAAGTGACCGGCGGCGGCACGACGCTGTACCTGCACGTGTTCCAGTGGCCCAGCGACGGACAGCTGCTGGTCCCCGGCCTGCGCAACAAAGCCACCGGCGCTTATCTGCTGGCCGACGCCGGAAAGAAAGCCCTGGCGGCCGAATCCGTCGCGTCCGGCGTCTCTGTACAGGTCCCGCCGGCGGCCCCCGATTCGATTTGCAGCGTGGTCGTGTTGAAGGTGGCGGGCGACTTGGAAATCGAAGGCACGGTCCCGGCCCAGCAGCCGGACGGCACGATCAAGCTGACCGCGATCGACGCCACGTGCCACGGCCAGCAGATCCGCTACGAATCCGGACCGGAACGGGACAACATCGGCTTCTGGCTGAATCCCAGCGAATGGTTTGAGTGGACCGTCAAGGTGACCCAGCCCGGCAAGTTCGCCGTCTCGGCCGAGATCGCCGCCACCGGCAGCGGCTCGTTCCGCATCGTCGCCGGCGACCAATCGCTGCAAGCCAAAGCGCCCAACACGGGCAACTACGGCCGCTTCCAACAGGTCGACCTGGGCGAGCTGAACATCGGGCAAACCGGCAAGGTCTCCATCGAGGTCAAAGCCATCCCCGAAGGCTGGCAGCCGTTCAATATGAAGTCGCTCACGCTGGAGCCGGCACCCTAGGAATCTTCGAGCGCACAGAGGATTCTCGGTTGTAGCCTCCATTCCCATCAGGTTCACGGGGAATGTGCGGGCGGAAACCATCTCCTCAGCAATCGGAACCGGCGCCCGCTCAGGCGGTGGCGGTAGGCGTCGGCGATCACGGCGGCCACGATCACGCCGCCGGTGACGATGCGCTTGGCGGGGTCGCTGACGCCGTATTGCGCCAGGCCGGATTCCAGCACGCGGATGATCAGCACGCCCAGGAAGCTGTTGATCACCGAACCGCGGCCGCCCATCAGGCTCGTCCCGCCGATGACCACCGCCGCGATCGCCGACAGTTCCATCCCCACGGCGCCGTTGGGATCCGCCGAGCCCAGCCGGGACGCCTGGAACACGCCCGCCAACGCACTCAGCCCGCCGGCCAGCACGAAGACCGCAATCTTGGTCGGCCACGGTTGGATGCCGGAATAGCGCACCACCTGTTCGTTGTTGCCGATGGCCAGCATGTAGCGGCCGAACACCGTCCTGGACAGAATGAACTGGCCGGCGATCACGACCGTCACCGCTGCCAGGAAGGCCGCCGAGACGCCCAGCCCCGGCAGCGGCGCGGCGATCCCTTCGATCCGGGTTCCGATGTACTTGGTCTGCGATTCCGTCGCCAGATAAGCGCAGCCGCGGGCGATTTCCAGCATTCCCAGCGTGACGATGAACGACGGAATCGACCAGCCGACGCTGACCACGCCGTTGGCCAGGCCGCAGCCAAGGCCCGCGCCGACACACAGCAACGCGGCGGCCCACAAGGGCCAATGCCAATCCACCATGGCGATGCCCAGCACGGCGGCCCCCAGCGCCAGCACGGAGCCGACCGACAAGTCGATGCCGCCGATGATCAGCACCAACGTCATGCCGGCGGCGATCACCGTCAGATCGGGGATCTGGTTGGCCACCGTGGCCAACGTCTGGAGCGTAAAGAAGTGGTCGCACAGCGCGCTGAACAGGGCTACCTGGAACAACAGGACCAAGAGCAGGCCCAGGTAGTTGACCAAAGCCGTCGCGCCCCACGGCGGTGTTCGCTGGGGCGCATCCTCGAATGTCAGTTCGGTTGAAGGCGGGGGCTCGTCCATGCGAATCGAAGTCTTGGAGTGCGGCGCCTTGTCGCCGCTTTGGAGCCGACTTGACAACGCGCCGGCGGACTGGGTTCAGGTGTCTCGTCTAGCCTCGTTCCGCCGCGCTGCCGGCTTTCAGCCAAAGCGGCGACAAGGCGCCGCACTCCAAAACGGCTGCAGTCACCGGGTTCGTCTGGCGCCTATTGCAGCGACTCCGCCGTGACCAGTTCCACCGGCGTCTGCTTGTCCTGCAGCCCGGCTTCGCCCCGCAGCAACTGCAGCGCGTATTCGATCCCGAACACTGCCAACTGGCCGGCGTGCTGCTCGATCGTCGCCAAAATCGCGCCGTCCTTAATCGCGTCCCGCGCGGCCGAGATGCCGTCGTAGCCGACAATCTGAATTTGCCCGCTGCGTCCGGCCGCTTTGGCCGCCGCCACCGCGCCCAAGGCCATGCTGTCGTTGCCGCACAGCAGGGCCTTGATCTCGGGGTGCGCGCTGATCATCGCCGAAGCCACGCGATTGGCAATGTCGATCTCCCACTGGGCGCTCTGGACATCAACGATCTCGATGCCCGCCGCCTGCATCGCATCCTCGAACCCCAGTCGCCGCTGTTGGCCGTTGAAGGCGGTCTTGATGCCCTCCAGCATGCCCACTTTGTCGCCTTGGGCAAGTTTCTTCGCCAGGTACTCGCCCGCCATCCTCGCTCCGGCACGATTGTCGGGCCCGACGAACGGGATCCGGACTCCCGTCTCCTTCAGCACCCCGTCGTCCAGCTTGTTGTCGATGTTCACGACCACGATGCCGGCGTTTTGGGCTCGCTTGAGCACCGAGACCAGCGCCTTGGAGTCGGCCGGCGCAATGACAATCGCGTCCACCTGGGCGGCCATCATCTCGTCGACCAGGCCGACCTGCCGGGCCAGATCGCGCTCGTCCTTGATGCCATTGACGACCAAGTCGTATTGATGGGCGTGTTCCGCCTGGTGCTTCTTGGCGCCGTCGGCCATCGTCGAGAAGAACTCGTTGGCCAGCGACTTCATGATCAGGGCGATCTTGGGTCTTTTCTCGGCAGCGGTGGGCGGCGGCGAAGGCGCACCCGAAGTGGCGGACGGCGGTGGACTCCCGCTACAGCCCGCGAGGACCGCCAGCAGGACGATCCCCAGACCCCCAAGACGCACTCGCACGCCCGTCCCGCAAAACGGAATTGCGGGCCTTTCGACATCGGCTTTCATGGTTTGCTCCTGGCCGCCACCAACCCCCGCACGGCGGCCAGACGCACGTGTTTCGGTTGATCCTCGCCGCTGAGCGATTTGTAGATCGCCATCGCCTCCAGCTTCTTGCCCGCGGCCAGTTGTCGTTCCGCGCAGCACAGGCGGGCGTCGGCTACGGCCAGCTTGAGCTTGTCCGGCGCTTTCTTCTGGAACTCGTCCAGTGCCTTGGCCGCGTCCGGACTGGCGATGGCCCCCAGCGCCGCTGCAGCCGCCGCCGTAACTTGCTGGTCCTGGTTCTCCAGCAGGGCCGCCAGTGCCGCCGCGCTCTCGGCGTCGCGGCGGACGCCCAGCGAGTTGATCACTCCCACCTTCAACAGGCCTTCCGTCTTCGGCAACGCATCGCGCAGCGCTGCTACCGCGGAGGCATCAGGAATACGTTCCAGGGCGTACCGGCCCATTTGCGAGAGTTCCTGATTGGTCAGCAATTCCGCCAGCGCCGGCACGGCTTCGGCCGAGCCGATCAGACTCAATTGGCGACAGACCGCGTCCTTGGCCGCGCGAGGTGCGTCGCTCTTGATCACGGTCACCAATCGCGCCTCCAACGCCTTTTTGGCGGCCGCGTCGCCGTGCGCGGCGGCTACCGCGTCGTCCAACGCCTTCAGCGGACTGCGGTCTTGACCCCAGTCGTACGTCTTCAAAGTCTCGAACGCTTTGTCCAACGCGGCAGGATCGGCGGGCTGTGCCGCGAGGGCGGTCGACATGCTCACACCGAGCAGGGCTAAAGTCAACAAGGCTGCAGTCAGGTAGGTGATGCGCGACATGTTTTGCTCCTTAACGTGGGTGTCGAAGCTAAGTACGGCTGTTGCTCATTATACAGCTTTCCGCGCCGTAAACTACCGTCCTGGGAGGTCCATCGACAGAAGCTTCGGCGCACGCCTCCGGCGTCTCCCAAATCACCACTTTGGTCGCCCGCACGCCCGTCCCCTCCAACAAGGACGGGCAAATCGTTTCCAACAGGTAACGGGCCATGTTTTCGGCCGTGGGATTGAAGGGCATCAGGTAGACCCTGCTGGGCTGCACCATCCGAGCGGCGGCAATTCCGTTTTCGTCCTCGCGGCACAGCAGGAAACCGTGATCCCAGTGCTCGTCAATCCAGCCTTTGAAAAGGGCCTTGAGCACGGCAAAGTCGATGACCCGACCTACGTCGTCCGTCTCGGCGCCGCTGACGTAGAACTCCGCGGTGTAGTTGTGGCCGTGAAAGAACTGGCATTTGCCTTCGTGCCGGTGCAGGCGATGGCCGGCACAGAACGTGATGCGCCGCATGATCGTCAGCATCATGGCTTGGTTTCTCCCGTCAACTTAGGGTTCTCTCGGTGGCGATCCCGGTCGCGAGCCGTCTTTTTCTGCAAGTTCCGCTCCAGCGCCTCGGTCAGATCGACCCCGGTCTGGTTGGCGATGCAAATCAGCACAAACAGGACGTCCGCCAACTCGTCCGCCAGATGATAGCTTTCGTCCGACCTCTTGAAGCTCTGATCGCCGTACGTGCGGGACATAATCCGCGCCAATTCGCCGACCTCTTCCACGAGTTGCGCGAGATTGGTGAGTTCGGAAAAATATCGCACGCCGATCGTCTGGATCCACTGATCGACGCGGTCTTGGGCTTCTTGCAGGGTCATGTCTATTTGGTATCCGGCAGGATGGCGTCGATTCCGGCGTCGATGTACCGGCCGCCGATCGTCTGGCGGCAGTGAATTGCCAGGACGTTGCGCCCCGGCCGCAGGGTACGGACGTCGATCTCCTCGGATTCATATTCGGTCGTATATCCGCTGCGCGACAGCACGAGATCGCCGGTCAGGTACACTTGCGCATCTTCGTCGTGGTGCAGTCGCAGCGCAGCGCGCGGCGGCAGCGGCACCGCCAGTTCGATCGTGCGGCGAAGCCAGATCTCGCCGGTGTTCCACTGCGTGCGGACCACGGCGCCCGGCGTTTTCGGCGTACCCGAACCCGGCCGGTCCTTCCTTCCGCGCGCTGTCGTCGACCACAGCGGCGGCGTACGGTGCGGCGGGCGCAGGTCGGCGGCGGAAACGACAGTCGCCAACAGGCACGTGGCCAGAATCAGGGGGATCGGCATCCGGCGGGCAAGATGTCCAGCCATATCGTTTCTCCTCCGAGTCCCAGTTTGTATGATGCGCGCATCTTCGTAGCATGGCTCTCCGACCCGTGCCAAATGCTTTGCACGGCTCGGAGAGCCATGCTACCCTGGGGCCGCGTTAAGTGCAAAACTGGCTGCCATCATACGCGTTCTGAAGTCGATCCTCCAGCCCCGGTTGCTTGACCCTTGCTTTTCCCTGGATTAGAATCACGCGGCGCCGGGGGGATTAACGTCCCCCGGCGCTTCCCTCCGTTTCTTCGTCTCAACGATCACTGCCTTTCAGGAGACCACCCGCATGTCCCAGCACTTGAAGATCACTCGGCGTTCACTCCTCAAGACCCTCGGCGCGGCCGGCGTCGGCGCCTGGGCGTTGCCGCATCTCGTGCCTGCGCGAGCGTTGGCCGAAGAAGGGGCCAACGGCAAGCTCAGCTTGGCCCTGATGGGCTGCGGTGGGCGGATGGGGCAGATCCTCGGCTCGGCCCTGGCGCAGGGGGACAACGTGGTAGCCATCTGCGATGTGGACCCTCGGCAAATTGCGGTGCTGAAGGGCAAGTTCGGCGACAAGCTGGAGCGGGCCAAGGTGTACGAGGACTACCGCAAACTGCTGGAAGCGGAGAAGTCCGTGGACGCGGTGATTGTCGCCCCAGGGCAGCGTTGGCACGTGCCGATGTGCAAGGCGGCCATGTTGGCCGGCAAGCACGTCTTCTGCGAAAAGCCGCTGGCCCATAGCTGCGCCGAGGCGCGGGAGATCCGCGAGTTGAGCCGCCAGAGCAAGCTAGCCACGCAGCTCGGCACCCAGGGCGGCTCGACCGACACCTTCCGCCGCAGCATGGAGGTGATCCAGGCGGGCCTGCTGGGCAAGATCCGCGAGGTCCACTGCTGGATCAACCGGAGCTTTCCGCCCAGCGCGCCGATCGACACCAACGCCGACCCGATCCCGGAGGGACTCAACTGGGACTTCTGGTGCGGCCCGTCGCCGCTGTTGCCGTACAAGAGCTACTACATCGCGGCTCCGGGCGCCGTGGGCTGTTTGCACTGGGGACGCTGGCTGGCCTTCGGCGACGGCCACCTGGCCGACATGGGGGCCCACGGTCTGAATTTGCCCTGGCGGGCGTTGAAGCTGGGCGCCCCGGTCCGGGCGTCGGTCACGATCGCCGAGCCGCTCAAGGACAGCTATCCCTCGGCCTGCGACTTCCGTTGGGACTTCGCCGCCCGCGAAGGCTTCGAGCCGGTCAGCGTCTGGTGGCACGACGGGCCCAAAGCCGGTCCGCCGGAAGAACTCGGCGAACTGCTGCTGTCGACCTACGGCAAGCCGCAGACCAACGGCGTGCTGTTTGCCGGCGAAAAGGGAATTCTGTTCTCCAACGCCTGGGGCGTGGGCGGCGTGGTGCGGCTGAAGGGCGACGAAAAATGCCGCGGCGTGCAGGACCACGAGGCCGGCAAGCCGATCCCTGTGACCCTGCCCAGAACCAGGGACCACATGGGCGAATGGCTCGACGCCTGCAAGGGCCAAGGCAAGACCTTCCAGGGCTTCGACACGTCCGCCACGGTGGCCGAGGTCGCCATGGTCGGCATGGTCGCCATGCGATTGGGCAAAACGGTCGAGTGGGACAGCGACGGGCTGAAGGTCAAGGGCATGCCGGAAGCCGAGCCGTTTGTCCATCTGGAACAACGCCAGAAGTGGCTGTAGGCGGCAGCGACGGACTTGCTCCTTCCGTGCTGGCTCCCGATTGCCGCTTCCGTCCTGGTTCCCAAACTCCGCTTGGGAACCGAGTCGTTACGAAGCCCGGCTTCGCTTTCAGGAAGCGGAACTTCCACAGATACGCGTCCCTCACAGGAGCTTGGGGACGAGGATCAGAGTAGTGAATACTGAATCGCGAATACTGAATGAAGAGCGCTCGCGGACAAGCCGGGCAGTTCCTATTCTGCATTCAGTATTCACGATTCAGTATTCGCTATTCCGTTTTTGGCTAGCGGCTCTCGTCTAAG